>JAGDCM010000092.1 GCA_017958545.1 Bacteroidaceae bacterium | reverse complement strand
TAAGGGAGCCGACTACGTTGTGATGCTGTCGCACATGGGAGAAAAGACACAGTCGATGGGATTTAATTCTCACCTGATGGTGGAAGCCACAAGGAGCATCGACGTGGTGCTCGACGGACACAGCCATTCTGTGGTACCCGGCAAGGAGGTGAAGAACAGGGATGGCGCACCCGTCATCGTGACCCAGACGGGAACTCTGTTCGCCTACGTGGGCAAACTGCTCATCAAGGACGGCAAATTCCAGACAGAACTCATCCCGATAACGGAGATACCCTACGAGAACGCCCGCGTGAAGGCCACTACCGACAGTGTGACGGCGCTGATAAAGGCAAAGGCAGACAAAGTGGTGGGCAGATGCGACTTCCCCCTCACCGTGACCGACGAAAAAGGCAACTACAGCGTGCGTCTCATGGAAACCAACGCAGGTGATCTGGTGACCGATGCCTACCGTCATTTCTTCAATGCGGACATAGCACTGGACAACGGAGGCGGACTGCGCAACGACGTACTGGCCGGCACCATCACTTATGGCAATATCACAGCGCTGTCGCCCTACGACAACACCATATACCTCATCAGGGCCACAGGGGCACAAATCATCGAAACACTCAAGGAGAGCACGATATTGCTGCCCGAACCCGACGGCAACTTCCCACAATGCGCAGGACTGAGATACACCATACACGTGAGCTGCCACACGGTGAGCGAAGTGATGGTGGAGGATAAAGAAAGCGGCAAGTACGTTGCAATAGACCCGGAGAAGAGCTACAGCGTGGCGGTGAGGTCGTATTATAAATACGGAGGCTTCAACAACGTGCTGAGAGGCTGTCCCATCATTAAAGCCACAACGATAATGTGCCGGGATGTGGTGGTGCAATACATAAAAGAGACGCTGGGCGGCATCGTGCCAGAGCGGTATTCTCGTCCGCAAGGAAGGATCACTTCCAGGCCTTGAGATTGGAGGTGGACTCTACCCTATCCTCCAGTGAATCAGGCAACAGAGGAAAGAAGTCTAAACCTGTGAGCTTCTCAACACTGTCCACCGTGCACACAACAGAATCCATCGGTTGACGGCTGTCGCGGTTGGAATAAACAAAGCCTATCGCTTTCTCACTGCCCTCACGCAGCGACAATACAACTTTGAAGAAACCGTTGGGCACACGCACCTTGACATCTTTCCTACCTATCGTCTTCACGCGGCGGGATTTTTTGAAGATAGGGCCACAGCAGATATACACGCTGCCTTCCTGACGGGCCCAGCGACGGCAGGCCGACTCCAGATGCTCCCACCAACGGCGATTGAGTTCACCCACCTGAGGACAGATGTTACTCATGTAGAAACAGTCGGACATCGACTGGCTGCTCCACTTCATATCACCAGCCGGACACATGTGACCGCGGTCGTAGCCCGACTCACGATAATCGGCAGCCTCCACCCTGTGAGAGGCAGGTACAAGAGGGTCGCCCCTGAAGTCGTTGCCTCGCACCACAGCCTTCGTCTCCACCTCCTCATTTGTGAGTTCCCAAGCCACCCAGCGGGGGCAGTTGGTCTCCATATCGAAAGAGAGAGCAAAACCCGTATGCTCCACAAGAAAGTCGTCGTCGGAGAGCTGCGGACGCTCGTAGAAAGGAGTCGAAACAATATTCAAGTCATACTTTAGAGTATCTATGCTATCGTTCTCATAATAAGGCTTATCTCCTTTAGTTGCAGATGACACAATAAATACCACCAGCACAATAAAAAGCACGACGAGAAAAAAGGGCGAATGCTTCATCTGGAGGACGGTGTATTACTGGAAATAAACACGTTTGACACGGGAGGATACGGAGGTAAGTATCTCGTAGGGAATGGTGCCGATGAGTTCGGCAAGAACACTTGGTGACAACGCTTCACCAAAGATAACAGCTGTATCGCCTTCCTGGCAAGGCACATCGGTGACATCTATCATCGAGACATCCATACAGATATTGCCTACGTAGGGAGCCTTGTTACCATTAACTAGGCAGTAACCTCGTCCACCACCCAGAAGACGGTTGAGACCGTCGGCATAACCGATAGGGAGCACTGCAATGCGGGAATCGCGCGTCAGACGTCCTTTGCGGGAATAACCTACCGTCTCGGAAGCCGGAATGTCGTGTATCTGGAGGATGGTGGTCTTGAGCGTGGAGACATTGGAGAGCATCGCGTTAGTGCGCGAATCGATACCGTAGAGACCAAGTCCGAGACGGCAGAGGTCGTGCTGATATTCAGGGAAATGCACTATACCGGCAGAATTGCAGATGTGGCGCAGGATGTGATGGGTAAAACCCTCTTGAAGAGCGTTGGCACCAACTGTGAAGCGACGATACTGCTCACGGGAGAAGGCATCGAAGTTGTCGCTGTCGCTACCCACGAAATGAGAGAACACGCTGCGGGGCACAACTGCTGACTGGCGATGCAGATGACTGAGGAGTTCAGGCATATCTTTCTCGGGGTCAAAACCGAGGCGGTGCATACCAGTATCGAGTTTGATGTGAACAGGAAAATCCGTAACACCCGACTTCTCTGCTGCGCGAACAAGGGCATCAAGCAGACGGAAAGAATAAACCTCTGGTTCGAGATTGTATTCGAATAGAGTGTCGAAACTGGACATCTCGGGGTTCATCACCATGATACCCGTAGTGATGCCGGCAGCTCGCAACTGGGCTCCCTCATCTGCCACAGCAACAGCAAGATAGGAAACGCCCTGATCCTGCAGCGTCTTCGACACCTCGACAGCACCGGCTCCATAAGCGTCGGCCTTCACCATACAGACGAACGGTGTGGCATGCGTTTCACGAGAAGCGCCATGCAGAAGGAAGGAACGGTAGTGATTGAGGTTCTCCACCACCGCAGCCAGATTTACTTCAAGCACCGTCTCGTGAACCTTCTGCTCCAATGCACTCGTAATGACTTCAAAACGGAAGTGGCGGGCACCCTTGATAAGAATGAGAGCCCCACGTAGTCTTTGGAACAAATCGCTGCGAAGGAACGACTCCGTATTTGCAAAGCCATATCCCAGCCCGCTCTGCGACAACACAGAACCAATACCTATGAAGATGTCAATGCCGCGACTCTGGAGAAGAGCGCGCACGTGACGGATAAACTGCTCATTGGAAAGTCCCGTCTGGCAGATATCGGAGAGGATGAGCACACGCTGACGGTCACGGCGTTCGGGACGACGCATCATGAAATCGAGAGCCGTATCAAGGGAGGAAAGGTCGTTGTTGTAGGAATCGTTGATGAGTACACAATCGTGTCGTCCTTGCTTCACCTCAAGACGCATTGCAACAGATTCAAGATTCTGCAGTCGCGATGCGATAACATCCTCGTCCATACCGAAATATCGACACACCTCAGCACAGAGTTTTTTGCCCTCGAGCAACGGGTCTTTACCCTCCCCTATGGAAAAAACACGCTGACAGCCTTCAAAGAGGCGCCACTTTTCGCGGCGTTTCTCTTCCATAGAAGAAAAGAACTCCTGATGAGCATCACCGAGACCCGTGAAAATACCTATCGTAGGTTTTATTATGGCAGCCAACGCTTCCATCTCACCGGGCTGCGAAATACCGGCCTCGAAGATACCTATCTGAGAACGACCGGAAAGTCCCCATACGGAAAGAGGAACGCCTATTTGGGAATTGTAACTACGAGGAGAACGCGTCACTACATAGTCGGGCGACAGCATCTGATAGAGCCACTCTTTGACAGTGGTCTTGCCGTTGCTGCCCGTGATTGCTATAACAGGAATGCGATAACGCTCACGATGGCGCATAGCAAGGCATTGGAGAGCCTGCAGGGAATTATCTACAAGGAGATATGTGGCAGAGGGATCCGGCTGCGGCGGAAGTTGCTCCACAACGAACATACGCACTCCGCGAGCAATAAGATCGGCCACGTAGCGATGCCCGTCACCCTTAGCTGTGCGAATGGCAATGAAGAGCGTGGTCTCAGGGAAACACAGACTGCGCGAATCGGTGAGCAAATGTTCCACGACACCATCTGCAGACCCCACAACACGAGCTCCTATCCATTCGGAAATTCTTGAAATCTTTTCCATAACATATCAATGGCCTCCTCACTGGGATGAAGTCCGTCGGAGGCATAGTATTTATAATCACGCAATTCGTCTATCATAATCTCGAAAGACGGGAAATACATCACATCCGGTTCCACACGCTGCACATTGTCAACAGCCGTCAGGAGAACAGCCTTGGAAAGCGCATTGCCGTGAAGACCGTACTTGCGATAACGGTAAGGACTGACAGTGAGAAGTACACGGCAACGGGGATTGTGATGACGGAGACAATGCAGAAGTTTCAGGAGAGAGGTTTCCACCTCAGAAACACTCATTCTATGCTCACGGAAAAGAATGTCGGGCTGTCGCTGACAGTTGGCAACCACGAGGGAAGTCTCTGGAGAGAGAGGATGCTGCGTGGTGTAAACAACATTAGTACCAAGCGTAAGGATAAGGACATCGGCTGCAAGAAGTCTGTCGCGCAGAGCGGCAAAAGCTTCACCGACCATACGGACGCATTCCTCACGGGAAGAAGCACGGAAACGCGTATTTGTCAACCAACAACGCCACTCCTGCATAGCATCGTCGAAAAAGAGGGGCAACTCTCCACCATCTAAAGCCTGAGAGAGGCAAGAGCGAAGACTTTCCGGATTATAGAGCGTGCCCAGAGGATTCACCACAGCCTGCCATCCTGCAAGGCACATCTTCTGCCCAATATTTTGAGCAAAACAACTGCCTAGAAGCACATATCGCAGGGAAGAATCCATCAGTTGGACGCTGTTTTCACATTATTTCCGGCAAATTTACAAAAAACTATCCACTCCCGTGACTCCACTCTTAACTTTTTTCGTACTTTTGCAAGGAAAATAAGACGAAGTAGTGCAAAACGAGGCCTATAAACTCCTTGATAGTATAGAGTTCCCCCAAGATCTAAGGCGACTGCCTGCAGAACAACTGCCACAGGTATGCAGGGAACTGAGAGAATTTCTTATTAAGGCACTCAGCGATAATCCGGGGCATTTTGCCTCATCGCTGGGAGCTGTGGAATTGACAGTGGCTCTGCACTACGTCTTCAACACTCCGGAAGACCGCATCGTGTGGGACGTGGGACATCAGGCATACGGGCACAAGATACTCACTGGCAGACGAAAAGTGTTTGACACTAATCGCCACATGGGAGGACTCAAGCCCTTCCCCTCGCCAGAAGAAAGCGAATACGACACCAACACTTGCGGACATGCCTCAAACAGTATATCCATCGCTTTGGGAATGGCTGTGGCTGCAGAACAACAGCACATCAAACGTCATGTGGTGGCAGTGATAGGCGACGGCAGCATGAGCGGAGGACTTGCATTTGAGGGACTAAATAACGCATCTACCACCCCCAACAATCTGCTCATCATACTCAATGACAACAACATGAGTATAGACACTGCGGTGGGAGGCATGAAACAGTATCTGCACAACCTGCACACATCACCGTTCTACAACAGCTTGCGCAATACTGCCGCAATGAAACTAGGCGCATGGGGATGGATGGATGACAAGAGACGACGCTCCATCCTTCGATTCAACAACTCTGTGAAGAGTCTGCTATTGGGACAACGCAATATCTTCGAAGGACTGGATATACGATATTTCGGCCCCGAAGACGGACATGATGTGGTGAGACTGGTGGAGACGCTGCAACGCATAAAAGATATGAAGGGGCCAAGACTCCTGCACATCAACACAGTGAAAGGAAAGGGCTATGAACCTGCAGAGAAGAACCCAACAGTTTTTCATGCACCTGGACGTTTCATACCTGAGACAGGTGAGAGAATAAAGACCGCAAGCGAAGGATTGCCACCACGTTTTCAGGATGTCTTCGGTGAGACGCTTTTGGAACTGGCAAAGGAAGACCCCCGCATATACGGCATAACACCAGCCATGCCGACTGGTTGCTCAATGAATATACTAATGAAGGAAATGCCCGAGAGAGCATTCGATGTGGGAATAGCCGAGGGCCATGCTGTGACATTTGCTGCAGGAATGGCGAAAGACGGACTCATCCCGTTCTGCAACATATATTCGTCGTTTGCACAGAGAGCATACGATAACATTATACATGATGTAGCTATCTCACATCTTCACGTAGTGATGTGTCTGGACAGAGCAGGACTTGTGGGAGAAGACGGAGCGACGCATCACGGAGCATTCGATATGGCAGCCCTGCGACCCATCCCGGGACTCACCATCTGCTCACCCTTGGACGAGGAAGACCTAAGAGAGATGATGCGCACCGGAGCTTTCGGACAGGATGGGCCCTTCATCATCAGATATCCCAGAGGACGTCGCCAGCAATATGGGACTGCACCCCACCCTGCCGGTCCAAAAGAGATTGGTCGGGGCAGATGCCTCAAAGAGGGAGGAGATGTGGCCGTGCTGACACTTGGACCTATAGGATATACGGCACTGGAAGCAGCAGAAGGTACAACGGCTGCTGTATATGACTTGCGCTATCTGAAACCACTAGACGAAAAGCTGTTGGAAGATATCGCAAAGCGTTTCAAACGCATTGTTACCGTAGAGGACGGCACAAGAACAGGAGGCATGGGAAGTGCCGTGATGGAATGGATTAACGACCATGGGTACGACATACCCATCACACGACTGGGACTGCCCGATAACTTTGTGGAACACGGCACACCGAAAGAACTATACCACATCGTGGGACTCGATAAGGAGAACATAAAGAAAGCGATAATATGAAAATCATCATCGCAGGCGCAGGTTCTGTAGGAACACATCTGGCAGAACTACTCTCAAAGGAGAATCAAGACATCGTTGTCGTGGACGAGAATCCAGATAAGACAGAAGCGCTGTCTTCGTCGGACTACGACCTTATGACACTCAACGTGTCACCCACATCCATCGCAGGACTCAAAGAAGCAGGCGTACCGCACGCAGACCTTTTCATTGCTGTGACACCGGCGGAGACCACAAATGTGACATGCTGTGCACTGGCTCATACACTCGGAGCCAAGAAGACTGTGGCACGAGTGGACAACTGGGAATGGATGCAACCGGCTGCGCAAGAGCATTTTAAGGGAATGGGCATCGACTCGCTCATATATCCCGAGACACTTGCTTCGGCAGAAATCATTGAGGGACTGAAGCGCTCGTGGGCAAGACAATATTGGGAAGTGCATGGAGGAGCTCTTGTGATGCTCGGTGTGAAACTGAGAGAGGAAGCCGTAGCTCTTTACGGGAAACCGCTCAAAAAACTATGTGACGCAGAAACACCATATCATATTGTTGCCGTGAAACGAGACGAGCAAACCATCATACCAACGGGAGATACGGAGCTGCTCAAGGGCGACATCGCCTATTTCATGACGACAAAGAAGCACATCCAGACGATAAGGCAACTCGTCGGCAAGGAGAATTATGCCGATGTGAAAGACGTTATGGTAATGGGAGGAGGAAGCATAGCTTTCCACGTGATAAGGAACCGTCCGGAGAACATGCGTCTCAAAGTAATAGAAATGAATGAGGCGCGTTGTCAGAGACTAAGTGAACTGCTGGATGCAGAAGACGCGATGATTATACAGGGAGACGGACGCGACACACACCTTCTGCTGGATGAAGGTATCAGAGGAATGCAGGCATTCTGTGCATTGACACCAAACGCAGAAAACAACATACTGGCTTGTCTGGCAGCAAAGCGACTGGGTGTGCGCAAGACCGTGGCGCAGGTTGAGAACATGGAATACGTCTCACTTGCAGAGAAGTTGGACATCGGAACCATTATAAACAAGAAGACTATTGCGGCATCACACATTTACCGTATGATGATGAACACCGATGTGGCTTCGCTTCACCGACTCACAATAGCAAATGCCGATGTTGCAGAATTTATTGCACAGGAAGGCAGTGAAATCACAAAAGACAAAATCTCAGAAATGAGTTTCCCGAGGGGTGTTACCCTCGGTGGTCTGGTACGCGACGGCGTGGGACTTCCAATTAGCGGCAACACACAAATAAAAGCCGGGGATATCGTGGTGGTCTTCTCGTTGGCAGGTCTTATCCAGGAAATGGATCACTATTTCGCTGCGCCCACTTCTGTCATCAGTCGTCTTAAGTCTGCACTTATCCACTGATACTGAGGAGACTGCTTGTAAGCAGTACCTTTGCGCAAAACAACATCGAGAGGACTCTGTGCATGTTGATAAGCCGAGAGTTCGTTCTGTCGCTGTGTTGCGTGTTCTGCAAGGCGCTGTATCTCTTTCTCACGATAGCGACGAAGCATCACACAAACCGGTTCCAAGAGAGGCATCACTACCCCATCCCATAGACTATGTCCGTGAATATACATATAACTCGTCTCCGGTGTCAGTCCCATCTGGAGAAGATTCTCCCTTACTTTTGGATATGTCCTCTTCGCCTCGGGAAAATTATGCTGCAACCATGCTATACGGCGATTGACCTGCTTGCGAACATGCTCCAACGTAAGTTCCACATGATATGGATTGACATCACGGAAAGAAACAATCGAAGACATATCCATCAAAGAGAAGCGATTGTAATGATCATTACGGTAACACCACACAAGCCACACCAGTAACGGCCATATAATACGGGAATATTCCTCCATGAATTGCACAGGGTCGAGCAGCTCGTGGTCATTAAGTGTTGCCATGGTACATGCAGAATGCAGAGCAGGTGCCCAACACTGCAGATTCTCAATAGCATAGGCATAGGTGTGCATCACATAAGGAGAATCGCACAACATTCGGCTCATTTGGGTGTGTCCCTGTAAGAGCCAATCCATATCTGCATCGACACAAGCTATCATCCATTGTCCGAGCCCCTTCCCCAAATCATTCATCATAGCAGTCTTCTTCCCTTTTCCCAGCGTAGTGCGAGAGGGCAACATCACTTCAAAGAAAAACTCGTCCGTCTCCCACTCGTCAAGAATGCCGCGCCAGAAAGAAATATCCTCATAACTCTCTACATAAGCGACAATCCGCTTCCTCGCCCCTTTGGGACGAAGACGATTTGCAGACGCAATATAGTCGCTCGTGAGATTATCGGTGAGGCGCTTCACAGCAAATCAGTTCACAATGATTTCCGATGCATCAGTCACACAATCCGTCCACCCATCCATAATAACGGCTGGAGAGTGGGTTGTGAGAATGACTTGCACATTTGGATTTATCTGGCGAATAAGAGATATCAGACGTTGCTGCCACTCGATATGCAAAGATATTTCCGGTTCATCCATAAGAAGCACTCCTGCCTCCTTGTTTTGAACGAGTATTGTGAGCAAAATATACAGCATCTGACGCTCACCGTTAGAAAGCTGCTCCAGAGTAAGTATCTCACCCTCGTGATTAAAACGCGGTTCGGCACTTGTACGAATAATTGTCTTGCCCGTAGCTTCCAACAAAGAATCTATGATATCAAGAAATGCATTTCTCTCTTCTACGTCCATTTCTTCCGTCACATGCGCTACCTTAAGAAGCAGTTCACGGGTGATAGGTTTCGGTTCGTACCCCCTCACCACATCGTAATTTACACTCTGAGCCTCTATCGGTCTGTATGTGATATGCACTAATTCTGTCTTCCCTGCAAGACCCTCCTCAAGACGTCTTATAATGGTAGACTTACCCACCCCGTTAACGCCGCTGAGAACATTCACATCCTCTCTCAGTGTCCACTCCACACGATGCTTTCCGCTCCATAGGGCATCGATGACAACCTTATCTATCCACTTACCTTTCATTGTCAAAATAAGTCCGAATATTTTCTTATTCCTTTAATATAATAACTCCACAGAAGGCTCTGAGGCCTAAGTTTAATACTATATTCCGAAGCACCAAACCTTTGATATTGCTTACAACACTTACGGGCATCACGGCGAGCACGCCATACAGCGCATGCGCTACGGAACTGCCCGGTGAGAAGCATCTGCAGCGATGCAACAGCATCCAATAACAGACGCCAGCGCATTACTCTGCGATAGTCTTCGTCCGGCAGATTCTTCTTCAAGAGCCATATGTTGTTGCGGAAATTGAGATACGTCTTTCTGGGGTTTCCTTTTGGAAGCGTACCGCCCCCAAGATGATAGACAACACTTTGAGGCACACATACCACCTTTTTCCCACTGCGCCACAAACGCCAACAGAGGTCTATTTCCTCCTGGTGTGCAAAGAAAGAGCCATCCAAACCTCCAACATTCCAATAATCCTCACAGCGGACTAACAGTGCAGCTCCTGAAGCCCAATGCACCTCTGCAACTGTGTCATATTGCCCTTCATCCTTCTCCACCGTATTGAATATTCTACCACGACAATACGGATATCCAAGAGCGTCTATATAACCACCAGCAGCACCGGCATACTCAAAATGTGTGGGATTCCATTGGCAGAGCAACTTAGGCTGGCACGCACCAACTTCAAGATGCTCATCCATGTAGTTCATCATTGCTGTAAGCCATCCCGACTTCACTTCCACATCACTATTGAGCAGAAGATAATAGGTATAGTCCCTCAAACGACTTAAAGCCTGATTATAACCTTCAGCAAAACCGTAATTATTACCTAACTCAATAACCTTTGCAGAAGGAAATCTCGTCCGCAACAAGTCCAAACTGTTATCTGTACTGCCATTATCTGCCACATAGACATCTGCACCTGTTGAGTTACGCAAAACAGAGGGCAGGAAACGCTCCAGCATCTCCTGCCCATTCCAGTTTAATATGACAATGGCCAAAGCCGCCATGTCAGATGATTTAGAATTCTACACCCACACCGGCGATTATGCCCTGCTGAGCACACGACAACTCTTCGTGATTAATATCTTCGCCTTTATAGATTGAAGAGTTATAAAAGTAAGCCACTTTAAGATTCAGCATCTTATAGCCAAAGTTAACACCAGCTTCACCACATGCCTGGAAACGGCGATACTTTGACGGGAACTCCTCACCTTGATAGGTATAACTTTCTGTTTCAAAAAGGTCATTCGTTTCATATTTCTCACCACGCACAGACTTAACGTAGGCAAGTTTCATCATTGCGTTGGCACGGAATTTTGCTCCGAGATAAGGTGACACATGCATACCGTTTTTAAACTTAAAACGATATGTCAAGAAAACCGGCACTTCAAAAGACAACATACGGACGGTAACATCACACTTGTCTTCACCTTCGTAATTCTCCGGGTTACTCTCCTCGCTGTCAATACTGCTATAAACCAACGATGCTCCCACTTCAAGGTACAGAGGTAAAGATTTAGCCAATCTTATTCCACGCAAATAACTCGCATCAAACCCCCAGAAGAAGTCCTTATCGTTAGTTACAGCTGCTGTCTTCTGGAACTGGCTGCCCCCCATACCTGTAGCACTTCCTGTCCACCATGTACCATTGTAGTCTAGCTGGAAACGATTATACCCCTTCTCCACAACCTTAGCTGGAGTTGCATTTTCACTGACTTCCGTGTCCTCTTCTGTCTGGGCATTGACAGAAACTGTAATACCGAGCAAAAGAACAGGCAGCATCCATTTAATTTTTCTAAACATGGTATTGATATGATAATTTTTGTTAATATACATACATTTCACATGCAAAAATAGCAAAAAAAACTTATTCCAACACCCATGATATCAAAAAAAGTTCAAAATATCAATGTTTTTTTGTGTTTTATTACACCAAATTGACACATGCCCCATTGTCATACGCCAATTAATCTCAACACACGGGTTTATTCTTCCCCTATTATCGACAAGCATATCAATCCCCATTGGTCCGTAGTATCCAAATGCCCTTATATCCGAAGACGTCAAACGGGTACGCCACCAATCTATAAGTGTTTTCAGCTCCTCCTCTTCAACCTTTGTTAATAACAATTGTTTCCTTTCAGATTCGGCACGGCAGTCTTGCCCGAGAAAACGGCCTGTAGCAGCAGTATTGAAAATGGACAAACCCTCATAAACAGGCGTACCGTCTTTGTCTATATAAAACTCCAAGGCAAAATCAAGTTCCTTGTCCATCCAAAGTTCACACACGACAGCCCCATCACGTGCTACAGCATTTTCCATCCAAGCTCTGGCATTGTTTGCATCTGTCATCATCAGTCCCTTGCCGCTACTGCTCCATAACGTTTTCATTACACTGCGTCCATGCTTTCTTACGAACAATTCAACCTGTTCCCAAGTTTGACATACAGCAACATCAAGTTTAAGTTCCTGTTGAATTTTAGCGGCAAACTCTCTGGAAGATAGCTTTTTAATATTATCAATCCATTCGTCAGAGGGCATCACATCCCTTCTAACTCCGGCCTTTTGCAACTCATGTACAATCGCTCTTGACCACCCCCAGGGATACACTTCCGTAATATCATAATCGCAGAGACTTTCTTTTCCGTCCCAGACAACATCATTTTCTCCAGCCCATATCTTTGGCAGAGTCCAATTGTCTTCACGAAATTTGCGAATAGGCGCAGGTGGAACATATCCTGCAGACCCGTTTGCAAGGGCCATATCGTTTTCCGGATTGAAAACGTACAGTCGCATTACCTGATTTAAATGCTCAACATTTATTTTGCCTCATTGACAGTTGCTGCCGCCAGAGCCCCATCCCGTTCGCATATCGTCACAACAACGGTCTTGCCTACGACTAAATCTGTGTTGCATACCGTACTGTCGTCCATCACCAGACACAGGGTATCATCACCGTTAACAAGCATCAGATTGTGCATAGAAGTGCCGTCACCTATTGTTGCTTTCATAACCTCCGGTTCAGCCTTGCCCTTATCATTCGTCTCTGCATCTTTACAACCAGTCATCAGCAATAACACAAAACCGAATAGAAACATCACGTTTTTCATAGCATTTACTTACTTTTGATTATACTTGTGTTTACAAAGATACAACATTATTCACAAAATGTTAAAGAAAAAAGCAGCACAACTCACACTTCTCCTTCTTTTTTTATATTTTTGCATACAGATATGGAACTTCAAACACTTATAGATATTGTAAAAGAGGTTTCCGGCCTCGTTGCAAAATCAACTTCTGATTTTGAGATTATCGAGAAAGACGGAGTTGCAAATATCGTAACTTCTTCTGATATTGCTGTGCAAGAAGCATTGATTTCACGTTTGTCTGCCCTCATGCCGGAATCACAGTTCCTGTGTGAAGAGGAGGATGTTGTCTATCAGGAGGGGAAATCAACGGAAACATCTGCGGTATGGATTATTGATCCTATCGACGGAACTGCCAATTATGCACGTGGCATACGAGAATGTGCCATTTCCGTAGGATTGCAACTAAACGGACTGATGGAACTTGGAGTTGTGTACCTGCCTCGCACAGACGAGTGCTTCTCCGCACAGAGAGGCAAAGGAGCATGGCTCAACGAGAAACCCATTCATGTTTCGTCTCGCAACTTTGCAAACAGCATAATGTGTACTGCTATGTGCGTGTATCACAAGGAAAATGCAAAAGTTTGCTCTGATATCATTCTGGAAACGTACATGCAATCCAACGATGTGCGACGTTTTGGGGCTGCTGCGCCAGAACTATGTTACTTGGCCAATGGCAACATAGAACTTTACTTCGAATATTGTCTTTCCCCGTGGGATTATGCAGCTTCTCTTCTAATACTGTCTGAGGCCGGAGGATATATCTCCAACCTGCAGGGCAAACCTCTTGACCCTACCAAGCCTTCAGGTGTATTGGCTGCAAACACAAAAGAAAACCTTGCACGTCTTGTGGAGATAGTAAGCCATCACATCAAGGCTTCCTGACATATCGATTTTGCTACAGTATAACCCGTAGTCCACGCTGCCTGAAAATTAAAACCTCCGGTAACGCCGTCTATGTCAAGCACCTCTCCTGCAAAATACAGATGACGGATGTGTTTGCTCTCAAGTGTCGAAGGATTAACAGAAGTCAATGACACACCTCCGCAGGTAACAAATTCATCCTTGAATTTCGCACGTCCGGAGATTTGATATACATCGTTTGTAAGGGTATTTACCAAGCGGTTTATTTCTTTTTTATTCAATTCCGCCCAGCGCTTTTGAAAGTCTATCCCCAAAGCTCTTTCTGCAACGAACAGCCACAGACGGCTAGAGAAACCATTTATACCATAAGACAACACCTGTTTCTTCCCGTTCATCTCCATCATATCGTCTATAAGCTTTCTTACATCCGATTCCTGCTGCACCAGCCAGTTGACACTTAAAGGACAGGAATAACCGTTCTCCGAAAGAAACCTGGCTGCATAACTCGAGAGTTTCAATATTGCTGGCCCACTCACTCCCCAATGCGTAATAAGCATCGGACCCTCCGAATAAAACCTGGTGCCGGGAATACGTACTGCCACATCCTTCACCAATCCCATCAACGAATGCATGCGGTCGTCATTAATGGCAAACGTAAACAAAGAAGGTACGGGAGATTCTATTTCATGACCCAGTTCCCCCAACCAACACAGCCCCTGTCCACTCGGAGAACCACCGGTCGTAACTACGACATAATCATAGTCTTTTACATCATCCAAAGACTCCACTTTATGTCCCATCCGTACATCTACGCCAAAACGTTTCGCATACGTCTGAAAGCAATCGATAACGACTCCGGAGTCCTGAGCTGCAGGGAAAACGCAATTATCGTCCTGAGTTACAAGTCGGACGCCATGTCTTTCGAACCATGAATAGGCATCATTGTAATCAAACACATGAAACAGTCTTTTCATTAATCGATGCCCACGAGGATATACCTCAGAGAGGTCTTTCACCCCATCAAAGGAATTGCTACAATTACAACGTCCCCCTCCGGAGATTGCAACTTTAGACAACACTTTCCTGCTGCGCTCAAAGATTATCACATCCATCTCCGGCAGCATCTCCTTTATGTTAACAGCGCAGAAAAAACCTGCCGCACCACCTCCGATTATAGCCGTTTTCATATATGATAATCTACTGAATCCTGTTTACAGGGCAACAAAAATAGCCTTCTCGACGAAGGCTATCTTTTTTCATTGTCTTTGCGGAGAGACAGGGATTCGAACCCTGGGTGCCCGTAAGAGCACGCCGCATTTCGAGTGCGGTACATTCGACCACTCTGCCATCTCTCCTTTTTCAAGTATCCCCCGCTGTAGAAAGCGAGGGATAACTGAAAATTCCTTACTTGCTAGCTTGTTTAACGATGGCCTTGAAAGCCTCGGGATTGCTGACGGCGAGGTCGGCAAGAACCTTACGGTTGATCTCGATACCAGCCTTGTGCAACAGACCCATCAACTGGCTGTAGCTCAAACCTTCCAAACGAGCTGCGGCATTAATACGCTGGATCCAAAGAGCACGGAAGTTGCGCTTTTTGTTACGACGATCACGAAATGCATAAGTCAGACCCTTCTCCCAAGTATTCTTGGCAACGGTCCATACATTCTTGCGGGCGCCAAAGTAACCTCTGGTCAAACCCAATATCTTCTTTCTCTTAGCACGTGAAGCTACGTGATTTACTGATCTAGGCATAGTAGTTCTGTAAAATTAAAAGTGAATAAATTGGGTTCTTCCTTAACGCATACACAGAAGGTCACGAACCTGTTTCATGTTCTCTGTCACAACGATGTCCGTGTGGTCAAGGTTGCGCTTCTGTTTCTTGGTCTTCTTTGTCAAGATGTGGCTGTGGAAAGCGTGACGACGCTTTACCTTGCCTGTTCCAGTCAGCGTAAAACGCTTCTTAGCACCGGAATTAGTTTTAACTTTTGGCATTTTTTTTATTATTTATTAATTAATATTTGGTGGCCGGCATCCAAAAAGCACAGCTCACCGTTCACTTTATTCAATCATCAAATGTCTCGCCTTCAACTTTCGGACCAGTATATTCCTTTTTCGCTTTCTGCTGAGGCTGACGCTTTACTGCTACTGTTTCGTCTTCAGAATCTGCAGCGTCACCTACAGAAACAGGCTTCTTTGATCCTGTTGCTTTCTTAGGAGCGATGAACATTATCATGCGCTTTCCCTCAAGTTGGGGCATTTGCTCCACCTTTCCGTATTCCTCCAAATCCTGAGCAAATCTCAGCAACAATACCTCGCCCTGCTCTTTGAAGAGAATTGAACGTCCACGGAAGAACACGTAGGCCTTAACCTTGTCACCGTCTAAAAGGAAGCCCTGCGCATGCTTTAGCTTGAAATTATAATCGTGGTCGTCCGTCTGTGGTCCGAAACGGATTTCCTTGACTTCAACCTTCACTTGCTTGGCCTTTATCTCCTTCTGATGTTTCTTCTGCTGGTAGATAAACTTCGAGTAGTCAATAAGCCTGCAAACGGGAGGCTCCGCGTTTGGTGAAATTTCAACAAGATCAACACCCTGATAGGATGCCATATCAAGTGCTTTGGAAAGACTTACCACCTGACTCTCTACACCATCACCTACAATACGAACCTCGCGGGCACGTATCTGTCCGTTAATACGATATTGCGACTTTAAATTGTCTTTTTTCATTCAATTGAGACAAAAACCGGGTGCAAAGTTAGTAATTTTCTGTCATATTACGCACTTCCTGGTTGATTTTTGTTGCAAAATCTTCCATTTTTGCGCATCCTTGCTCTCCACCGCCTTGTTTTCTGTAGGAAACAGTACCTTCATTCTGTTCTTTCTCTCCTACAATCAGAAGGTATGGAGTGTGCTTCAGTTCGTTATCACGAATCTTTCTGCCTATCTTCTCAGCACGGTCGTCGATATATGCTCTGACATCCTGTGTCTCGAAATAAGCCTGCACCTTTTCTGCATATTCCTGGTATTTCTCCGACACCGGCAGAATGGCAACCTGATCCGGAGCCAGCCACAAGGGGAACTTACCTGCTGTGTGCTCTATCAACACAGCCGTAAAGCGTTCCATCGAACCGAACGGAGCTCTGTGAATCATCACGGGACGATGTTTCTTGCCATCCTCTCCTATGTATTCCAACTGGAAACGCTCGGGAAGATTGTAGTCCACCTGAATGGTGCCCAACTGCCAACGGCGTCCCAGAGCATCCTTCACCATGAAATCAAGCTTCGGACCGTAGAAAGCTGCTTCGCCCAACTCTGTGGTTGTCTTCATGCCCTTCTCTTCACAAGCCTCGATAATAGCCTTCTCTGCTGCATCCCACACCTCGTCGGAACCGATATACTTCTCCTTGTTATTGGGATCGCGCAATGATATCTGTGCCTCGAAATTATTGAAGTCCAGCGCACGGAAGATAATCTGTATAATTTCCATCACACGGATAAATTCCTGCTTCACCTGATCCGGACGACAGAACAGATGAGCATCGTCCTGTGTGAATGAGCGTACACGTGTCAAGCCATGCAGCTCTCCACTCTGCTCATATCTGTACACCGTTCCGAACTCTGCACATCTGAAAGGCAGTTCTTTATAAGAGCGTGGCTTGGATGCAAAAATCATACAGTGGTGAGGACAGTTCATCGGCTTCAGCAGATATTCCTCACCCTCCTCCGGAGTTGTAATAGGTCTGAAGGAATCTGCTCCATAGTGAGCCCAGTGTCCGGATGTCACATACAGTTGCTTTCCACCGATATGCGGTGTGATAACCTGCTGGTAGCCGTAACGCTTCTGTATCTTTTTGAGGAAATCTTCCAGACGCAGACGGAGCGCAGTTCCCTTGGGAAGCCAGATGGGAAGTCCCTTGCCCACCATGTCACTGAACATGAAGAGCTCCATCTCCTTACCTATCTTGCGATGGTCACGCTTCTTAGCCTCTTCAAGCAAATCCAGATACTCCTGCAGCTGTTTCTGCTTTGGGAATGTGATGGCGTAGATACGTGTCATCTGCGGACGCTTCTCGTCACCGCGCCAATATGCAGAAGATGTGCTCAGCACCTTAAAGGCCTTAATCGGAGCAGTAGACATCAAATGGGGACCACGGCAGAGATCCGTGAATGCACCTTGAGTGTATGTCGTGATGTGTCCGTCTTCCAGATCTGCAATCAGCTCATTCTTGTACGTCTGACCTTTATCACCGAAAAACTTCAGCGCATCTGCCTTGGAAATATCGCGACGCACAAGAGCCTCCTTGCGCTGTACGAGTTCCATCACCTTCTTTTCGATTTCCGGGAACATTGCCTCGCGAATCACCACACCCTCTGCGGGCATGATATCGTAATAGAAACCGTTCTCGATAGCAGGTCCTATTCCGAACTGCGTACCGGGATACAGTTCCTGGAGCGCCTCTGCCATAAGATGTGCAGACGTATGCCAGAAAGCATGTTTGCCTTCTTTGTCATCCCACTTATATAATTGGATTGTTGCATCCTGTGTTATCGGACGGTTAAGTTCCACTGTCTCTCCGTTCACACAGCATGCCAACACGTCCTGTGCCAGACGGCTGCTTATGCTCTCCGCAATCTGAAGTCCTGTTACGCCAGATTCGTATTCACGCACGCTGCCGTCAGGGAAAGTAATCTTTATCATACTAAAATTAAATTTTCGAGCGCAAAGATAATGAAAAAAGAAGACTTAAGGCACTTTTCCCATTAAAAAGTTTTCCTTAATCTGCAGGTTTTCTCAAAACACTTCATATGAAATTTACCTCGGGCCGTATCTCCACGCCAAATTTGTCCCATACAGCCTTACACACAGCATCACTTAAGCGTGCTATATCTTCTCCCGTAGCTCCTCCCCTGTTCACCAGCACCAGAGCCTGCCGGTCATGCACCGCAGCAGGTCCCAGACTCCTTCCCTTCCAGCCGCATTGCTCTATCATCCATCCCGCAGGAATCTTCACACCGTTTTCCACATCGTAGCTCGGCATCTCCGGATATTGGCTTTTCAACACGTCCGCCTTTTCTTTTTTTACCACGGGATTCACGAAGAAACTTCCTGCGTTGCCTAATACGTCCGGATCCGGCAACTTCTCCCTGCGGATGTCAATCACAGCCTGTCGCACTTGTTCTGCAGTAGGATTATCCGTACCGACCCTGTTGCGCAATCCTCCATAACCTAATTTAGGCACGAACGTGCGCGAGAGTCTGAATGTCACCGACAGGACAGCATAACGTCCCCACATATCCGGTTTCTTAAACACAGATTTGCGATAACCGTATTCCAGTTCTTCCGGTTTCCATATACGGATACATCCCGTCGAGAGTTCCAGCGTTTCCACCTCGCAAATAAATTCTGCCGCTTCAGAACCGTAAGCTCCGATATTCTGTACTGCTGCAGCACCAACGGTACCCGGTATCAGGGAAAGATTCTCCAATCCGTAGAGTCCGTTGCGCAATGTCCACGCTATCAGGTCGTCCATCACCCATGCTGCACCAGCGCGC
Source organism: Bacteroidaceae bacterium (assembly GCA_017958545.1). Taxonomy (GTDB): domain Bacteria; phylum Bacteroidota; class Bacteroidia; order Bacteroidales; family Bacteroidaceae; genus Physcousia. The sequence goes on along the minus strand of JAGDCM010000092.1, from coordinate 3,528 downwards.
ACATATTCTCCGCACGTACTTATTTCCCTGATGTCGCTGTAAAGGACTATACCCTCATAATCCCCCATAAACAAGAGATTGCTGCCGGCTCCCACATGCAACACCTTCTGCCCGCAACCTTCGTGCTGCAAATATGTCACAAGTTCATCGACATCCTCTCGCCCGTAAGTGATTAACGTACGTGCTTTCGCAGGAATGTGAAATGTGTTCCGAATGGATATATTACTGCCTACTTCCAACGTTCAGTTCTCGTATTTTACCAGTTTCCAGTCCTTACCGTGCTTTGCAAAAGTAAATATTTCCTGCATTTCATTGGCACCACTTGTCTTCTGCAGTATCATCCGGGTGGAATCATTGTACGGCTGACCGTAACGTATGTTGGAGATACTCACACTCGGCACATCCGGACAGAATATCGGGAACTGCTCCCTCTCTATCGAACCCTCAATCCTCTCCATATCATCCACAGGATCCATCAGACTCACGTCCAGATACTTTGATATATGAGCTTCCCTGTATATACTGTCTGAGGAAAACTGGCTGTAGAATTTCAGGAAGTCTCCCACATTACCTTCGTCAAAAGGTACGAATCTCAGTCTCACGAGCATCCATTTTCCCTTCTTGCGCTGAAAATCATAGCGACGCACTTCCTGACTCACCAGGAGTATGTGCTCCACACTCACCACATTTTCCGCAGTATCACGCTTTTCTTCTTCTATCTGTTTCTCCGTATTCCACAGTATAGTGTAGTAATCGCTTTCAGCGAGGAAATAGAATTCGTCCGTCCAGTCCCCCTCGTTCATAAACTGTCTTGACCCGTCTTCCATCACTACGGGAAGAGGGAATCTCACACGCTCTTTCTGCAGTTTGCTGCTACGGATGAAATTGAAAAGGAAGTCGTCAAACGTTCCGTCTGCCTTTTCCGGCATTTTTTCCTCTTCATCCACCTCCAGAGTGTCGCTTTCCACGATGAGTAGAGTGCTATCAACCGGTGTCTCCGTCACCTCCGGAGAAGACTTTCCCTGACATGCTCCCATGAGCAGAATCACTATCGGGAATAGCAGAAAACAACCCTTATTTACCATGAACCGAGTGGTCTGTTTTTATTTATGACCACAAAATTACAAAAAAAACATTAAATAATATAAAAAACTTTCTCCACTCGCTGTCCAACTCTCAACTTTTTTATACTTTTGCACGAGATTTTCAGTAAAAGCAAAGCTTTATGCTTGATAAAATACAACAGATTAAGGCTGAGATGGAACAGCTCCATGCTCAGACATTAGAGGATGCCGAAGCGCTCCGTATTAAGTATCTATCGAAGAAAGGCCTCATCCCCCAGCTGATGGAGGATTTCCGTAGTGTACCTGCGGAAATGAAGAAGGAGGTCGGTATAAAAATCAACGAACTCAAGACACTTGCCCAGGAGCGTATCAACGCTCTCAAGGAGAGTCTGGCCACACAGGAAACTGCAGGTGCAAACATCGACCTCACCCGCACTCCCTATCCCATCTCCCTCGGAAGCCGCCATCCTATCACCATTGTCAAGAATGAGATAGTCGATATCTTCTCACGTCTCGGTTTCACCTTGGCTGAAGGTCCTGAGGTTGAGGACGACTGGCATGTGTATTCGAGCATGAATTTTGCTGACGACCATCCGGCACGTGACATGCAGGATACGTTCTTCGTAGAATCACATCCCGACATTATTCTCCGTTCGCACACATCGTCCGTGCAGGCACGTGTGATGGAGCGCCAGCAGCCTCCCATCCGCGTAATATGTCCGGGTCGTGTGTATCGCAACGAAGCCATCTCCGCCCGTGCACATTGCTTCTTCCATCAGGTGGAAGGTCTCTACGTTGACAAGAATGTATCCTTCACAGATCTCAAGCAGGTGCTTCTTCTCTTTGCGCAGGAGATGTTCGGTCCCGACACAAAGATACGTCTGCGCCCCTCCTACTTCCCGTTCACGGAACCCTCTGCTGAGATGGACATCTCGTGCCATCTGTGCGGCGGCAAGGGCTGCTCATTCTGTAAGCACACCGGATGGGTTGAGATTCTGGGTTGCGGTATGGTGGATCCCGCTGTTCTCGAGGCTAACGGCATAGATTCGAAAGTTTATTCCGGATATGCCTTTGGAATGGGTATCGAGCGTATCACCAACCTGAAATATCAGGTCAAGGATCTCCGTATGTTCTCTGAAAACGATCTGCGCTTCCTTGACGAATTCAAGGCCGCAAATTAATCTTTCACTATCACCCTCTTGATGCAAATCTCCTTGAGAGGGTGCTCTTTGTCGTCTGTCGGTGTGCGTGTGAGGTATTTCACCACCTCCAGTCCGTCAACCACCTGACCGAATACGGTATATTCTCCGTCCAAATGAGCTGCACCGCCTTTCGTGGTGTAGCTTTTCTTTTGTGCTTCCGTGAGTGCAGGAATCTTGTGCAGCGTGTCGGCATCCTGCATCAGCTGGTGCACTTCTGCCAGTTTTCCCGGAGTATATACCGTACCTCCGACGATATAAAACTGTGTGCCGCTGCTTCTCTTCTCCGGATTCACATCATTGCTCTCACGCGCAGCTGCCAAAGCTCCCGCCCGATGATAATGTCTGGGATAATGTATCTCCGCAGGCAACGTATAGTTCATCTGTGAAGTGTCCACCATCAGTTTTTCACCTCTGGCTTTCAGTCTGGGGTCTCCACTCTGAATGAGCATATCTTTCACCACACGATGCCAGATGATACCGTCGTAGGCACCTGCTTTGGCCAGACGGATGAAGTTGTCACGATGCACGGGGGTGTCGTCGAAGAGGCGCAAGGTGATTTTTCCCCTGTCGGTTTCTATCACCACTTCCGTCTTACCGATTCTGTCGTTCTTGTCGCTGCACCCGCTCATCAAAAGCGTCATAACGATGCCGCATATCATCCGCATGAAATTCCTCATAGGTCAAAACGGACCACCGTCCGCCCGTTGATATTGAACTTTTCCTTGAACGGTGCCACCAACGACTGCCTCAGCGACAGAGTCATGCGCACCTCATTTCCTTCGTATTCCTGAGAAACGATTGTGGGCGAGTATTCCTTAATCACACGCATCACGGTATTCATCTGTTCATAGGAAAATCCCATTGTGAACTGCTCGTCCACTGTGCGCTCCACAACCTCTGCACAGGCAAGAGCTTCTGCCGCAGCCGTACGATAGGCGACGATGAGTCCCGAGGTGCCCAGTTTCACGCCTCCGAAATACCTTACCACAACCACCAGCACATCCGACAGGTCGGCAGAGACGATTTGTCCCAGAATGGGCTTGCCCGCTGTGCCGGAAGGCTCCCCGTTGTCGTTGCTTCTGTATTCCTCCCCTTCTGCTCCGAGACGATATGCCCAGCAGACGTGACGGGCGTCGAAATATTCTTTCTGGAACTCCGCCACAAGAGCCAAGGCCTCCTCTGCGCTTCTCACCGGCAGAGCAAAAGCAAGGAACTTACTCCTCAATTCAGAATAAGTTCCTTCACTTCTTTTTGCTATCGTT
>JAGDCM010000091.1 GCA_017958545.1 Bacteroidaceae bacterium | reverse complement strand
ACGCTGATATTGGAAAAAGTTCGTACCTTTGCGTCTGTGAAACGGTTGAAAAAGAAACTTGTCGTACTTTTACGCTTGAAAACTAAAACTTAAAATAAAGATATGAAAAATTCTTCAGATTTCCGCGCCGAGGCACGTCAGGCCTTGAGTGGTGTGTGGGGAGAAGCCGCTGTATTTACATTGGTTTATTTTGTTGTGTCGTTTGCTGCTTCTGCAGCTTGTGGCACAGTGGTACCCATAGTCGGCGGATTCATCGCTGCCCTGTTGCTTACACCTATGACATTCGCTTTCACGGTGTCGTTCCTTAAGCAGTTGCGAGGTGAGAAGTTCGATGTTATGTATATTTTCAAGGAATTCAACAACCGTGTGTTAATTACTATGGTGCTCACCATGTTGTACACATGGCTTTGGAGCCTTCTGCTTATAATTCCCGGCATCATCAAGTCATACTCCTATGCTATGACTCCGTTTATTCTGGAGGACGACGATGAGGAGGTTTCCGGCAATGAGGCCATTGAGAAATCTATGCGTATGATGGATGGTCACAAGTGGGAACTCTTTTGCCTTGACTTCTCCTTCATAGGATGGATTCTTCTTGCGATACTCACTCTCGGCATAGGTTGTCTGTGGCTGTATCCTTATATTAACACAGCCCGTGCTGCATTCTATGAGGAACTGAAGGCTCAGCAGCCCGAATAAGACAGCTTAAACGCCATGTTGCAGAGATTTTTGAGATACGTCGCTGTGGACACGCAGAGCTCGGAGGCAAATGCCGCCGTGTGTCCTTCAACGCCCGGACAACGCGTTCTGGCAGAGATGCTGCGCGATGAACTCACGGCTCTCGGTCTTCAGGATGTGGAACTGGATGAGCACTCTTATCTCTACGCTACGCTTCCCGCCAACTGTGACGAGGAGCGTCCCGTTTTGGGATTCATTGCCCATCTTGACACGTCGCCCGACTGCTCGGGACGCGACGTTAAAGCTCATGTGGAGGATGGCATTGTGAAGACCGACGGCAACACGCTGCTCGGGGCAGATGACAAGGCGGGTATTGCAGAGATAGTGAGTGCAATGGAGTTTTTGTTGCAGCATCCGGAGGTGAAGCACGGAAAGGTTCGGATTGCCTTCAATCCTGACGAGGAGATAGGACAGGGTGCTCATCTCTTTGATGTGGAGAAGTTCGGCTGCGACTGGGCCTATACGATGGACGGAGGTCAGGCCGGTGAACTGGAGTACGAGAATTTTAATGCTGCCTCAGCAAAGATATCCGTAAAGGGTTTCAATGTGCATCCCGGCTATGCCAAGGACAAGATGCGCAACGCGGTGCTCATCGCAACGGAATTCGCGCAGACGATGCCCCAGAACGAGGTGCCCGAAAAGACTGCGGGCTATGAGGGCTTCTATCATCTCACCTCGCTTAGCGGCAATGTGGAGGAGGCTCACCTCTCTTATATCATACGCGACCACAACCGCCAGATGTTCGAGATGCGCAAGCACGTGCTGCTCGATATGGCGGAGCGTTTTAACGAGGAATACGGAGCTGGGACGGTGCTCGTGCAGCTCTCCGACACATATTATAATATGCTCTCCCAGCTGCAGGGCAAACCGCATATCACGGAGCTCGCCCGCAAGGCCATCGAGACTGTGTGCGGCCATTGTGAGGTGAAACCCATACGTGGCGGCACTGACGGAGCTCAGCTCTCATTCCGAGGCTTGCCTTGTCCCAACATCTTCGCCGGCGGAATCAAATTCCACTCTCGCGAGGAATACGTTCCTGTCAGGAGTATGGAGCAGGCACGTGATGTGATAATAGAAATAATCAAAAACGCAAATATATGTTAGAAACAATTCTCGCCATTGCCGGCAAACCGGGCCTCTACCGACTCGTGAGCCGAGGCAACCGCAGTCTCATTGTGGAGACGCTCGACAAGACAAAGAAACGTATGCCCGCTTTTGGCACCGACCGTGTGATTTCTTTGGCAGATATCGCTATGTATACCGACTCGGAGGAGGTGCCTTTGCGTCAGGTGCTGAAGAATATTTTTGAAAAAGAGGGTGGCAAGATAGCGTCTGTTGACCCCAAAAAGGCTTCCAAGGAAGATTTGGCGGAGTTTGTGGGGGATGTGTTACCTAATTTTGACCGTGATCGTGTCTTTCCTTCTGATATGAAGAAACTCGTGCAGTGGTACAACATCCTCGTGGAGAACGGCATCACCGACTTCGACGAGGCAATGCAGGAGACCGAGGGCGACAACATCGACAGCCGCAAGGCATAAGCGCATGCTTCCCCGCAATATCATCTTCGACCTCGGCGGTGTGCTGCTCGACCTCAATGTGCAGGGCATGTTGGAGGGTTTTGCCTCCGTGGGACTTGACTCCCGCGCCTTCCTCGCCAAGGACGACAGCGAGGGTGCCACTCCCGTATGCGAGGGCTTGAGTATGGGAAAATTGCTTTCCGACTACCAGACGGGCGACATATCCACAGAGCAGCTCATCGACACAATACTGCCCCAGTGCAACGAGGGTACCACGCCCGCCCAGCTCATCGATGCGTGGAACCGCTGCATCTGCACCATTCCCCGTGAGCGTCTCCTTATGTTACGTTCGCTCCGCGAGAAGGGCTATAGGACATATATGCTCTCCAACACCAACGACCTGCACTGGCAGCATCTCCTCGCTCACGACTTTGCGCAGGAAGGTTTCAGCGTGGACGAACTCTTCGACCGCGTGTTCCTTTCCCAGGAGATGCATCTCGCCAAGCCCGATCCGGAGATATACCGGCAGGTTGTGTGCGAGATTGGAGCGCAGGCTGGGGAATGCTTATTTGTGGACGATGCCCGCGTGAATGTCGATGTCGCAGCCCGCGAGGGACTGCAGACAAGGTGGCTGGACGTGAATAAAGAGGATATCATGCAACTCATCGCCCGCGAAATGTGTGCGTGAGACACAAAAATGCCCCTTTAACGCAAAAACTTTAAACTTTAAACTTTAAACTTTAAACTATTTTCCGTACCTTTGCACGCGAATTTCACAAAACAGTGTGATGATAGTATAAACAAAGTAACACAAAAACAAGAAAAAATGAAAACAATCGACGTAAAGGGTACCATGCGTACCGAGACTGGTAAGAAGGCTACCGCACAGCTCCGCAAGCAGGGCTTGATTCCCTGTAATCTCTATGGTGAGAAGAAGGACAAGGACGGCAATCCCGTGGCTCAGAGCTTCAGCGTGACAGCCGACGAGGTGCGCAATCTGGTATACAGCCCCGATATCTTCTGTGTTAATCTCAACATCGACGGCAAGGAGTGCAAGGCCGTGATGAGAGAGCTGCAGTTCCACCCCGTAAGCGACCAGCTACTTCACATCGACTTCTATGAAATCACCGAGAAGAAGCCCATCGTGATGGCTGTGCCCATCAAGCTCAACGGTCTGGCCGAGGGTGTTCGTGCCGGTGGTAAGCTGGCTGCCAACGTACGCAGCCTCAAGGTGAAGGCTCCCTACACAGCAATTCCCGAGAAGCTGAACATCGACGTCACCTCTCTCGGACTTGGCAAGACCATCAAGGTTGCTGAACTGAACTTCGAAGGCCTCGAGATGATCACCAGCCCCAGCGTAGTGGTATGTCAGGTTAAGATGACACGTAACGCCAAGAGCGCTGCTGCCGCTGCTGAAGCATAATGAAGTATCTGATTGTAGGGCTGGGTAACGTCGGCGACGAATACGACGGAACTCGCCACAACATAGGATTTAGAGTGTTGGACGCCTTCGCTAAGGTGTCCAACATTGCTTTTGCCGACAAGCGCTACGGTTTTGTGGGGCGCGGTCGTGTGAAGAATGCGGAGGTGGTGCTCCTGAAGCCCTCCACCTTCATGAACCTCTCCGGCAATGCCGTGCGCTACTGGCTCAACGAGGAGAAGATACCCCTGGAGAATATGCTCGTGGTGGTGGACGACCTCTCGCTGCCCGTGGGTGCAATACGTATGAAGCAGAGCGGTTCCAGTGCGGGTCACAACGGACTCAAGCACATTGCATCCGTTCTGGGCACTGAGGCCTACAACCGTCTGCGTTTCGGCATCGGCAACGATTTCCCGCGCGGTGCGCAGGTGGACTTTGTCCTCAGCCGTTTCTCTCCCGAGGACAGCAAGCTGTGCGACGAGCGCGCTCTGGTGGCTGTGGAGGCCATCAAGGCGTTCTGCCTCTCGGGCATGTCGTTTGCCATGTGCAACTACAACAACAAATGAAGCGTATCGGCATCACAGGAGGCATCGGCAGCGGCAAGAGTTTTGTCTGCCGTCAGATGGAGGCGAGGGGAGTGCCCGTCTACGACTGCGACCGCGAGGCCAGGCGTCTGCAGGAGCAGGATGCCGACCTGAAGGCTGCCGTCATCGCCCTTGCCGGTGATGAGGCTTATCTGCCCGACGGCCGTCTCAACCGTCCTTGGCTTGCCGCGTGGCTCTTCTCGGACGAGGAGCATCTCAGGGCCTTGAATGCCGTTGTTCATCCTGCTGTGAGGCGCGATTTCGAGGCGTGGTGCGGGCGTCAGAATGCCGATGAGGTGGTGATGGAGTCCGCCATACTGGATGAGGCCGGCATGAGGGACTGTGTTGACGAGCTCTGGGAGGTGCGTGCTCCCCTTGAGACGCGCATCCGCAGGGTTATGGAGCGCGACGGCTGCACCCGTGAACAGGTTCTCCAGCGCATCAGCCGCCAGAAGCCCTGCTCTCATCCCGACCGCATCATCGACAATCCGTAGTCTTGGGTATGCTCAGGCCTTAATCTTCTGTGCCTTCCTCTTCATACTCGTCTTCATCGTCGTCATCTTCCCAAGCGAAGTCGCCGAAGAATTCGGGGACATCTTCTGTGAAGGTGTCGAGGGAGCGGCGGTCTTTCTTTGTGGGACGCCCAGTGCCCTTCGCGCGACCCACAAAACCGCTGATGTGGCTGAGCTCCAGCAGTTCGTACTGCTCGGGCGGCGTGACATTCTCCAAAACCTCCGGTACCAGTTTTGCACCGACACGGCGCTCGATGGTCTGAAGCACACGAAACGACCACGTGACAGGCGGCTTGCGCACATCGATGATATCGCCCACATGAATCACACGGGAGGGTTTGACCGTGACACCCTTCATGCTGACCTGTCCTTTCTTGCAGGCTGCCGCTGCGATGGTGCGCGTCTTGAAGATACGCGCGGCCCAAAGCCATTTGTCGATGCGTGCTTCGTTCTTGTCCAAAGAGAGTGGGGGATTTATTCCGTGAAATCTTCCTGTGTGTCTATCGGCGGGACATCATCCTGGGTGTGCTCGATGAGATATTCGAACTGGGAGGGCGAGAGTCGGGGCGAGCTGACACCGTCGGGAATGGATTTCAGTTCGAGGGGATAGCGGGCTTCGTGGTGATTGATGAGTTCCTCATAGGATACCGTCAGCACGAAGTCCTTTTCCGTGACTTTATTATAGTCCATCGCACCGATGCGGAACGTGACATCCACCTGGGAGGGGAAGGTGCGCAACACCTTGTCGGCGGGGAAGTTGACACCGACAATGGGAACGGTGAGTGTCTTCTCCGTGTAGTAGTCCACGTGGGCGGTCATGTGTACCTTGTCGGGCTCGTATTTCACACCGCGCATGGGACGCAGGCTGATGTTCTCCGCAAAGTCGTTGTCGATACCGCTTACGTGGATATCCTCCGTGTAGGCATACGTCATGGTGTCGAGAACCAATGCAGGGGCATAGACGATTACTGTGTCGGGGGAGAATGCCACATCGTGGATATAGTGTGTCTCGGTGGTTTCGACATTACCTGTGAGGCGAACCGGTATGCGACGATGGAGTCCGCGGTTGTAGTAGAACTCAAGAGTGTCGGGTGTGATGCGCTGTATGACGGTGGAGGTGAGAATCTGCACGTTGAGTGCATGCTGCACGTCGCTGATGGGCACATAGCCGCAGCCCGTGGCTCCTCCGTTGTCGTAGAGAGCGAATTCGAGAGTGATGGGCTGCATGTGGTGGCGCATGTAGTTGATGAGCTGTGTGCCGCGGTCGCGGAGCGTCACATGTACGTTCTCGGGAAGGGGAGTGGTGAGAGTGACGCCGCGCGGTATGCCTACCAGGGAGATAGGCACGTCGACCTCCATCTCAAAGGTGTCGTTGAGACGCTGCAGGCACCAGAAACCCGTGGCAACGAAGAGCGCACCGATGAAGATGAAGACATCGCGCATGAATTCGGTGGAGAACACCGCCTTGATGCGCCGCCAGAGTCTTAGCCTACTTATTTTGAGACTGTGCCTGGGCATATACTGAGTTGCGATCTACGCGGATGCGCACACCGTTGGCAATCTCCACGTCGAGAGTGTTTTCAGCCTCGTTGATACCGCGAACGACGCCGTAGATACCGCCGGCAGTGACAATCTGTGTGCCGATGGTGATGCTGTTGCGCCAGTTCTGGATTTCCTTCTGCTTCTTCTGCTGGGGACGAATCATGAAAAACCACATGATGGCGAAGATGGCCACCATCATAAGAATCATGGGCATGCTGCTTTGCTGCCCGGCTGCTTGTAAAAGTGTCATATTTTTTTGTTTAGTGTTAATTTCTTGGAAATAGCATCCAGTGTTGCGTTGATATAGCGCGAGGAACCGGGTGCGGAATAGTGTTTGGCAATCTCAACGTATTCGTTGATGGACACGGAGAGTGGAATGGAGGAGAAAGACTGTATCTCGCACAGAGCCACCAGCAGGATGACTCTGTCCATCAGCGCGATGCGCTCCATTCTCCAGCCGCGCGTGCTCTGCTCGATGAGATCCAGAAGTTCCGTTTCGTGCTGCAGACAACCCCTGAGAAGCTGTATGGCGAAGTCCTTGTCGCTCTCGTCGCGATACTGCGGAAGGAGAGGCATATCGGGCGTGGTATCCTCCTTGAAACGGTTGATGGTCTTCAGCACGAAAGTGTCGATGACATCCTTGTCATCGTTCCAGTAGATGTTCTCATCCTCGAGGAATTCATCCAACTGCTCGTTGTTGACAACGACGTTTCTGTAGATGTTGCGCCAGAGCTCGCGGTCTTTCTCGTAAGTGGTGGGGGCATTGTCGTTAAGATAGTCCTCTACGGCCTCCAGGGCAAGACCCTCATTGAGGAGGTTGCGCACGAGTTCTTCTTCGCCCGACCAATCGATGCACTGGTGCTCCTTGAATGATTTAAGTGCGAGATTCTCTTCCAGCTGTTTCATGAAACGGTTGCTCACGAGTCTGGTGGAAGGAGCCTTGACACCCAGACGTTGGGAGCGCGCATGAGCGGCATCGTAGTTGCGACCGACAAGGCGTCCCATCTCCAGCAGCAGACACAGCAGCGAGAGATACAGGTCGTAGGCTTTGTCGAGCGACGAAATCAAGTCCTTCTCGAGCGTGCCGGCAGGACGGTTTGTGTTGGTATAGTGGGCATACATCAGTTGCACCACCTTCTGTCGTATAAGTTCTCTGTTTATCATAATAGTATGGCGCCCGCAATAGCGCAGAGGGCGATAAGTCGTATGGGATTGATGTGATAGACACGCTGTCCGATGAATGCAAACAGGAAGAGGAAGACGGAAATGAAGAACTGCCATGCGTCCTCGCCCGGAGAAGAGAAGTTCTCACGGGTCATCAGCAGAAGCGATGCAGCAACGAGCAGGCCCACCACAGCGGGACGGATGCCGATGAAGAGGCTCTCCACAACGGGGTGGTCCTTGTAGTGCATCAGGAATTTTGAGATGATGAGCATGAGAATGAACGACGGCAGCACCACAGCGAAGGTGGCGGTGAAGCTGCCCAGAATACCCATCCACGCCGGGTATCCGGCCTGCACCATACTGCTGTAGCCTACGTATGTGGCTGTGTTGATGCCGATGGGGCCGGGTGTCATCTGCGAAATGGCCACGATGTCGGTGAACTGTCCCGTGGTGAGCCAATGGTTGGAGGTGACCACCTCGCCCTGTATCATGGACACCATGGCATAGCCGCCGCCGAAACCGAAAAGGCCGATAACCAGGAATACCAGAAAAAGCTGAATCAGTAGCATGACGGACAGTTATTTAAGTAGTTGACCATAGGTGTAGCCGCCGATACCGGCCAGCAGTATTACATATACGGGAGAGACACCCAGAAGCCAGATGGCCAGAGCGCACACGGCGGGAATCCACAACGTGGAAAGCGTGATTTGTGCAGTCTGTGCCATGCGGAACACGGGGGCGGCAATGAGGGCCACCACGGCGGGACGGATGCCTCGGAAGATGCTGTTCACGATGGCGTACTCGCGGAAGCGCTGGAAGAACAGCGCGATGAGCAGGATGATGATGAAGGAGGGCAGGGCAGTGCCGAGTGTACATACCAGAGCACCGGGTGTGCGATACATCTTGTAACCGATGAATATGCTCAGGTTCACAGCAAAGATTCCGGGGCACGACTGTGCAACGGCAATCAGGTCCGTGAGTTCCTCCTGGCTCACCCATTGCTTGCGGGTCACCACCTGTTCCTCGATGAGGGGAATCATGGCGTAGCCACCACCAATGGTGAAGCACCCGATTTTGAAGAATGTGATGAAAAGTTCCAGCATCGCTCTCTTACCGTATTAATCCTTGTGAGCTTTCAGCCATTCACGTGCGTTGACGAATGCCTCTATCCATGGTGTCACTTGATCCTGTTCCATGCGCTCAGCGGGATACATGCCGCATTGCCAGGGCAGGAAGGCGCGCTCCAGATGGGGCATCATTGCCAAGTGGCGACCGTCGGCAGAGCAGATACCTGCCGTGGAGAAGTCGCTGCCGTTGGGGTTGGCGGGATAACCGTCGTAGGAGTATTTCAGCACCACGTTGTAGTCGCTTTCCTTGCCGGGCAGGGAGAACTTGCCTTCTCCGTGGGCCACCCAGATGCCGAGTTTGCTTCCGGACAGACTTCCCATCAGCACGCTGTTGTTATTCATCACGCTGAGTCCCACGAAGTTGCTCTCGAACTTGCGGGAGTCGTTGTGCAGCATACGTGCCTCCTTGTTGCAACCGATGAGGTTGAGCTCCATCATGAGCTGGCATCCGTTGCACACACCCAGTGAGAGGGTGTCCTTGCGGGCGTAGAACTTGTCCAGAGCTTCCTTCGCTTTCGGATTGTAGAGGAAGGCTCCTGCCCATCCCTTTGCGCTGCCCAGTACGTCGGAATTGGAGAAACCGCCGCAGAAGACGATGAACTGTATCTCCTCCAGCGTCTCACGTCCGGTGACGAGGTCGGTCATCATCACGTCCTTCACGTCGAAGCCTGCAAGATAGAGCATCCATGCCATCTCACGCTCGCCGTTGGTGCCTTTCTCACGTATGATGGCAGCCTTCGGACGGGGAGTGTTGTCCTTCTCCGGTTTGATACCGTACTGAGAGTATTTACCTGTGAAGCCGGCGGGCATCTGCCACATGAGAGGCTGCTTCTTGTAGTTGTCGAAGCGCTCCTTTGCTTTGCCGTTCTTGCTCTGGTATGTGTCCATGAGATAGCTGCTCTCATACCACACGTCGCGCAGAGCATCGATGTCGAAGGAGTATGTCTCGCTGCCTTTCTTCACGCTGATGCTGCGAGAAGCAGAGGGCTTACCTATATATACATAACCCACACCGGCATCCTCGAGCGCCTTCTTTACCTCCGTGCGGTTGGCGTCTGCCACCTGAATGACAATACCGGGATTCTCGGCAAACAGTATCTTCACGATGTCCTCGTCCTTTATCTTGTCGAGCTCTACGGCGATACCGTTTGTTGTGTTTGCGAAGCACATCTCAAGAAGGCAGGTGATGAGACCGCCTGCGGAGATGTCGTGACCGGCGAGGATGAGACCCTTCTTGATGAGTTCCTGCACCGTGTTGAAGGCATCCCTGAAGTATTCGGGGTCGGTCACCGTGGGAACGTCGTCGCCCACCTTGCCCTGACTCTGTGCGAAGGCACTGCCGCCAAGACGTAGTTTGTCGAACGAGAAGTCGATGTGGTAGAAACCGGATGCTATGTCTCTCTGCATCACAGGGCTCACCACTTTGCGTACGTCGCTCACCTGGCCGCCGCTTGTCACAATGACTGTGCCCGGAGAGATGACTTTCTGGCCGGAAGGATATTTCTGCGTCATCGAGAGGGAGTCCTTTCCCGTGGGAACGTTGATTTCCAATGCGCAGCAGAAATCAGAGAGAGCCTTAACGGCTGTATACAGACGTGCGTCTTCGCCCTCCTGAGCACGGCACGGCCACATCCAGTTGGCAGACAGCGATACTGTGTCGAGTCCTTCCTCGAGAGGAGCCCACAGGATATTTGTCAATGATTCGGCAACAGCCAGTACACTACCTTTTGCGGGATCTGCAAGTGCAGCCTGTGGAGCGTGTCCCAATGCTGTTGCGATGCCTTTGTGGAACTGATAGTCGAGGGCCACCACGCCGCAGTCGGAGAGCGGCAGCTGCAGTTCGCCCTGACATTGCTGGCGAGCCACCTTGCCGGTCACACTCCTGTCTACCTTGTTAGTGAGCCAGTCCTTGCAGGCAACAGCCTCCAGGCGGAGCACGTCCTCAAGATATGTATTTAGATTCTTCGCATTGTAGCTGACATCCTCGTAGTGGTGCTCCACAGTCTTGTCCACCATCACCGTCTTGGGCGAGTGGCCGAACATCTGGCTCACCTCCAAGTCGAAGGGACGGCGTCCGTCGGCCTGCTGGAATGCAAAGTGTGCGTCGCCGGTTGTCTCACCCACGATATAGAGCGGGGCGCGTTCACGCTCGGCGATTTGACGCACGTGGTCGATATGTTTCTCGTCAATGAGCAGTCCCATGCGCTCCTGACTCTCGTTGGCAATAATCTCTTTGGCTGAGAGGGTGGGGTCGCCGATAGGCAGTTTCGACATATCGATAAGGCCGCCGCACTCTTCCACGAGTTCTGAAAGACAGTTCACATGTCCTGCGCTTCCGTGGTCGTGAATGGATACCACGGGGTTTACCTCTTCTTCACATAGCGCGCGCACGAGGTTATTTGCACGCTTCTGCATCTCCGGGTTTGCACGCTGCACGGCATTCAGTTCGATGCCGGATGAGTAGCGTCCAGTTTCCACGCTGCTCACGCTGCCGCCGCCCAGTCCGATGCGATAGTTGTCGCCCCCCACGACAACGACTTTGTTGCCTGCCTGCGGTTTGCCTTTGAGGCAGTCGCGCTTTGTGCCGTAGCCCACACCGCCTGCCAGCATGATAACCTTGTCGTAGGCGTATAGCGGTTCGTTGGGTTCCTGATGCTCGAATGTCAGCACACTGCCGCAGATGAGCGGCTGACCGAACTTGTTACCGAAGTCGGAGGCTCCGTTTGAAGCCTTCGTAAGTATCTGTCGCGGTGTCTGGTAGAGCCATTCGCGCACGGGCAGGAGACGCTCCCATTCGCGCTCCTCCTTTGTGCGGGGATAACTGGTCATATATACTGCCGTACCGGCTATCGGCCAAGAACCGACACCACCGCCCATACGGTCCCGTATCTCACCGCCGGTACCTGTGGAGGCACCGTTGAAGGGTTCTACGGTGGTGGGGAAGTTGTGTGTCTCTGCCTTGATGGATATGACGCTCTCGATGGGTTTCACGCGGAACCAGTCGCTCGTAGCGTGATTGTCGGGTGCGAACTGCTCCACTACGGGACCTTCTGCGAACGCCACGTTGTCCTTGTATGCAGAGATGATATGGTGAGGATTCTCCTCTGTAGTGCGTTTAATCATCTTGAAGAGGGAAGATTCCTTCTCCTCTCCGTCGATGATGAATGTGCCGCCGAAGATTTTGTGTCGGCAGTGCTCCGAGTTAATCTGTGCAAAACCGAACACTTCGCTGTCTGTCAGCGGTCTTCCGAGTTGGCCTTCCACCTTATGGAGATATTCAATCTCCTCAGGTGAAAGTGCCAGTCCTTCCTGCTCGTTGTATTCCTCAAGATTTGTTATCTCGCGGATGGGAGCAGGTTCAATGTTCACGGTAAAGATATCCTGATCGAGCGCCTTGTAGAGACGTTGCAGCATCGGATCGTAGTCTGCGTTCTCGTCTGCCACCGGCAAGTATTCTTCAATGCGTCGGATACCGTTGAGCGCCATGTTCTGGGTTATTTCCACTGCGTTGGTGCTCCATGGTGTTATCATTTCGCGTCGTGGACCTACAAAAAATCCGTCGAGCCGCTGCTCTTTGAGTGCTTCTGCCTCTCCGTAGAGCCATGAGAGTTTTTCTGTCTCCTCGCGGGAGAACTGTTGTGCACTTTCTGTGGCGATGATGTTTCCGTCGTTTGTTCTGAAGAATGTAATCATAGATATCTTTATTACCTTAAATATGTTTTATTGTCTGCTGCCGAAGGGGAAGCTGATACCAAGGCTCACGTTTGTAGAGCTCTTTGTGGGGATGTACTGCTTGGATAGCTTGCTCATGATGCGGTCCATACCGGCAAAGAGGCTAAAGCCCCTGGTGTGGATGTTGATAATCCAGCCGAAGCTTGCTCCCAGAGTGCCAAAGCCGAGGTTGATGCCGCCTTCCAACCACTTCACGGGATGGATGTTGGCAGAGAGACGGGTGTCGTTCCATGAGTATGCTCCCTGAATGCGTGTCGTGTTGAGGAAGCCTACGTCCAGTTTGTTGTAGAACGGCATCTTGTAGTTCACACCGATGTTGAGTGTAGCACCCAGCATACGTGCACCGCTCTCGGTGCCTTTGTCCTGGAAGTTGTAAAGTTTGGAAACACCGGTGGTGAAGTCATCAAACTGACTGCCCAAAGTTCTGCCGTCGCCGTCCTTCACCTTGATATTGTTAAAGCCGTCGAATTCGTAGCTATTCTCCACGCTTTTAGCTTTGTGTATGTCACTCCAGTTGATGAAGCCGAAGTCAAGCAGAGATGCACTTACCTTGAGACCCTTCACGAGGTCGTTTTTCTCCAAATCCCATTCTGCACCGAAGTCGAATGCCAGACCTACGCCGCCGATACCTCCCTTTGTGATGTCCATTTTATTGAGCTTGATGATTCCGGGCTCACGTGGTTCGCCGTTGTCGTAAGGGTCGGTGTTGTATATAGGATTGCCATATTTGTCTTCACCCCAGGTGAATCCCTTCGCAGCAACTTCCATCTCAGCGTCTGATGTCAATATCCATTTGTCGGGGCCTGCGAGTTCCATCTTGAGATTATTGGCCTTCATGTTCATGCGGGCGCCGCCCAACAGAATCTTCATCGTTCCACCCACTCTCCAGGCGTCTGTCACCTGATGGCTGTGTCCGAAGCCGATTTCCATCCATGTGGTGCTCTGAGTGCATACCTTACCGATGTCGTAGTTTTTGTTGGCGAGTGTCTTTGCCATCTCGAAAAGCTCGTACGGTGCACTGAAGCCGGTGGTGGAGCGCATGCTCAGGTTGAAGAAGTTGTAGCCGTTCCATGCGTGGAAACCGAAGTTGATAATGTCGAGACGCATATCCACAGCGAGCTTCTCACGTGAAGAGAAGTTCTTCAGAGCTTCGTCGGCGCTGATCTTGGGATGCATGAACGTGGCGAGCTTGCCGTTGGGTAGTTTGTAGAAGATGTCCGTGTAGTCGAGATTACCGGAGAGTGACATGTTGATGTTAGACAGAATGGGCATCGATACGAATCCCTTTCTCTCATAGTCTTTGGCGGGATTGAGTTCATAGCCGTAGGTGTATCCGTCCATGAAATACGCGCTGTTGAGGTTTTGTGCCATTGCGCTACTGGCGACACTGATGCAGACTGCACCGAGGATATATTTGAAAGTCTTCATGACTGATATTCTTTTTAGTGTGTTACTGTATTAAGTATCTCGTTCGCGTAATTTAGTTGGCATCATAGCCGAGTCCCTTCACACCCATCTTCATGTTTGTGAGCTTAATCTTCATGTCGGCGAAGATTTTCTCTCCCGGGGTTGAGGGATCCTTTACTGTGAAGTCGAAGAAGATACCGTCGAAGTAGTTGAAGTCTCTCTTTGTATATCTGCTCATACTGCCTCCGTCCTTGGCACGTATCAGAATATCCAGGTTTGTGGTCTTGTCGCCGGGCACTTCCACGAAGTCTTTTTTGTTCACCACAACCTCTAATTCATTCATCACGATTCCATTCTCATCCACAGCCTTGGGCTCCAGACGTATCACCAAAGGAAGGTCGCCTGTGATGTCGGTGTTCACAACGAATTCATTGAACATGATGTCCTTGATGTCGTTGTTAATACCGTCGGCAATGTCGTTGTCGTTCAATGCGAAGTTGACATCCGGACGCATGGGAGCGTAGAAGAGGTAGTCGATGGTGATATCGCTGCTGGCACCTGCTACAGTAGCGGTCTTACCCTGATAATCGATGAGTTCAATACGGAATTCGTCGGGAAGGTCTTTCACCAGTTCCTGAATGGTGCGGTGTGGGCCCATACCGGTGCTTCTGAGTTTCACCCATTTGGCTCCGCTGAATTCTTCAGGAAGATATTCGTCGGGCACGCTCTCTGCTGCGATATAGAACTTCTTTGCGTTTGCTCCGGAGCAGTCGCCTTCCAGCGTGAGATCGATGTTACTGTTTGTCTCAGCTGTCTTGCCGTCCATATCGTCCTTCACGCTCACCATCCTCAAGCGGGTTCTGAAGTCCACACCGGCAGTCTTATCTATCCTGAGCAGGATGACGGGATTTTTGATATCAAAGCACGTTCCGGGGTTTCTGAGGAAATCGGGGAGCTCGCCCAGTTCCACAGTAGTGGAGGTTGTTCCCACATTGATAGCGTCCGTCCAAATCATAGAACCGGTGGGCACGTTCACATCCGTCTCATGTTCGCCGTCACCTTCGTAGCAGTACATCTTGTCACGACCTGTTTCGGGGTCAACAATGTACTTCAGGTTCTGACCGGGGTCGATACTGAAGAGGTTCTCCAGTTTGGCATCACTCGTACTGCCGTCCGGCAACCATACGGTTTCCTTGCTGAACTCCAATGTCATGTCACGGTTGTCCCAATCATACGAGTCGTCCTTGCACGAAGTGACAACGGTCAGGGCAATAAGCCCCAGCGCATAGATGTTTTTTTTCATAGTGTTATGATATTATGGGGTTAAATCCTTGTTAATTATAATGCCAGCGCGCTGGCTCCGAGTATTGCAGCGTCGCTGTCCTTCAGGCTTGATACCAGGATTTGTGCTTTTCCCTTGTATATCGGCAGCACGTTCTCCTCAAATGCCTCTCTCACATGTTTTAAGAGCGGTTCGCCGGCCTTCACAGGTCCTCCGAACATGACGAAAGCTTCCACAGAGCAGAAGTTCATGAAATTGGCGAAAGCCTCTCCCAGACGTCGTCCGCTGATTCTTAAAGTCTCCAGCGCCAGGGCATCGCCGTCTGCGGCAGCTATGCTCACATCCTTGCTCACTAGCAGGGAGGGTACGATGCTTCTCAGCGAACTCTCTGTGCGTGTCTGTGCCATCAGTTCGAGCGCCGTGCGTGCCACACCGGGACCGGAGCAGTATGTCTCCAGGCATCCTTTGCGTCCGCAGCCGCATTCCCTGCCGCCCGGCACGATGATGGTGTGACCCAGTTCGCCGGCAAAACCGTCGCAGCCATATACCACCTGTCCGTTCACTACGATGCCGCTGCCCACACCCGTGCCCAGCGTTATCTCGATGAAGTTCTTCATTCCCTGTGCCACGCCGTACGTCATTTCTCCCATTGCGGCAGCGTTGGCGTCATTGGTCAGGATGACTGGCACTCCCAGAGCATCGTGAAACAGTTTTGCCAATGGCACACAACCCTTCCAGGGCAGGTTGGGGGCCTGCTCTATCTCGCCTGTGTAGAAATTGCCGTTGGGAGCTCCGATACCCATGCCCTGAATCTGCGAGATGCCTCCCACGTGTTCGATTATCGGCAGAAGCCTCGATACGCAGTCTTTCACATACTGCTCCACAGCACCGTGTCCGCCTGTCGGAACTGTCACTCTCTCTACGATATTTGCTTTGTAATCCACAATGCCGAATGCGGAGTTTGTTCCTCCCAAATCCAAGCCGATTACGAATGGTTTCTTTTCCATATCTTTATACGAGCACATTTTCGCGACAAAGATACGAATATTCTTAATACTTAACAAATGTAAATGCTATAGATTTGAAAAAAAAGTAAAAAAAAGTAAAAAATACCTTTGCTGCTCCTTGTTGATGCGAAAAAAAGACGTATATTTGCGGACGTTTTTATATGTGGATACAGCCGGTCGATACGCTTGAACTCGTGGTTAAGGGCATTTTTGTAGGTGCCATCGCCAGTGCTCCGATGGGCCCCGTCGGGGTGCTCATTGTGCAGCGCACGCTCAAGAAGGGTCGCTGGTATGGATTCGTCACTGGAGTGGGGGCAGCAATCTCCGACCTCATCTATGCCGTCATCACGGGAGTGGGTATGGCGATGGTGCTCGATTTGTTGGAGAAACCCTCCAATCTTTACTGGCTCAAGGTCATCGGAGGTTTCATGCTTTTCTGCTTCGGCATATTCTGCATGATGTCCAATCCCACCAAGGAAATACGTCCCAGCGGCACCAACGGCAGGGGCACACTTTTCCACAATGCCGGTACGGGTTTCCTGCTCACTCTCTCCAACCCTCTGATTATATTCCTCTTTATGGCCATGATGGCCCGCCTGGATTTCGTGGTGCCCGAGCGCTACCTCTTGCAGGCTCTGGGCTATACAAGCATCTTCGGCGGAGCGTTGATGTGGTGGTTTGTGCTTACAGCCGTCGTCGACAAGGCGAGGGCACATTTCCAGGTGCGCACCATACGCTTCTTCAATCGCATCTTGGGACTCATCGTCGTGATTGCGTCGCTCGTGGCTATATTCACAACGGTATTGTAAATGTTTATTGCACAGAAACTTAAGGCCCGCAACATTGTGGCCTATGTCCTTTATATGATGCAGGTGGAAGACACCATCCGTGCCTACGACCTCAATGCCGACCGTCTGGAGAGCGAGTATCTCACGCGCTTCGATTATGACGACGAGCAACTCGAGCAGGCAAGGGAGTGGTACGAGGGTATCATCGATATGATGCAGATGGAGATGTGCCAGAAGACGGGACACGTTCAGGCGCTCACCAATATCATTTCCGACCTTGAGGATGCTCATCAGGCTCTTCTCGACGACCCTCAGAAACCCTTCTATCAGGCAGCCTACGGTGCTGCGCTCCCCGTTCTGGGCGAGTTGCGCTCCAAGGGTATGGACGAAGAGGTGGGCGATGTGGCCAATGCCCTCGATGCCGTCTACGGTGTCACGCTCCTGAAGATGCAGGGCAAGCCCGTTTCCCCCGAGACGTCGGCAGCCTTGGCTCCTGTCATCCGCATGTTGGAACTTTTATCAGAAAACTATGAATCCTGAAATAGAACGCAGACGCACCTTTGCCATCATCTCTCACCCCGATGCTGGTAAGACGACGCTCACCGAGAAGCTCCTGCTCTTCGGCGGTCAGATACAAGTGGCCGGTGCCGTCAAGAGCAATAAGATTAAGAAAACCGCCACATCCGACTGGATGGAGATAGAGAAGCAGCGCGGTATCTCCGTCACCACCAGTGTTATGGAGTTCGACTATCACGATTACAAAGTCAACATCCTCGACACTCCCGGTCATCAGGACTTCGCGGAGGACACTTTCCGCACGCTCACAGCCGTTGACTCCTGCATAATCGTAGTGGACGGTGCCAAGGGTGTTGAGGCTCAGACGCGCAAACTGATGGAAGTCTGTCGTATGCGCAAGACTCCCGTCATCATCTTCATCAACAAGATGGACCGCGAGGGTAAGGACCCCTTCGACCTTCTCGATGAACTCGAAGAGGAGCTCCGCATCAAGGTGCGCCCCTTCTCATGGCCCATCAATCAGGGACAGCGTTTCAAGGGTGTCTACAATATCTACGAGCAGCGCCTCAATCTCTTTCAGGCCGACAAGCAGCGTTTGCAGGAGCGCATCGAGGTGGATGTCGATTCTCCACAGCTCGACGAAATGGTGGGGGAGGAGGATGCGAAGCGTCTGCGCGACGACCTCGAGATGATAGAGGGCGTATATCCAGCCATCGACGATGTGGCGAAGGGTGCCGACAATCTCTATCTGCAGGCCGATACGGCACCTGTCTTCTTCGGCAGTGCGCTGAATAATTTCGGTGTGCAGGAACTGCTCGACTGCTTCGTCGAGATAGCTCCCTCTCCGCGTCCCACACAGGCTGAGGAGCGCCTCGTTTCCCCCGAGGAGGACAAGTTCTCGGGCTTCATCTTCAAGATAACGGCCAATATCGACCCCAACCACCGTTCCTGTATCGCCTTCTGCAAGGTGTGCTCCGGACGTTTCCAGCGCAATGCTCCCTATCTTCATGTGCGTCAGGGCAAGACGCTCCGCTTCTCTTCGCCCACGCAGTTCATGGCGCAGCGCAAATCCACCATCGATGAGGCTTGGGCCGGTGATATCGTAGGTCTGCCCGACAACGGCACCTTCAAGATAGGCGACACACTCACCGAAGGTGAGAAGATACATTTCCGCGGGCTCCCGTCGTTCTCGCCCGAACTGTTCAAGTACATCGAGAATGCCGACCCCATGAAGACCAAGCAGCTGGAGAAGGGCATCGCCCAGCTCATGGACGAGGGTGTTGCGCAGCTTTTCGTCAACCAGTTCAACAACCGCAAGATTATCGGCACGGTGGGCCAGCTGCAGTTTGAGGTGATACAGTATCGCCTTGAGAATGAATATAATGCCAAGTGTCGCTGGGAACCTCTCTCGCTCCACAAGGCCTGCTGGATAGAGTGCGAACCCAGTCACGAGGCCGAATACGAGAATTTCAAGAAGCGCAAGTATCAGTATATGGCTCTCGACCGCGAAGGACGCGATGTGTTCCTTGCCGATTCAGGCTATGTGCTCACTATGGCGCAGCAGGATTTCCCCCACATACATTTCCATTTCACAAGTGAATTCTAAATGACGCAGAAAGATATAGCCGAGGACATACGCTGTGCTGTGGAGACGCTCCGCAAGGGCGGTCTTATCCTTTATCCCACCGACACCATCTGGGGTATCGGTTGCGATGCCACCAACGAGGAGGCCGTGCGCCGCGTGTTTGCCCTCAAGCAGCGTGCCGACTCCAAGGCGATGCTCTGCCTTGTGGATTCCCCCGACCGTCTGCAGCGCTATGCGCGCGGCATTCCCGATGTGGCGTGGGATCTCATCGAGTTTGCCGAGCGTCCTCTCACGCTCATTCTCGACGGTGCCGTCAATCTGGCTCCTTCGCTTGTGGCTGAGGACGGCAGTGTGGGTCTTCGTGTCACCCGCGAGGCGATTTCCCGCGAACTGTGCTATCGCTTCCAGAAGGCCGTCGTCTCCACGTCGGCCAATATCAGCGGAGAGCCTTCTCCCTCCATTTTCAGCGAGATAGACCCAGCAATAGTTCAGGGTGTCGACTATGTGATGCGTTCCCGTCAAAACGACACGCATCCCTCTCGTCCCTCCCAGATAGTGCGCCTCAAGGCCGACGGTGAATTCAAAGTGTTACGCCCATGACACGCTGGCTGCTCTATCATATCCTCCGCTGGTGCCGCAGCAATCGCCGCCACCGCCGTTTCATGCTCTACCTGGCATTCTTGGTGGGCATCGGCTCTGCGCTGGCCGGAATGCTTCTAAAGGCTATCATCGAGGAGATAGAGGTGTTCATTACGCAGGGATATAAGATAACGCATGCCAACTGGCTCAACCTCGTCTATCCCGTCATCGGCATACTCCTCACCGGCCTTTTCGTGCGCTTCGTGGTGCGCGACGACATCGGTCACGGCATCACCAAGATACTCTACGCCATCGCCCGCCGTCGCGGCTTCATACGCCGTCACAACTGCTGGACCTCCATCGTGGCTTCCGCCATCACCATCGGCTTCGGAGGCAGTGTGGGTGCGGAGGCTCCCATTGTGCTCACGGGCAGTGCGCTGGGTTCCAATCTCGGCCGCCTCTTCCGTCTCACCGACAAGCAGATGATGGTGCTCGTCGGTTGCGGTGCGGCAGGTGCTGTTGCCGGCATCTTCAAGGCTCCCATAGCAGGTCTCGTCTTCGTCCTCGAGGTGCTCATGATAGACCTCTCGATGGGCTCTCTTTTGCCGCTCCTTGTGAGTTGTGTGACGTCTGCGGCTGTTGTGTTTATCTTTACTGATACTCAGACGATTTTCCGCTTCCAGCTCGAGGAGGCCTTTAGCATGTCGCGCGTTCCTGCCTACATCCTCCTCGGCGTCTCTTGCGGACTCCTTGCGCTCTACTTTGCACGCACCATGAACTGGCTCGAAGGCATCTTCCAGCGCCTTGCCAATCCCACGCGTCGCTTCCTTCTGGGAGGCTCCGTGCTCAGTGTGCTCATTTTCCTTTTCCCTGTGCTCTACGGTGAAGGATATGCTCTCATCGAACTGCTCCTCAACGGCAACTCTATGGCCGACTGGCAGCACGCTCTCGACGGTTCGCTTTTCTACGGGCGAGGGGAGTCGCTCATCCTTTTCCTCCTCCTTGTGATTCTCACCAAGGTCTTCGCCACTACAGCCACCAACGGCGGTGGAGGTTGCGGCGGTATCTTCGCTCCCTCGCTGTTCCTGGGATGCATTGCGGGCTTTGTCTTTGCGCTGGTCTGGAACCACTATAATGTCTTCGGCATCTACATTCCCGTGCGCAATTTCGCCATGCTAGGTATGTGCGGCATGATGAGCGGTGTGATGCACGCACCTCTCACGGGTATCTTCCTCATTGCCGAGCTCACCGGCGGCTATCAGCTTTTCATGCCTCTGATGATTGTTGCTGTGGGTGCATATATCACCATCAAGAGTTTCGAGCCTCACAGCGTCTATGCCATGCATCTGGCCCGTCGCGGTCAGCTTGTCACTCACAACACCGACAAGGCTATCCTTACTCTCATGTCGATGGACAGCGTCATCCAGCACTACGATGAGGTGCTCCGTCCTGACGACACACTCGGCACTGTGGCCCGCCAGGTGGCCGGCACCACCAACGATGTCTTCCCTGTGGTGAGTCCCGACGGCCGTCTTCTCGGCGAGGTGTATCTCAACGATATACGCCATCTGGTGTTCCGTCCCGAGCTGTTCAACGAGTTCCGTGTAAGCCAGTTGATGACGCAAGCTCCCACGCGCCTGAATATCAACGACAGCATGGACACCGTGGCCCGTGTGTTCGACCGCACCCGTGTGTGGATACTCCCTGTGGTTGACAACGAGGGCAACTTCAAGGGCACCATCCGCAAGTCCACTCTCCTTAGCGTCTATCGTCAGATGCTCGCCGACTCTTCCGAGGAATAACTGTAAACCTACTCTCTCCTTAGCAGTGTGATACACAGCGATGCTGCGGCCATCAGTATGCCCACGAGGCAGATGCCTGTCCATCCCAGTGCGTTCCATCCGTGTCCGGCGAGGAATGTGCCGAGACATCCTCCGATGAAGAATATCGTCATGAATATGGTATTCACGCGGTTGCTGGCGCTCGGCAGTTGTGCTATGCTGTCGCTCTGGTTGCTCAGTTGCATGAACTGCACCCCGATGTCCAGCACAATGATGGTGACAATCAGTCCTGCGTAACTGTAGCCCCATATCCATGCGACGGCCCATGCCGCTATCTGCAGTTGCGTTCCTATTATGCAGAATCGCCGCACTCCCCAGCGCGTCACGTAGCGTCCTATGCCGCTTGCTGTCACTGCTCCTGCCACGCCGCACAGTCCCAGTGCACCCACGGCGTCGGCTCCGTCGTAGAAGGGTTCTCCTGCCACATGAAACGAGAGGCACGACCACACGGCCAGCATCGAACCGAATGACAGTGCCGTGCGTATTGCGTTGAGGCGTATGCGGGGGTGGGTGAGGAAGATGTCCGCTGTGGAGCGCATCAGTCCTGTGTAGCTGCCTTCGAAGTTGCGCTTCATCTCTGGCATTATCCACAGCATCAGTCCTATGCACAGCATCATCTGCACCGCCACGCTTGCGTACACGAAGCGCCATCCGGCCATCTCTCCGATTGCTCCGCTTACCACGCGCGATGCCAGTATTCCTGTTAGCAGTCCCGACAGCACGTAGCCTATGTTTCTAGCTTTGTTTTCCGGTTCGGAATACTGTCCCGCAATTGGTATGAACATCTGTGCCACCACCGAATTGGCTCCCAGCACCAGTGATGCTCCCCACACCGTTGCTATATTCTCTGCGGAGGCGATGGCGAGTGCTGCCAGTGCGGAGAGGGTTAGTGTTGTGATGATGATGCGCCTGTGGCTGTATAGATCGCCCATCGGTGTGATGAACAGCAGTCCGAGCACGTAGCCTACCTGTGTCATCACGGTGATGGCGTTGCTTTCTATCACGCTGCATCCGAGGTCGCGCTGCATCATTTCCAGCAGCGGTTGGTTGTAGTAGAGATTGGCTACAGCCAGTCCCGACATCACTGCCATCATCAGCAGCACCACACCCGGTATTCCCTGATTTTCCTTCAGCGTCATATCACTCTAAAAAACATCTGTCCTGCTTTGTTGCAGTGCAAAGGTGTGGAATTTAGCAAACAAGTATTTGTCAACTCGTGCCCTTATTTCGCAATGCGGAGGACGGGGGCTATTTTGTTGCAGGGCTGGGGGAGCTGCACCTCAAGGCCCTCCTCCGTCTGACGGGCCTTAACCTTGCCGTAGCCCAGAAGCCAGGCACTGCTGATGCTCTTCTTGAAGTTAGGGTTCTTCTTTGCCAGCGACTTGATGAGAAGCTTGCCGTCCTCGGGCCATCCCATAGCGGTGACGTAGAGGTATTTCTTGGTCTGGTTGAAACGTATGTCGCGCGAGTCCATACCGTTGTACTGACCCTCGTTGAAGCCCTGAGAGTTTATCTTGATATCCTTCTCTGCCACAGGACCTTCGCCGAACTTCACCCAGGGGCGCGTGCCGAAGATGCTCTCGCCGTTTTGCGACATCCATGCCTCCAGTTCGTCGAGGAAGGCAGCAGCCTTCTCGTCATAGGTGCCGTCGGCACGAAGCGGTATGTTGAGCAGCAGGTTGCCGTTCTTGGAGACGATGTCCACAAGCTGCTTCACGAGGTTGGTGGCGGTGCGGTAGCCGCGCTGGTAGGTGCCTGTGTTGTAGTGCCAGTCGCCGATGCAGTTGCACGTCTGCCAGGGGAGCTCCACCATCTGGTTGGGGGCACCGCGCTCCACATCCCACGTGAGAGCCTTCTTCTGGTTGTCGTCGAGTATCTTGCCGAAGACCACGCCGCGAGGGTTCCTGTTGTAGATGTGGGCGGCAATCTTGAGGCCGCAGTCGCTCAGGGGATAGAAGGGGAGCACCGTGACATCGAAATAGATGAGGTCGGGATTGTAGCGGTTGATGGCATCGATGGTGCGGTCGAAGAAGTTGGTGACGAACTCAGGCGAGGGAGGGCAGGCTCCGCTGCTCCAGTCCCACTGGCGGTGTATGGCGCCGTTGTCCCACGAACCCTTGCTCATGGGGTGCTGCTGCTGATAGAGCATCTGAGGGTCGAGACCTTCCCACCACTTGCCCTTGCCGTCCTCCTTGCGGAGGTTGCCGTCGTAGTAGACACCCACCTTGTCGCCCTCCACATCAAAGCGCTGGGAGGGTTCGAACCACGTCCACGCATGGTCGGCATGGAACGAGATGCCCAGAGGCAGTCCCACCTTCTTGGCGGCAGCGGCCCACTCGGCGAGGATGTCGCGCTTGGGACCGATGTTCATCGAGTTCCAGGGTTGGTACTTGGAGTCCCACAGGTCGTAGTTGTCGTGGTGGTTGCCCAGCACGAAGAAATACTGTGCTCCGCAGCGTTTGTAGCGCTCCACGAGAGCCACGGGATCCCATTTCTCGGCCTTGAAGAGTGGCAGGATGTCCTTGTAGCCGAACTCGGAGGGGTGGCCGTAGTGGTCGCGGTGGTACTTATACTGATGGGAGCCCTCCTGATAGAGGCCGCGTGCCATCCAGTCGCCGCTGCCCTCGACACACTGTGCGCCCCAATGCGCCCAGATGCCGAACTTGGCATCGCGGAACCACTCGGGCGTCTGGTGCTGCTCGAGCGACTGCCATGTGGGTTCGTACTGACCGGCCACCATCTGCTCGTGCTCTTCGCTGACGGGTATCCTGTAGCTGTCCTGCGCACTCAGGGAGGCAGCCACAAAAAGGAAAACGGAAAGGATTCGTGTTTTCATCGTAGGGTTAATTTTGTATTTTTCATCGCAAAAATACAAAATTTAGTTCACTTCGGCTTCGCTCGTGCTCATTTATTTTGCTAAAAGTACAGAGTTTAGAGTTTAGAGTTTAGAGAAGGGGGGCTATTTGACAAATTATTTGTAATTTTGCGCTGAAATGATGAAATACAACACGATAATATGGGATATGGACGGCACTTTGCTCGACACATTGAGGGATTTGAGCGATGCAGTAAACCATACTTTGTGCGTATACGGGTTACCCTTGCGCGATAAAGAAGAGGTGAGAAGGCTGCTGGGCAACGGAGTGCGCAATCTGATGCGGGGAGCAGTGCCCGGCGGAGAGAAGAATCCGCGCTTCGATGACATACTGGCCGACTTCAAGGCATACTACGTGAACCACTGCCGCGACCACACGGGTCCCTACGAGGGTATCTGCGAGGCGCTGCGGCAACTTAAGGAGATGGGAGTGAAGATGGCCGTGGTGAGCAACAAACTGCAAGCCGGAGTGGACGAACTGTGGGAGGCGTACTTCCGCGACACGATAGACGTGGCGATAGGCGAGCGCTCGGGTGTGGCCCGCAAACCGGCACCCGACATGGTGCAGCTGGCGCTGCGCGACCTGGGAACGGAGGGAGACGACGTGCGTGCCGTATATATCGGCGACTCGGAAGTGGACATAGCCACCGCGAGAAACTCCGCACTGGACTGCATCTCAGTGACATGGGGATTCAGGGACAAAGACTGGCTGGAGGAGCAGGGCGCAACGGTGATGGCAGACAAGCCTGCCGACATCGTGGAGATAATCAGCGGAGGTCGATAACCTCGGCAGTGGGATAGTCCTCCTGACGGAAACGGAAATCGTCGTCGGAGAGCATCTGCTTCACGGCATACTCGAAGATGGCGAAGCGCGTCCAGTTGCCGTCGTTGCGGGCACGCAGACACATGGGAGTGTAGTCGTCCTGTGCTATGTCGATGACAACGCGCTCGGGACGCGACATGCTGGAGACGGCCGTCATGGTGATTTCCCACACGCGGCGACCGCGCAGTTTGCTTTTCTTCACGGAGAGGTTGTAACCCTTCTTATAGGCACCCAGCAATGCAGCGGGAGAGGACTTGCGCAGCTCGGTCTGCGTGGGAGTGGTGACATTCACCTCGTTGCTGCTCTTGAGCCAGGTCCACTGTGTCTTGCCGTCGAACCAAGTGACGTGTTCGGGAGTGGTGAGTGTATAGCGCTCGCCCATCATGGCGATGTGGCCGTGGGTGGTGCCGGCCTCCTTTGTGCCGTCGAACTGTGTGATGGTGAACTGGCCTCGCACGCCGCCCGCATTCTCAAGCTGGGAGACGGCGGTGTCGAGTATCTGTCGGGGGTCGTCCTTGGCGAAGGATGCAACACAAAGAGAGAGAAGCAGGAAAAGGATTTTTGTCTTCATGAGAAAAGTGTATTTTCCGTGAGTAATATTATCAGCCTTTGAGATTGTCGAGGCGGAACTGGAGGTCTTCCTCCGACATGCAGAGCACTTCGCGCGGCTTGCTGCCGTGAGCGGGACCCACGATGCCCGCAGCCTCGAGCTGGTCCATGAGACGACCGGCGCGGTTGTAACCGATGGCGAACTTGCGCTGTATCATGCTGGTGGAACCCTGCTGTGTGCTGACCACAAGGCGTGCCACCTCCTCGAACATGCTGTCGAGATGATTGAAGTCGACATCTGCGGAGTCGCCCTCTTCGCCCTCCATCGGTACGTCGGGCAGGGGATAGGGGCGCTGATAGCCCTGCTGGCGCGAGATGAACTGCATGATACGCTCCACCTCGGGAGTGTCCACAAAGGCGCACTGCACACGCACGGGGTCGTTGCCTGTGAGATAGAGCATGTCGCCCTTGCCCACAAGCTGGTTGGCGCCCGGACGGTCGAGAATGGTGCGCGAGTCAATCATCTGCGACACCTTGAACGCCATGCGGGCAGGGAAGTTGGCTTTGATGGTACCTGTGATGATGTTGGTGGTGGGTCGCTGTGTGGCGATAATCATGTGGATACCCACGGCACGTGCCAGCTGGGCGATGCGGCAGATGGGGAGCTCAATCTCCTTGCCGGCCGTCATGATGAGGTCGCCGAACTCGTCGATGACCACAACGATGTAGGGCAGGAAACGGTGTCCCTCGGTGGGGAGCAGTTTGCGCGACTTGAACTTCTCGTTGTATTCCTTGATGTTGCGCGTACCGGCGCTCTTGAGCAGAAGATAGCGGTTGTCCATCTCCACACAGAGGCTCTTGAGCGTGCGCACCACCTTCTGTGTGTCGGTGATGATGGGTTCATCCTCGTCCTCGGTGCCTTCCACCTGTGCAAGGAAATGATGTACGATGGGGGAATAAACGGAGAACTCCACCTTCTTGGGGTCTACCATCACGAGTTTCAGTTCGGCGGGGTGTTTCTTGTAGAGTAGCGAGGTGATGATGGCATTCAGTCCGACGGACTTACCCTGACCTGTGGCACCGGCCACGAGGAGGTGTGGCATCTTGGCCAGGTCGGCCATGTATATCTCGTTGGTGATGGTCTTACCGATGGCCATCGGCAGTTCGTACTCACACTCCTGGAACTTGCGCGAATTTATCACGCTCTCCATAGATACTATCTGCGGCTTGGCGTTGGGAACCTCGATACCGATGGTGCCTTTGCCCGGAATGGGGGCTATTATGCGGATGCCGAGAGCCGAGAGGCTGAGGGCGATGTCGTCCTCCAGATTGCGTATCTTGGAGATGCGCACACCGGCTGCGGGAGTAATCTCGTAGAGCGTGATGGTGGGTCCGACAGTGGCCTTGATGTCCTTGAGGGCGATGTTGAAGTCCTGTAGGACGCTGATGATGCGGTTCTTGTTCTGCACCTGCTCCTCCATGTCGATGCCGACACCCTCGTTGCTGTATTTCTTGAGCAGGTCGATGGTGGGATAGCGGTAGTGGGAGAGGTCGAGTTTGGGGTCGTAGGGTTCGAGGGCACGGTACTTGTCGAGCTCGGCCTTTTCCTCCTCGGTGCCTTCCTGCACGGTGAACTCAGCCTCGCTGTCAGTTCCGGGCTGGGGCTTCTCCTCCTCTTTTTCCTTGACCACGTTGAAGTGAGCCTCCTCGAGAGTGTCGTAGTTGATCTGAAGAGGTATGTCGACGGGCTTCTTCTCGCCATCTGTGTTGTCGCCGACCTTGAAGTCGATGACGGTGGCGTGGGAACCGTTATCCTCTTCTGTATCAGGTTCCTCTGCGTCGGTTTGTTCGTCGTCGTCGCCGTGGTGAAGACGGTCCTTGATGAACTGCTTGGGATGCATCAGAGTGCGGATATAGGTGATGGTCTCGTCGGAGAGATAGATGAGATATGCCAGGAAGGTGAAGACCAAAAGGGCGGGTGTGCCGATGCTGCCCAGATACTTGTCGAGAAGTTCTATCTCAGCGTGACCGATGTTGCCGCCGATGTTGATGTGGCTGTGCATCATATTGAAGAAGCCGCGCAGGAAATAGTCGCCGGCAGCAGATATCCAGAGCATGAGTATGGAGCAGTTGATGAACCACTTCCAGAGGCGCAGAGAATAAATGCGCATGATACGCAGCGAAGCTGCGAGCAGGAAGATAGGGAAGAAGATGCTGGCAAAACCGAAGCACTCTTCGATGAAGAACCTGGCTGTGCGCAGACCGAGGACACCCATCCAGTTGCTGGGATGTCCCTCGCCCGACCAAAGCTGGTCGGCCTCGCCCGTGAAGAAATGGGAGGCGATGGAAAGCAGCAGGAACATGGATACGATGAAGAGCACGCCGCCGAGGGAGAAACGTATCATCTCCTCGCGCTTGAGATCCT
Source organism: Bacteroidaceae bacterium (assembly GCA_017958545.1). Lineage (GTDB taxonomy): Bacteria > Bacteroidota > Bacteroidia > Bacteroidales > Bacteroidaceae > Physcousia. The sequence goes on along the minus strand of JAGDCM010000091.1, from coordinate 45,930 downwards.
CCTCGTCCTTCATGTCCTTGCGGCCGGTGATTTCTGCGAAGAATGTGCGCCAACTTTTTCTTGGAGCCTTTTCTTCGGTTTTTTTCTTGTTATTTCGTTCGTTTTTTGAAGTTGCCATATAGGGATAAACAGTTATTCGGGCACAAATATACGAAAAAATATTTGAAATGAATAAATTCCCGACAGCACCTCTCCTCATCTTTCAACATTTTTCACTATTTTTGTAGCGTGAAAAGCCTATATTCACACTATGACAAGGCGAAAATAAACACGTTGCCCCGAGTGAGCTTTCCCGGGCGCATTGTTGTTATCAACGGAGAAGAGCAGGCCAACAGGGCTGTGGAATATCTCTTCCGTCAGAGCATCATTGGCCTCGACACCGAGACGAAGCCCAATTTCAAGAAGGGCGGCATGAATCAGGTGGCATTGCTGCAGGTGGCTACTCACGAGGTGTGTTTCCTCTTCCGCCTGTGTCAGATGGGAATTCCCGACTGCCTCGTGAAACTGCTGGAAGATACGACGCTGCTCAAGGTGGGGCTCTCGTGGAAGGACGATATACACCAGCTCTACAGGATGCGTAAGTTCACCCCGGGACGCTTCTTCGAACTGCAGCGATATGTGCAGGCCATCGGTATAGAGGACCTCTCGCTGCAGAAACTCTACGCCAATGTCTTCGGAGAGAAGATAAGCAAGTCGCAGCAGTTGTCCAACTGGGAAGCCTCGTCGCTCTCGGAGGCGCAGAAGATGTATGCCGCTACCGATGCGTGGGCTTGCGTGAAACTGTATGAGAAACTCAAACAACTTCAGCATGAAGGATATGAAATTATATCTGAAGAGGGGTAAGGAGGAAAGTCTCGGACGCTTCCATCCCTGGATATTTTCGGGTGCTGTGCACCACATTGAGGGCGACCCCGAGGAGGGCGACCTGTTGTCGGTGTACGGTGCGGACGGAGGCTTTCTCGCCAAGGGACACTGGCAGGTGGGGAGTATAGCCCTGAGAGTACTGTCGTTTGAGGACATAGAGATAAATGCAGCTTTCTGGAGACAGCGTCTGTCGGCAGCATTGGACGTGAGAAGGTCCATCGGTGTAGCACGGGAAGACAACACGATATACCGTCTGGTGCACGGCGAGGGCGACTTCCTGCCGGGACTTGTGATAGATATGTACGGAGGGCTGGCGGTGATGCAGGCTCACAGCGTGGGAATGCACAGGGACAGAGCGGCGATAGCGGAGGCGCTCACGGAAGTGATGGGCGAGAATCTGCAGGCAATATACTACAAGAGCGAGACGACGCTGCCGTTCAAGGCCGATTTGCATCAGGAAAACGGATTCCTGTACGAACGCAAGGGATGTCCGGCAATAGACAAGAAAGGATATGCGGCCGTGGAGAACGGCTTGAAATTCAATATAGACTGGTATCACGGACAAAAGACGGGATTCTTCGTGGATCAGAGGGACAACCGCTCTTTAGTGGAACATTACGCCAGAGGACGCAAGGTGCTCAACATGTTCTGCTACACAGGAGGATTCTCCGTATATGCCATGAGAGGCGGTGCGGAACTGGTGCACAGCGTGGACTCCTCGGCAAAAGCCATCGAACTGGCGGCTGCCAACGTGGAGATGAATTTCCCCTCTGACGCACGTCACGAGGCTCATGTGTGCGATGCCTTTGAATATTTGGACAAGACGGACGGCAAATACGATCTGGTGATTCTCGACCCTCCTGCATTCGCAAAGCACAAGGATGCGCTGGTGAGAGCTCTAAAAGGATATACCAAACTTAACGCGCGCGCAATGGCGAAGATGCCGAAAGGAAGCGTGCTGTTCACATTCTCGTGTTCACAGGCGGTGAGCAAGGAACATTTCCGCACGGCGGTGTTCACGGCAGCAGCAATAGCACGCAGAAAGGTGCGTATCCTGCACCAGTTGCACCAGCCGGCCGACCATCCTATCAATATATACCATCCTGAAGGGGAATACCTGAAAGGACTGGTGCTTTACGTGGAATAAGGTGATGAAGGAGCAGCGTTTCTTTTACGATGAGGCACTTAAGGGGGAACTTCCCGAGGAGGAAGCCCGCCATGCAGTCAGGGTGCTGCGGCTGAGAGAAGGCGACGTAATATGGCTAATGGACGGCAGAGGGAGTTTCTGCGAGGCTGTCATCACCACGGCATCCAATCATCATTGCTTGTATGACATCGTGAAGGAACTGCCGCAGCAGCGACAGTGGGACGGACATCTGCATCTGGTGATAGCGCCGACGAAGATGACGGACCGTATGGAGTGGATGGTGGAAAAGGCTGTGGAGATAGGAGTTGACGAAGTGAGTTTTGTGCGCTGCGAAAATTCCGAGAGGACGGAACTCAAAACGGAGCGTCTCCGCCGTATCGCGCTTTCCGCAGTGAAGCAGTCGCGCAAGGCATGGATGCCGCAGATAAACGAGATGAAGGACTTCTCAAAAGTGGTCTCCGAAATAGGAGAAGGGGATGCAGTATTCATCTGTCACTGCCATGAAGGAAAGAAAGAACATCTCAATGCCTTGTTGCAGAGAAACAGGGAGTTATTAAAAGATAATAAAGAGCAAAGTATATATGTCTTCGTTGGTCCTGAAGGTGATTTTTCGGAGAAGGAAGTGAAGGAGGTAATGAGTCGCGGAGCTGTTGCGGCATCGCTCGGAGAGAGCCGTCTGCGCACCGAAACGGCAGGCCTCGTAGCTGTACATTTGATGCATCTGAATTATGAAAAACAAGCGTAAGGGAATGAAGTTTTATGTGCTACTGGCGTGTGTGCTGCTGGTGGCTCTGGGGATGGCTTTTTATCTTAGTATCCGTCCTGACAACGGCTACAGAAGTGCCATTCCGCGCGACGCAAAGGCGGTGATGGTCTTCGACTTGTCGAATGTGGCAGAGGATCTCGGTTTCACATTGAAAGATCTCATGCTCCACTACGACAAGATATCGAAGATGGGTGTTGACTTCTCGCATCCGATATACGGTTTTATTTCCAAAGACGGTTTTACCGGACTCCTGGCACCTTTGAGCGATGCAAGCAAAGTGGATAAACTGCTGCAGGACATGGGTTTCGATACAGAACCGAGGAGGGGAATGATGTGGTGCAATATAGGTACCTTCCTTCTTGTGCACGACGACACGAAACTGCTGATAATGGGTCCTTCGTCGCTGACGCAGGCAGAAATGCTTTACGACCAGATGGCGGATTTAATGATTCAGGGAAGCAGCGAAAGTGCCATACTCGTATCGCTTGACGAGCTGCCCGGGGATATAAAATACTTCTCACATGCAGATGTTTTGCCGGAAGCGATAATGAATAATATTGCGGAGCAGTTGCCAGAAGGCGCAGACCTTTCAACCGTGCAGCTCATAGCCTCTGTTGTTGTGGAAAACAAGAAAGTGACGTTTGAGACAAATCTGCAGTTTGAGGACAAGCGTCTCGAGGATTATTTCACGGAATATAACAAGAGTTTCCGCCCTATATCCGGAAGTCTGATGAATTTGGCTCCTGCTGACCCGGTGATGTGGATGTGCGCCAATGTGGACGGAGACCGTCATCTTGAGCTCTTGAGACGCTACAAACGTATGCGCGCCAAACTCGCTGCACTGAACACACAACTGGATGCAGACCAGATAATTAATGCGGTGGACGGAGATGTATCTATAAGTATCCCGATGCTCTCACTAAACGGGCTGAAGGGTGTTATGCTGGCAGAACTGAAAGACACAACATTCTCGGAAGATGCTACTCTAGAACTGAACCGCGGAGGTTGGCTGGCAGGTATGTGTGTGAATCAGGACAATCAGAAGAAAAACCTTTTCTATCTCTCCAATGACAATGGAATGGCATCGAAGGCAGGAAGATTAGGGAGCAGCGAGGCCTACAGAACATTGAAGCCGGAGATAGTAGGTTGTATATTCTTTGCTTCAATTAATCTCTCCAAGATGTTGTATGCGGTGTCTCCCTACGCAATGATGTTCGGGGCAAGTCCGAAACTATATGAAACACTGGAGTCGCTGGATCGTCTCAATGTAAAGATGGCAGACCTGACGCATTTCTTCATAGAACTCAACCTGAAGAAAGACATCAGAGATTTGCTGCTGTAAGTTCTTTATCCTACCAGCTGCAGTTCGTGCTCTGCAACAAGCTTACGCAGATTAATGAGGGCGTAGCGGATGCGTCCCAGAGCTGTATTTATGCTGATATCAAGACGTTCGGCGATTTCCTTGAAGGAAAGTTCCTCGATGAAACGCAGACGCACTATTTCCTGCTGGTTTTCCGGGAGAAGAGCTACTAGGCGTTGTAGTGTGCTGCTGACGGCCCCGCGATAGAAAGCCTCTTCTACGACATTCTCTGAGAGAGAAATGTTGTTGAAAAGGAAATCAGCCTTATCGTCGTTGACAGGTGTGAAACCGTGATCGCGGCGCACTCCGTCTACCACAATGTTGTGGGCAACTCGCATGAGCCATGCGGAGAACTTGCCTGTCTGCTGATACTGATGATTGCGGATGCAGATGATAGCTTTGGTGAAAGTCTCCTGAAAGACATCATTGGCCATATCCTGATTACCGTTGGTAAGACGGAGGATATATCCGAAAAGAACTTGCTGATTGCGTTCCAACAGAACGTCAAATGCTTCATCGATTCCTTGCTCGTACAGAGTGATCAACTGGTGATCCGTCTGCTCCTTAAAATTACTCATTGCCTTATTACAGAGTATTGATTTGGAGTAAGGCTTTTATCGATAGGCTATATGTGTTTTTAATGTTTGCGAGTGCAAAAGTATAAAAAAAGTTAGATGTAAGCGTTTTGGAACAGATAATTTTTGAAAAATGATGTTTTTTTTGTACTTTTGTGCGCGAAAATGGAAAAAATCCTCACTTTAGATACAAAAAACAGGCTTTTAGAACTGATAAACGGAGCCAGAAAGGTACTGTGTGTCGGACATGTGAACCCTGACGGGGATTCCATGGGCAGTACATTGATGGTGATGAAGTGGATGAAACGACTTGGAAAAGAAGCCCATGTCGTGATGCCGAACCGCTATCCTGACTTTCTGGATGCAATACCCGGAGCGGAGGAAGTGGTGTGCTTCGACGCTAAGCCTCAGTTTGCAAAACAGATTGTAGCGGATTCGGACCTGATATTCGTCTGTGACCATAATCACAAAGATCGTACCCGTGACCTTGCTCCCGTGTTGGAGGAGAATAAGTCTCCCCGCATCATGATAGACCATCATCTGGAACCTGATGATTTCTGTGAAGTGACGATATCGCGTCCGGAGATGTGTGCCACATGTGAACTGCTGTGCCACCTGATGACGGAACTGGGTGAAATGGATTCTTTGCCTATTGACGAAGTGGAATGTCTCTATTCCGGTATGATGACCGATACGGGGGCGTTTACGTATAATTCGGGAAGAGCTGAGGTGTATGAATGTGTGAGTCGGTTGATTGCGCGAGGTCTGGATAAGGATAAACTCTATAGGAGACTTTTTTGGACCTATACTCCAGCGCGTCTGCGTCTGCAGGGATACCTTCTCTATAGTAAAATGAAGGTAATACCTGAGATGCATGCCGCATATATGACACTTACGAATGAAGAGCGACGTCTTCTTGATACAAAGAACGGAGACACGGAAGGTATCGTGAACATGCCTTTGCAGATAAAGGGAATGAAGCTGACTTGTCTCATGGCTCAGGATACGGAGCATCCTGGACAATACAGGATATCGTTGCGAAGCGTGGATGATTTCCCGTGCAACGAGTTTTCTGCCGATTTCTTTGAAGGCGGCGGTCACAGGAATGCTGCAGGTGGAAAGTTTGTTGGCAGTGAGGAGGAGGCAATTATGCAATTCAAAAAGGCTGTAAAGGCCTACGAACATCTATTGAAATGAGAAAGATAATTTTAGCCGCTGTGGCAGTGATGGCAATATGGACGTGTGCATCCTGCAGTAGTGAGGAAACATATGCTGAACAGAAGGAGCGCGAGAGAGAGGCTGTGGATGCTTTCACGAAAAGGGAGTTTGTAATAATTGCTGCGGACGGTAGTGTCGTATTGTATGTTGGTAAGATTAATACCATAACGGAGGCACAGTTTGAAGCTCAGGGAGAGACGACAGACGTTTCTAAGAACCAGTATGTGTTTTTCTCCTCAACCGGTCTGTACATGCAGATAGTCAACAAGGGTTGTGGTGAGAAGCTTGAGAGCGGAGAAAGTACCCGTCTGTGCTGCCGTTTCCTGGAGTATAACATCATGGGCGACAGCGTGCAGACAAGTAACTGGGGAAATACCTATGTCACCAACCCGGAGATGATAGATGTGAGCAACAGTTCCGGAACATTTACAGCTACTTTTGCTACGGATGTATACTGGGGCAGCATATTCAACGACGTTTACGGCAGTACCAGTGTGCCGGAAGGATGGATTTATGCGATGAGATTCCTCCGGCTGGGTAATGCTCAGCGTGACGGTGGGGAGAAGGCTCACGTGAGACTCATTGTCCCTCATAGTATGGGTCAGGCGAATGCGATGCAGAATGTCTATCCCTGCTTTTATGATTTAACGTTTGAAGAACAATATCATTGATATACATACACGTTCCCTTTTGTAAGTCGCGGTGCATCTACTGCGACTTTTTTTCTACCACACGCGATGCGGACTGGCAGCGGAGGTATGTCGATGCTCTGGTGCGTGAGATAAAGGGGCGACGTGAGGAGATTGTCAAGGCGCAGGCGGACACTATATATATAGGTGGGGGTACGCCGAGTCAACTGTCGGCAGAGGCTCTGTTTTGGATATTCAATGCTTTGGATGAGGTGTGCGAAGGATTTGCGTTGCTCGAAGAGTGTACGATAGAAGCAAATCCCGACGATGTTACTGAGGATTGGGCGGAAGCTCTTCGGGAAACACCTGTGAACAGGGTCAGTATGGGTGTGCAGAGTCTCAATGACGCAATGCTGAAACTGATAAGACGTCGGCACACGGCAACACGGGCGTTGGAAGCTGTCGCCACTCTGAGAGATAAAGGATACACTAATCTGAGTCTTGACTTGATGTACGGGCTTCCAGGTCAGACTCTTGAGGAGTGGGAGAGGGATGTGAAGGATATTATTGCCATAGGAGCACCGCATCTCAGCGCATATGCTCTTCAGGTGGAAGAGGGGACGCAGTTAAGAAGAAATGTGGAAGACGGCACTTTCGTCCTACCGGAGGAGGAAGAGACTGTGGCGATGTATGATTCTTTGATGAGACTGACGGCAGCAGCGGGTTTTGAACATTACGAAATAAGTAATTTCGCTATGCCCGGATTTAGGGCGAAACATAACAGCGGCTATTGGTGCGGGAAGCCGTATGTGGGTTTGGGACCCGGTGCGCACTCTTATGACGGAGAAAGGGTAAGACGTTGTAATATTCCGAATCTGGAACGGTATTGTGAAGACGACAAACCGCCGTTCGAACAGGAGATATTAACCGATGATGAACGCTATAACGAGAGCGTTTTGACGCGACTGAGAACATCTGACGGCTTAGACATGAGTTCGTTGAGTGAAAAAGAGCGAAATCATACTCTGAATATTGCAAAAAGACATATTGAAAGCGGTCGGATGAGTGTGAAAAACGGCATTTTGAGACTCAATGCGAGTGGAATTTTTGTCTCAAACGATATAATTAGCGATTTCATGCTCTAAAACATAATAAAAGTTAGGACTTCTTTCATAAAAAAGATGTATCTTTCGGCCGAATTTGGCAAAAAAATAACCATGAGAACCTATCAAACACACGAAATTAAGAACATTGCCCTACTTGGCAATGACGGTAGCGGTAAGACCACACTTACCGAGAGTTTGCTCTATGAAGCAGGTATTATCAAGCGTCGCGGACGTATAACGCAGCATAATACTGTATCCGATTATTTCCCTGTGGAACAGGAATACGGCTACAGTGTGTTCTCAACAGTCTTTCATGTGGAGTGGAACGGCAAGAAATTGAACATTATCGACTGCCCGGGAAGTGACGACTTTGTGGGAAGCGCTTTGACAGCGTTGAATGTTACCGACACCTGTATCCTTCTTCTCAAGGGTGCCAACGGTGTTGAAGTGGGCACACAGAACCATTTCCGTTACGCAGAGAAGTTGGCAAAGCCCGTTATCTTCCTCGTAAATCAGTTGGACGATGAGAATCTTGATTACGATCATCTCGTAGCTCAGTTGCGTGAGATATATGGCAACAAGGTTGTTCCTGTGCAGTATCCCGTTAAGACCGGTCCTGATTTCAACTGCCTTATCGATGTGCTTCTTATGAAGAAGTATTCATGGGGTCCTGAAGGTGGTGCTCCCACTATAGAGGAAATTCCTGAGGAAGAGAAAGAGAAGGCTATGGAGATGCACAAGGCTCTCGTGGAGGCTGCAGCCGAAAACGACGAGACACTCATGGAGAAGTTCTTCGAGAGTGAAAACCTCACTGAAGACGAAATGAGAGAAGGTATCCGCAAGGGTCTGGCAAGCAGAGGTATGTTCCCCGTGTTCTGCGTATGTGCCGTGAAGGATATGGGTGTAAGGCGTCTGATGGAATTCCTCGGTAATGTGGTTCCCTTCGTAGACGAGATGCCCAAGGTGCACAATACTCGCGGTGAGGAAGTGAATCCCACCTCCGACGGTCCCACAAGCCTCTATTTCTTTAAGACCGCAGTAGAACCCCACATCGGCGAAGTGCAGTACTTTAAGGTGATGTCCGGAAAGGTTAAAGAAGGAGATGACTTGCAGAATGCGGATCGCGGCAGCAGAGAGCGTATCGGAAGCCTGTTCTGCTGTGCAGGCGCAACGCGTATCAAGGTTGAGGAACTCGTTGCCGGTGATATCGGTTGTACCGTGAAACTGAAAGACGTGAAGACTGGTAATACACTTAACGATAAGAACTCTGACAACAAATTCAACTTCATTAAGTTCCCCAATGCAAAATACAGTCGTGCCATCCGTGCTGTCAATGAGGGTGAAACTGAGAAGATGATGAACGCTCTTCAGAAGATGCGTGAGGAGGATCCCACTTGGCAGGTTGAGCAGTCAAAGGAGCTTCGTCAGATTATTGTGCACGGTCAGGGTGAGTTCCATCTGCGCACGCTCAAGTGGCGTATGGAGAACAACGAAAAGATTCAGATTGTTTTCGACGAACCGAAGATTCCTTACAGAGAGACTATCACCAAGGCTGCCCGAGCAGATTATCGTCATAAGAAGCAGTCGGGCGGTGCAGGTCAGTTCGGTGAGGTACATCTGATTGTTGAGCCCTACTATGAAGGTATGCCAGCTCCCGAGGTATATAAGTTCGGAGGACAGGAGTTCCGCATCAATGCCAAGAGTACTGAGGAGGTTGATTTGGAGTGGGGTGGTAAGCTCGTCTTTATCAACAGCGTTGTAGGCGGTGCGATCGACGCACGTTTCATGCCCGCTATTCTCAAGGGTGTTATGCAGCGTATGGAACAGGGACCTCTGACTGGTTCTTATGCGCGCGACGTACGCGTAATAGTATATGATGGTAAGATGCACCCGGTTGACTCAAACGAGTTGAGCTTCATGTTGGCCGGCAGAAATGCATTCTCACAGGCTTTCCGTGAGGCAGGTCCTAAGATTCTCGAACCTATCTATGATGTTGAGGTCTTTGTACCCAGCGACAAGATGGGTGATGTGATGAGTGATTTGCAGGGACGTCGTGCAATGATTACGGGTATGCAGAGTGAGAATGGATACGAGAAACTTATCTGTAAGGCTCCTCTCTCCGAGATGTCGTCTTACTCTACGGCGTTGTCCAGTTTGACCGGCGGTCGTGCAAGTTTCATCACGAAGTTCGCTTCTTACGAACTTGTGCCTGGCGACGTGCAGCAGAAGCTCATTGCTTCATATCAGAGTAATGATGAAGATTGACGTTTTGTCAATTAGCAAAAATGGTTAATGTGATAAAAAGTTAAAGGCAGACCTCTTCGGGGTCTGCTTTTAACGTTATTGTAACAGGAGTGGGTATCTTTGCGGTATGAAACGCTGGTTGATTTGGACAATAAGCATCCTCATGGTGTCATGTTTCATGGCGCTGCTTTATCTGCAATTCCGTTATGCTGAGGCTATGGTCAGGATGAGGGTAGAGCAGTTTGATGAGAATGTGTTTCGCTCGTTGGATCAGGCCAGCCGTGACTTGGAGCGTGCGGAGACGATAGATTATCTGCAGGAGATAGATGACGAGAAGACCTCTGTGGACGATATCTTCCATATCGGGCCGATGCCGATGAACTCCAACTTCCAGAAGAAAGTAAGAAACGCCTATCTCTATGAGCAGGAGGTGCTGGGTGACGTCATACTCCGAGTGCTGTATCAGGCAAGTGCTTTGCCTTTCAGAGATCGTATCAATGTCAGCCGTATGGAGCAGTTCATACGCACGTCTCTTGAGGGTAACGGTATCACGATGCCGTTTCATTTCATTGTTTACGACACAGAGGGCAAGGAGGTGTATCGCTGTGAGGATTACGACAGCAAAGGAGAACAATACGGCTATACGCAGACGCTCTTCCGCAACGACCCTTCAGGAAAGATGGGGGTCGTGAGAGTACATTTTCCGGATATGCAGAAATATGTTCTTAAGACGGCAAGCATGGTGTCGCCAGCTATACTGTTTACCATCATATTGCTGATCACCTTCCTCTTCACCGTATACCTTGTGGTTCGCCAGAAACATATTACGGAGATGAAGAACGACTTCATACACAATTTGACGCATGAGTTCAAGACTCCGATATCAACTATCAGCATTGCAGCTCAGATGCTGTCGGACAAGAGCCTGAAGAAGACGGAGGAGATGTATACCCGTTTCTCGGATGTCATCGTGTCGGAGACAAAGCGCCTCCGTTTCCAGGTGGAGAAGGTTCTGCAGATGTCTCTCTACGATTCCGGCAATATTGCTTTCAAGTGGCAGGATCTGAATGCCAACTCGCTCATCGACGGTGTTGTGGAGACATTCTCCCTGAAGGTGCGCCAAAACGGCGGTGAGATAGAGTCCCATCTGGATGCAATGGATGCGGAGGTGAATGTGGACGAGATGCATTTCACCAACATCATCTACAATCTGATGGACAATGCCGTGAAGTACAGCAGAGAGGGAGTGCCTCTTCATCTTATTGTCAGGACTTGGAACAAGGACAGAAACCTTATGATTTCCATTGAAGACAACGGACTTGGTATTGCCAAGGGAGATTTGAAGCGTATCTTCGACAAATTCTATAGAGTACACACCGGCGACCGTCATAATGTGAAGGGATTCGGTCTGGGTCTTGCCTATGTCCACAAGATGGTGGTGCTGCATCATGGCACTATTCATGCTACTAGTGAATTGGGCAAAGGAACAACGTTTACAATATCAATACCACTAATACCTAATTAAAAAAAATCTTATGGAACAGAAACATCGTATTATGCTTTGTGAGGATGAAGAGAGTCTCGGCGTATTGGTTCGTGAATATCTTCAGGCAAAAGGTTATGATGCCGAATTGTTTTTAGACGGTGAGGCCGGTTATCGTGCATTTACCACCAGCACTTTCGACCTTTGTCTTCTGGATGTCATGATGCCCCGTATGGACGGTTTCACTCTGGCTAAGGAAATCAGAATGATTAACCCTGACGTGCCCATTATCTTTCTCACAGCCAAGAATCTTAAAGAAGATATCCTCGAGGGATTCAAGCTTGGTGCAGACGACTATCTGACCAAACCGTTCTCTATGGACGAACTCGTGTATCGCATAGAGGCTATCCTGCGTCGTGCCGGCGGTAAGACCAACAAACCGCAGAAGAACTATCAGCTGGGTTCATACCAGTTCGACACTCAGCGTCAGACTCTCACTCGCGGCGAAACCCAGGTGCGCCTGACAACAAAGGAATGCGAACTCCTCACGATGCTCTGCATGCACGCAGGAGACATTCTTCAGCGCGAGGTTGCTCTGAAGTCTATCTGGGTAGAGGATAATTATTTCAACGCACGCTCAATGGATGTCTATATCACCAAGCTTCGCAAACTTCTGAAGGATGATGACCGCATCCAGATCAACAACGTGCACGGAAAAGGCTACCGCCTTATTCTGCCGCCTTCCGACTCAGAATAATGTGGCCAACCAAGCCGCAGATTATGCACAGGAGGGCGATACCCTGCACCCAGTTGTAGTCAACCCAGTCAAACAGGTAACTCAAAACCAAAATCAAGGTGCCCAAAACGATGGCCCATATTCCGCCGTATCTTTTCATATTTAGATTAGATTTATTGTAGAATGTTATCAATTTTGGACACAAAATAAAGAAAAAAGTATGAGTTGTGCAACTTTTGGGCTTATTATTTAGTTCTTTTGGCAATTTATTCATGCAAATAAGCGTCCGGTTGAAGTTTTTTTCGTACCTTTGCACCGCATTTTTGCAAAATCAAACATTATTAACCCATTTTTAGACGTATTATGAACCAATACGAAACCGTTTTCATTTTAACTCCCGTTTTGTCTGATGATCAGATGAAGGAAGCGGTAGAAAAGTTCAAAGGCGTTCTCGCCAAGCTTGGCGCTGAGATTATCGGCGAAGAGAACTGGGGCCTGAAGAAGCTTGCCTATCCCATCCAAAAGAAGAGTACTGGATTCTACCAGTTCATTGAGTTTAAGGCAGAGCCCGAGGCTATCAAGTCTTTGGAGATTGCTTACCGTCGTGATGAAAGAATTTTGCGCTATCTCACTGTAAAGATGGAGAAGTATGCCATCGAGTATGCACAAAAGAGAAGAAACAACAAGAAGGAGGCTTAAGACATGACACAGCAAACATCTGAAATCCGTTATCTGAACGCTCCCGCTATTGACGTCAAGAAGAAGAAGTATTGCCGTTTCAAGAAGAGTGGTATTAAGTACATTGACTATAAGGATCCTGAATTCTTGAAGAAGTTCCTGAATGAGCAGGGCAAGATTCTGCCCCGTCGCATCACTGGCACCTCTTTGAAGTTCCAGCGTCGTGTGGCTCAGGCCATTAAGCGTGCTCGTCACTTGGCTCTATTGCCCTTCGTAACTGATTTGATGAAGTAAATTAATAAGGAGGACGAATAATGGAAATCATTCTGAAAGAAGATATCATCGGTCTTGGTTTCAAGAACGATATCGTTAATGTAAAGTCTGGCTATGGCCGCAACTACCTGATTCCTTTCGGTAAGGGCGTTATTGCCAGCGAGAGTGCAAAGAAGCAGCTTGCTGAGGATTTGAAGCAGAAGGCTGTTAAGTTGGCAAAGATTAAGGCTGATGCTGAGGCTCTCTGCGAGAAGCTCAACGCTGTTGCTCTGACTATTTCCACAAAGGTAAGTGCCACTGGTGTTATCTACGGTAGCGTGAACAGCCTCCAGATTGCCGACGAGCTGCAGAAGCTCGGTTTCAACATCGACCGCAAGATTATCATTGTGAAGGATGTTAAGACTGTCGGTGAGTATGTTGCTCAGGTGAAGCTCCACAAGGAGGTTACTGCTCAGGTTCCCTTCACAGTAATCGCTGAGGGTGGTGTTGCCCCCAAGGCTGCTGAGGCTCCCAAGGCTGAAGCACCTGCTGCAGAAGAGGCTCCTGCTGCTGAGAGCGCAGAGTAAGAATCAATCTCCTTACTTAAAATATAAGAATCTCGTAGGTTTTTCCTGCGAGATTTTTTTGTCTGTTTGGACTTGTTGCTCTTCCCGGTGAGGGGTGGGAGTAAGACAAAAAAGAAGGGGACTGCCTATCGGCAATCCCCTGGATAGTGTCTTTGTAATCTTATTACTCAGCAACTACGCTATCGCAAGCAACGCTGTCGCAAGCGCTGTCGCAAGCAACGGTGTCAACGCTTACGCTGTCGCTGTCAACGGCCTCAGCCTGAGCGGTCTTGTTACCACAAGAAGCGAAAGAAACAGCAACAACAGCTGCGAAAACAAAAGCTAACTTTTTCATTTTTTTCTACTTTTTAATACTGTAAAACAATCAATTGTTCTTAAAACCGGTGCAAAGGTACGTCGATTTTGTGAAACAGCAAAGAAAAATGCGATAATTTTTTTATTTTTTTTTAAAATCGCCCCAAAATAGGCCTATTTTTGGTACTTTTGCACCATGAAACGACTCCAAGGACGCAAATTTTCGGTATTTACACTGGGTTGTAAACTGAATTATGCAGAAACGTCATCCATCGTCGACCGTCTCAAGGAAGAGGGCGCAGAGCTCGCGACTGACAATGAGGTGGCTGACATCTGTGTTGTCAATACTTGCAGCGTCACTGAGGTGGCTGATCACAAATGCCGTCAGCAGATATCCAAGATGGCCCGCCGTCATCCCGGAGCTCTGATGGTGGTGACGGGTTGCTATGCACAACTGAAACCTCAGCAAGTAGCATCCCTCAGTGGTGTTGACCTTGTGCTTGGCAGCGAGGAGAAGTCACAACTGGTGCCCGAGATACTGAAACGCATCTCCCTGATGCCGGAGGAGCGCGAACTGGTGAAGCACGAATATCATACATCGCGCACGGCAGACATACGGCAGTTCTTTCCCTCGTGTGCGTCGGGCGAGCGCACGCGTTATTTCTTGAAGGTGCAGGACGGCTGTGACTACTATTGCACCTATTGCACCATACCCTTTGCCCGAGGACGGAGCCGCAACGGTTCCATAGAGAGTTTAGTGGAGCAGGCGAGGGGTGTTGCAGCGCAGGGAGGCAAGGAGATTGTCATCACGGGTGTCAACATCGGCGACTTCGGTCGCACCACTGGTGAATCGTTCCTCGACCTCATCAGAGCACTTGACGAGGTGGATGGTATAGAGCGCTACCGTATTTCCAGCATAGAACCCAACCTGCTCACCGATGACATCATACGCTACTGTGCGTCCTCGCGTGCTTTCATGCCTCATTTCCACATTCCCCTTCAGAGCGGCAGCGACGAGGTGCTGCGTCTGATGAAGAGGCGCTACGACACATCGCTCTTCCGCAGCAAGGTGGAGCGCGTGCTAGAACTGATGCCGGACGCCTATATCGGTGTGGATGTCATTGTCGGCACCAGAGGAGAGACGGACGCTCTCTTCGAGGATGCCTACCGTTTCATGGAGGCGCTGCCCGTGAGCGAGTATCATGTATTCAGCTACAGCGAGCGCCCGGGCACCAAGGCCCTTGAGATTCCCCACAGCGTAGCTCCCGAGGTGAAGCATCAGCGCAGCCAGCGCATCATAGCTCTCTCCGATGAGAAGATGCGTGCGTTCTACGGTCGCTACGAGGGCTGTGTGCGTCCCGTGCTTCTGGAGCACAGCCGCAAGGAGGGTGTGATGTACGGTTTTACAGACAACTACATCCGCGTGGAGTACAGATACGAAAAACCCTCCAAACCCGAAGGCCTGGAGGGCAATGTCGTCGATATGCGTCTCTTAGGAGTTCATACTGAGCAGGAACTCCTCGTTGCTGCGCGTCTGCTCGATTCGTGACTTCATCTCGCTCATAGCCTCGATGGGGTTCATGTCGGCGAGGAACTTGCGCAGTATCCACATTCTGTCCAGAGTGGTCTTGTCCTGCAGCAGGTCGTCGCGTCGTGTGCTCGACTGAACGATGTTAACTGCGGGGAAGATGCGTTTGTTAGCCAGTGTGCGATCCAGCTGCAGTTCCATGTTGCCCGTACCCTTGAATTCCTCGAATATAACTTCGTCCATCTTGCTGCCTGTGTCGGTCAGTGCCGTAGCGATGATGGTGAGGCTGCCTCCGTTCTCGATGTTACGTGCTGCGCCGAAGAAGCGCTTGGGCTTGTGCATTGCGTTGGCGTCCACACCGCCCGTAAGTATCTTGCCGGAAGCTGGCTGCACAGTGTTGTAGGCGCGTGCCAGACGTGTGATTGAGTCGAGGAAGATGACCACATCATGTCCACATTCCACCATGCGCTTTGCTTTTTCCAGCACGAGGTTTGCGATGCGCACGTGATGGTCGGCTGGTTCGTCAAATGTGGATGCTATCACTTCTGCGTTCACCGTGCGTGCCATATCCGTCACCTCCTCGGGTCGCTCGTCCACGAGCAGCATCATGAGATATGCCTCGGGATGGTTCTTGGCGATGGCGTTGGCGATATCCTTCATCAGTATTGTCTTACCGGTCTTGGGCTGAGCCACTATGAGTGCTCGCTGTCCCTTGCCGATGGGTGAGAAGAGATCCACCACGCGCACGGAGAGGTTGTCGCCGCGTCCGCTACACAGCTTGAATTTCTCGTCGGGGAAGAGCGGGGTAAGATGCTCGAAGGGGCTGCGCTCCCTGATGGTGCGAGGGTCGCATCCGTTCACGCTGTCCACTGTGGTGAGCACGAAGTAGCGGCTGCCGTTCACAGGCGGCTGCACGCTGCCCCTCACGGTGTCGCCCGTCTTGAGCGAGTAGAGGCGGATGAGCTGGTTCGACACAGATATGTCGTCGGGCGAGGGCATATAGTTGTAGTCGCTCGAGCGTAGGAATGCGCTGCCGTCGTTCTGTATGTCGAGCACGCCTTCTCCCTTGATGTTGTCACCGAAGTCGTATTCCGGTTGCTGTGAAGCTTTTGCGGCGGGAGCCTTGGCTGTCACGTTCTTCGTGAGGTCTTCGGTGTCGTCCTCCAGCTGTTGCTTGGGCATATTCATCTCCGCGAGTATCTGGTCGGTGGTTTTCACGTCGCGTATCACGACGAATGTCTTCGAACCCCTGCCAGATGTCTTCGTGCTCTTGACGGCGCGTTCCTTCCTGGGAGCCTCCTTGGCTTCTTCCTTTTCGGGAGCTGCTTCGGGAGCGGGCTCTGCGGGAGCAGCTTCCGCCTTCTTGGCGCGTGTCTTGCGGGCGGGCTTCTCCTCAGCGGGTTCTTCCTTCTTCCCGTCCTGTGCTGCGGCAGCCTCGCGTGCTGCTATTTCGGCCTTCGAAGGGCGACCGCGTTTCTTCTTGGGAGCTTCCACTACGGGTGTGGAAGGCAGTTCGCTTTCCTTATCTATAATGTTGTATACTAATGTGGTCTTGTCGCTTGACATTTCAGCTCCGATTTGTCGGGCTAAAGTCTGCAGTTCGTCCATAGTCATGGACTCCAGTTGACTTTTTGTGTGCATAAAAAGGTAGTTGGAATTTTACTTGTGCAAAGGTATGGAAAAAAAATCATATACGCGCATTCTTAGCCAAGAATTATTCCTCAACGGCTGTTTTTTTGATTTTTTAAGTGCTTTGTGGCCCTTTGGTAAAGAAAAAAGATGTAATTTTGCACCTTGAACTATAGTGCGCATATGCATACGCGACTGTAAGCGCCCGTGAAGAAGGGTTGTATAATTATATTTTTCCTCATGTCTGTCTTCATTTCGATGATGGCAGGCGGTTCACCTGTGCGCAGTGACGAAGGCGGGCAGAGCGACTCTGTATCTGCTCATGCCGATTCTGTGACGCCGGTTCTTTCCGACTCCCTTCCTCAGACCGTTCGCGACTCGCTCGACGAGGAGCGCATGAAACCCATGTTCCCTGATATGTGGGACGCTCTCGACACCGTTTCGGAGGTTTCGGACGACGACTTCGCCCTTGCCGACAGCCTTTTCTCCGACACTCTCGCCGTCGATTCCCTTGCCGCTGATACTCTTAACAAACGCAAGAATAAGTCGACCATCGACGACCCTGTGGAGTATGAGGCCAAAGACTCCATCATGTTCGACTACAGGAACTCGCGTGCATGGCTCTTCGGCGACAGCAAGGTGAACTATCAGAACATGGAGCTCACGGCAGACGAGATAAACATGTCGCTCGACTCAAGCATTGTGCATGCCAACGGTCGTCCCGATTCCGTGGGCGAGATAATAGGCAAACCCGTCTTCAAGCAGGGCGACGAGGAATACGACCCCGACAGGATGTCGTACAATTTCAAGACGCATCGCGGTTTCATTTCCAATGTCTATACCCAGCAGGGCGAGGGCTACATGATGAGCGAGGAGAGCAAGCGCGACTCCACCGGTGTTATGTATGTGCGCAAAGGTCGCTACACCACCTGCGATGCCGAGCATCCCCATTTCTATCTGCGTCTCACCAAGGCCAAGGTGCGCCCGGGACAGACGGTGGTCTTCGGTCCGGCCTACCTCGTGGTGGAGGATGTGCCGCTTCCGCTTGCCATACCTTACGGTTTCTTCCCGTTCTCCTCGTCCTACCACAGCGGTTTTATCATGCCCACCTACGGTGACGAGAGTACCCGTGGCTTCTATCTGCGCGAGGGCGGTTACTATTTCGCCATCAACGACAATGTGGACCTGAAACTTCTGGGCGAGATCTACACAAAGGGTTCGTGGGGTCTCTCGGCCTATTCCACCTACAACCTGCGCTATAAGTTCTCCGGCAATGTCATGTTCTCCTTCCAGAACACGATACTGGGTGAGAAGAACATGCCCGACTACTCCGTGACGCGTTCGCTCAAGTTCACGTGGACCCATCGTCAGGATCCCAAGGCCAATCCCACGCAGTCGTTCTCGGCCAGCGTCAACTTCGCCTCTGTCGACTACGAGCGCAACAACCTCGTGTCGATGTACAATCCAGAGTCCTACACCCAGTCAACGCGCACCTCGTCTGTATCTTACTCCAAGACGTTCAATGACATAGGTCTCACGCTCTCCGCATCGTTCAACCTCTCGCAGAATATGCGCGACTCCAGCATATCCGTCACTCTGCCCACGCTCAACGTCACTCTGGCGCGCATAAATCCCTTCAAGCGAAAGAAGCAGGCGGGCAAGGAGAAGTGGTACGAGAAGATAGCGTTGTCCTACACAGGTACGCTCTCCAACAGCATCACCACCAAGGAAAACAAGCTCTTCAAGAGCAATCTCATCAAGGACTGGCGCAACGGTATGATGCACACCATACCCGTCTCCGCCACGTTCCAGCTCTTCAAGTATATCAACGTCACTCCGCAGTTCAACTTCGTCGACCGCATGTACTCCCACAAGGTGATGCAGTCGTGGGACAACGACAGCCGCACGGTGAAGCGCGACACGCTCTACGGTTTCTACAACTGCTACAACTTCTCGCTCAACCTCTCGATGAACACCAAGCTCTACGGCTTCTACCGTCCCACGATAGGATTCCTGCGCAAGAAGATAGATGCTGTGCGCCATGTGTTCACTCCCACGGTGTCGTTCTCCTATGCCCCTGACTTCTCCCAGCCGTTCTGGGGGCTCTACGACAGCTACGTGCGCACCAATTCCGACGGTAGTGTGGAGACGGTGGTCTACAGTCCTTTTGCAGGCGGTATCTACGGCACGGCGCCCTCGGGCAAGACGGGTCTCGTCACCTTGGACGTCTCCAACAACATCGAGATGAAGATACATTCCGAACGCGACTCCACGGGTTTCCGCAAGATATCGCTCATTGACGAACTGGGTGCCTCGCTCTCCTATAATATGGCTGCTGCCACGCGCCCGTGGAGCGACCTCACCACGCGTCTGCGTCTCAAGATTACCAAGAGCTACACGCTCTCAATGACTGCAGTCTTTGCCACTTACGCCTACGACCTCGACAAGAACGGCAATCCCTATGTGGGCGAACACACGGAGTGGAGCAGGGGACGCTTCGGACGTTTCCAGGGCATGAGTCAGAACTTCAGCTACACCTTCAACAACCAGACCTTCAAGAAGCTTATCAACTTCTTCACGGGCAAGAAGGAAGACGACCTCGACAAGAAGAATGACGACGATGACGATGATGAACCCGACCCCAACAATCCCAATGTGGATCCTGAGCGTGAGCGTGCCAAGCGCGGTGCCAAGAAGAAGGAAGGGGAGGACGAATTGGATAAGGACGGCTACCTCAAGTTCAACATCCCCTGGAGCCTTTCCGTGAGCTACGGTATCACGGTGCGCGAGAACACCTCCGGCACGTTCAACAAAGAGACGATGCGCTATCCCTACGCTCTGAGCCACACTCTCAACTTCTCGGGCAATGTCCGCATCGCCACGGGTTGGAACATCACGTTCTCCTCCGGCTACGACTTCAACCGCAACCGCCTCTCCATGACCACCGCCTCTCTGGCCCGCGACCTCCATTGCTTCAACATGAGCTGCTCTGTGGTGCTCTATCCTTATACTTCGTATAACTTCACCTTCCAGGCCAACAGCAGCATGCTTGCCGACGCCCTCAAGTGGAAGAAGCAGAGCAGCTATTCCGACAACCTCGAGTGGTATTGACTTCTCCTATGGACAATCCCTATATCAAGCAGTTTCCCGAACTCATGCGGGGCAAGACGGTACTCTACGTTCATGGTTTCGGTTCCAGCGGCCGCTCCGGCACTGTGACCCGCCTGCGTCAGGTGCTTCCCGAAGCCCGTGTGGTGGCTCCAGACCTTCCGATACATCCCGAGGAGGCTCTTCAGCTTCTGCTTGACACATGCGAGAGGGAACAGCCTTCGCTCATCCTCGGCACCTCGATGGGCGGCATGTATGCCGAGATGCTCTACGGCTACGACCGCATCCTCACGAATCCCGCCTTTGCCATCGGCGACACGATGCAGAGCCACGGGATGATGGGCAAGCAGACCTTCTTCTCGCCCAGGGAGGACGGTGTGCAGGAGTTCTATGTGGACAAACCGCTTGTGAAGGAGTATCGCCAGTTCACGGAGCGCAATTTCCTGCATGCTGGGGACGAGGGCGAGGATTGTCGTGTCTTCGGCCTCTTTGGTGACAAGGACCCCGTTGTCCACACCTGGGACACCTTCCGTGCGCACTATCCGCAGGCTATATCGTTTCATGGCGAGCACCGCATGGACGACCAGTCCTTCATGCATTCCGTGCTGCCTGTCATCCGCTGGATTGACGACCGTCAGGAGCGTCGCGAGCGTCCCATCGTGTACATCGGTATGGAGACCATGACGGATGCTTATGGCAAACCTTCCGGCAGTTCTCAGAAGGCTGTGCGTCAGCTGATAGAGGCTTATCAGGTGTATTTTGTGTCGCCCTCTGTGTCGTCTGAGCCATCGGAGATGACCGCTGTTGTGGAGTGGCTCACGGAGTATGTCGGTGTTCCTGCGTGGAGTCATACGGTGTTCACCAATCAGAGGCATCTTCTCTACGGCGACTATCTCATCAGCCGTGGTGAGCAGCAGGATTCTATGGCTGCATTCCTGGAGTTCGGCAGCGACACCTTCAAGACCTGGGACGATATCCTCGAGTATTTCTCCCGCCTGGGAGGACAGTGAGTTTTCTTAGTTGATAAGTCGTTAGTAGACGAGTAGACAGTTCATCCGAGGTGCTGTTTCAACAGCTCCCTGTAAGGTGACTTGCGGATTTTTATGATGGCTTTTTCTCGAATCTGGCGTACTCGTTCCCTTGTAAGACCCAATTTCAGACCAACGGTATAAAGCGTTTCCTCGTTCTGTTCCAGACCGAATGTGCTGCAGAGTATGGTAGCTTCCTTGTCATTGAGCAGGAGTCGGAAGACTTGTTTGATGTCGTCTGACAGTGATTTCCGATCCACTTCGTTGTCTGTCCTGCTGTCGTTGCTCAAACAGTCGCCCACAGTTGTTTCGCTTTTTCCGTAGGCCGGTGTGCTTGTTGACACGAAGTTCTGCTTGCTGTTTAAGAGCACGTTGGCATGCTGAATGTCGATGCCTGCAAAGGCGGCGAATTCCTCGGCAGTAGGGTAGCGTTGTTCGCGTTGCATTGTCTCGTTGAGCAGGCGGTTGTACAGAAGCTGTTGGGAGATGACGTGCTGTGGCTTGCGAATCGTCTGTCCGTATTCCGATACTGCCTGTTGGATTGCCTGCCGTATCCACCACACGGCAAAGGAGATGAATTTGATGCCGCGTGTCTCGTCGAATCTCTCAGCGGCTCGGATAAGTCCGATGTTGCCCTCGGAGATGATGTCTGCCATCTCCATGTTCGCCTGTTTGTACTGGTTTGCCACCGTGATGACGAAGCGCAGGTTAGCCTCAACAAGGCGCTGTTTTGCCAGTTCGCCTTCCTCACCGCCTTCCCGGATGGTACGCGCCAGCTGTCTCTCTTCTTCCTCTGTCGCTTGGCTGTAGCGCTTGACATCGCGCAGGTACTTTTCTACTGACACGGAATCGCGTTCCGTGATGCTCTGTGTGCTTTTGAATTGTCTGATAGGCATAATGTGTTTTTAGGTTAAAAAATGAATAGTATCCATATATATGTGATTTTTGTGACGGACAAATGCTCCCATACATATATTATTTATACGATGAGCAAATGTTGGAACCGCTCGGAATGGGCTATAAATGTGGGTTTTAAGCTATTTTTTTTAATAGGATTTTGTCGAAAAACGGGTAAATGGATTCTTTCGAAAAAAAATAAAAAAAATCGCTTAAATACGTGTTTTTGCAAAATCTGTGCTTAAAACTTGCCGAATCCTTTTTTGCTACATCCGCGAAACGAATATTTTGTGTATTCGATTTTTTGCCGGAGTGCAGAAGAAAACTTTTTCGTGTGCAGAGGAAAAAGTGTTGGAGTGCACAGCAGCAAATATTCGAGTGCAAACGATTAAAAAGCCTTCAATAATCAATAAACAATAATCATTAACCTTTACTATTTTGAGAAAAAAGTGTACCTTTGCATTGAAAAGTATTTAATTGTATTACAAAAATGGACCCTATAACAAGAAAACCTACATCTTTTCGACTGAGGACGGATTTGCTTGAAAGACTCAGACGTAATGCAAGACTAGCGAACAGAACGCTGAATAATTATGTAGAAAGTGTTCTGCTGGAGGTTGTTTGTAATGAGCCCAACGCGTTGACACAGAGCGTTATAGCAGAGGCGAAATCGCGCAGGGAATATCCCGCAGATGAGCTCTATGGCAGTGCAGACGAACTGTTTGAGGCCCTTGAGACACAGAAGCCGCACAAAAAGAAATGAAGAAGGTTTTTCCCTCCGGACAGTTTAAGAAGGATTACAAGCGTTATCGTAATCAGCCTAAAAAGATAGAGGCTTTGAAGGTGATTATTGATATGCTGATTAACGAGGAGCCCATACCTTCTATCTTTCGTCCTCACATGCTTAAAGGAAACTACGAGGGTTGTATGGAGTGTCATATCTTGGGAGATTTCCTTCTTATTTGGTATGACGAGCGGAATGATGTAATAGAGCTTCTTCGTTTAGGTTCTCATTCTGAGCTATTCACATAGGTAAACCCTAGGCAAGGACTTAGCAAGGACTTGGCAAGGAGTTAGCAAACCCTTCGTTCGCCCAACCAAGCTGTTTGGGTTTGCCAAAGCCTTGCTAACAGTATGACAACAGTATGGGAAGGACGTTCCAAGGTCGTAGGAAGGTCGTTCCGCCGTCGTTCGTATATGCAAGGAAGGAGCAAGGTATATGCAAGCAAGGGACGCTGTGTGAAAGGAAAAGTTAATTACAATCGACAATTTGAAAAAAATCCTTCAAAAATCAATATATTTCTATCATTTTCCCAAAAGTAACAACTTGTCAACTTGTCAACTCGTCCACTTGTCTACTAATTTTATTATCTTTGCGTTGAAAACCGAAACTAACACCATGAAACCGTCTATGTCGAAATGATAACAATTGAAGACGCAATCTGTTTAGCTGCAAATGCCCATAAAGACCAGAAAGACTTAGAGGGAAGTCCTTATATACTGCACCCTTTGAAGGTGGGGCTGATGGGACAGAACTACGAGGAAATGGTGACTGGTTTCTTGCACGATGTTGTAGAAGACACAGATGTGTCGTTTTCTCAGCTTGAAGAAAAGGGTGTAAGTGATGAGGTAATCGCAGCGTTGAAGTTGCTTACCCGAAGCGACGGGGAAACGTATTGGGAATATGTTGAAAGGATAGCGGGGTCTGACAATAAGTTAGCTTTAAGAGTTAAGTTGAACGACCTTTCCCACAACCTGGAAAGAGGTAAGAAGTATGGTCATTTCGATTTGGTGAAAAAACATGAGCGAGCATATGAGTACCTTGTCAAGTTGTTAAAAGGAGAATAAATCAATGGGATAAGACCATAATTGAAATACATTTCGTAAATTTGGGGCGGAAAAAAATAATAAGATACCATATATGGATAATTAACCCAATCGAAATCGATGGGGTTAGAAAAGAAATTTGAGTTGAAATTTCTATGTAGAATGGGTAGAAAAATAAAGGATTTTTTAGAGAATATATCATACAGATTGTACAGCGAGAATGCTCTCTCCGATGTGACGTGGGCAATGTGTCATACGTGTCTTTCTTTTAGGGATGCCTTCCTTCACTTTTTCTTTCCCGAAATGCAAATTTCTGAAGAGATAGAAATCTTGAGAGAGGTGTCAAAAGATGATTCGCGGCCAGATTTCATTATCCACAACAACAATGTTCTTTATATCATTGAAAACAAGATTAATGACCAGAACCATCATTTTGGCCAGTACGAAAAATCTTTTGGAGTAACGCCAGAGAGATTCGGGTATATTGCCAATTATATTATTCCGCAGCCAGACCCTGAACAAAAATATCCCATAAGAACATGGGAAGATTTTTATCGCCATTTGGGTCTTGTTAATGTAGAGGATAAAGAGGAGCAATCGCTCATAGAGGGTTATCGTGCATATTTAAGGAGTGTTTGTAGCATTATTAATTTTACAAAGCCTATGAATATAGAAGGTATTTACAGCTTATATCAACTGATTGAAATCCTTAATAAACTGTGCAAAAGAGACGAGGATAAATATTCTATCAGTGTTTATAATCAAGGACGGACTTATGATAACAAATACACTGACCACAGTGTTGCAGGTATCAATTTTGAAATAAATCTAAAGAAGAGTAAGAT
The DNA here is from genome assembly GCA_017958545.1 of Bacteroidaceae bacterium. Classification (GTDB taxonomy): domain Bacteria; phylum Bacteroidota; class Bacteroidia; order Bacteroidales; family Bacteroidaceae; genus Physcousia. Next base: position 21,129 of record JAGDCM010000091.1, on the reverse strand, counting down.
ACAGGCGTGGGGATGGGTCGGTATATATTTTAGTGAAGAAATACCAACTATCTGCATAGGCTTCTCTAAAAAAGAAAATTGGGGACAGTCTATATGCACTCTTTTGGCCAAGGCGAAAGACTTGACTGATGGCAAATATTCATCAGCTCCTTATGAAGAAGGCGATGCCTATTGGTTTGATTATATAGATGGTAAAGAGACCTATGAAGAATGGTTTGACAAGCTTACACTAGAAGAGCAAACGGCTCAATTAAAGGGCTTCATGGATGAGGTGTTTAATCTCATTTCCGAATTAAGTACAGCACAATAGTGGACATCATCAAACACAAAAGATCATTGAAAAAGATTTCGTAAATTTGGGGCGAAAAAAGTCCTTAAGTTTCATTAATGAATGGTTATCCAAGATTCTTGAATGTACCAAAGACCTTGAAAAACAGAAGATGGTATGGAACGAAAAGATTTGTCACTTGAAGAATTATCTGATTGGCTAAAGGGTCTCAACCACATTCCAATGAAGGCCGTTCGCAAAGAGACGCTTTTTGATATTGCCGGTATAGAACACTTAGAAAACCATTGGTCTTTTATCTATCTATATTTTTTCAATCCCAAGGCATCACATGGAATGTCGCGTCTGTTTATTGACACTTTACTGGAACTCATCAGCAAGAAATCACATAAGCCAGCCCTTCAGATGGCATCTTTTTCTGTTCTTCGTGAAGAGACCGTTCCAGATGAAAAAGGAAATTTGAAGCGTATAGATTTATTGCTACAAAATGAGAATGAGGCAATTATTATAGAAAACAAGGTGTATGCTAGACTTTACAATCGTCTTGACCTCTATTGGGGGAAGCCAGAAGTGCCCGATGAAAATAAAAGAGGGGTAGTGCTTTCTCTTTGGAGTACAAACCCGACTCACATGGGGTTTATTAACATTACTCACGAGGAGTTTGCTAAAGCGATTGAGAAGAACCTACCTTCTTACATCATCTCGGCACAGCCTAAAGGTTTGATGCTATTACAAGATTTTATTCAGAACATTTATAATGTAACCCATTCTATGAACGAAGAAGAATTCTTGTTCTATTTTAATGATGAAAATAGACAGAAAATAAATCGCCTTGCAGAATTAAGGAAGAATTTAATAAAACATATTTGGCAACCAATCGAAGACAAAGACTTATTAATACCCTTGTTCAGAGAACAGGGTTATAAACTTGGCATCAGAACAAAGTCTAAGGCAACCGATGATTATGTGTACTACACTTTTGAGACAATGCCGGATAAAGTAATGCTTACCCTGTGCTATGATACTCTTTGGAATTACGACCACAATGGTTGTCGCATAAGGATGTTCCTTGAACTGCAAGGTGACATGATACAATTCGCAGATAGTTACGCTCAGGAACTTAAGGACATAGGAATAGAACCTGATGGTCATAAGAAAACTCCTTCATGGTGGCATTTCAGAGGAGATGACATTCCATTTACTCCTAAGGAACTGATAAGACCAAATGATATTGTTAATAAAATTGTAAATGGTATCAAAGATTCACACTTATATGAAATGGGTATGAATATTATTAATTTATACAAGGGTAAATGACAAACAGCGAACATTTGTCTGTGTTGATGGCACAGAAAAGGGAGAAGACAGGCATTTCTATAGAAGAATTGGCTGAGCGAATAAACGAGACGACATATATCATCAAAGACCTGGAGTGTGGAAAATACAACTCCAATATGGAACTAACGATGAAGTATATTGTAGGTCTGGGAATGAAACTTGTACTGATAGCAAAGGACTCTTTCCAGACAAAGGTCTTTGACTCCTATGCAGCACTGGCAGAATGGTCAGCTTTGCGATGGCCTCGAAAATATTCCTTTCATAAAACAAGACAGGATGCTAACGGCGTACAACATTTCTATCTTGAAGAGAAAGAAACAAAACGAGAAGGAATGAGCAGAAACGTATTCCTGAGTTGCATTGAGAATGATTTTCAATTGAGGATATTAGATGAAAAGCAAATTGCAGAGCACCAGAAAAAGGTGAAGGAGTTGACAGAAAAGATTCAGGCTATTAGCAATAAAGAAAGTATTCTACTAAAATGCACTTTTATCTTCTGCTTCGCTCTCTGGTTGGGGCTACTTATCGTTTCTTATTACATTCTGGATGATAACATGCAGAACAACATGACGTGGATAGGAGTACTAATAAGCATCGTAATCCTTGCAATAATGTTCTATTCAGGGCTTATTGGCAATTATATAGTGGACATTTGTTTATTTATTATTGTATTCCTGATGTTCTATGCCAGTGGGACATTTACTTTCCTCATTATAGTAGTTGCGACAACGACGTTAGTGGCTTTGCTCGGCTGGGGAATCATGCTAGCTATAGCTGAATACCTCGATAATTCGCAAGGGATAGTACAACTAAAAGAAAAGATACTCTCTTCAATATAAATCAATACATTATACAGGATGCCCTATAATAATCAATGACGTCTTCCGCTCTCATAGGACTTAGCAGACACCGTATAGGTGTGGATGGCACAGGAGTGACGACTCTTGTGGCGTTTCACAGTTGCCCGCTCAACTGTAAATACTGCCTTAATCCGCAAGCATTGTCACCAGAAGGAGTGTGGAAACGCTTCTCTCCAGAAGAATTGTTTAGAGCTGTGGATAAAGATGACCTCTATTTCAGGGCTACAGGTGGTGGAGTGACATTTGGAGGTGGGGAACCACTTGTGTCATACAAAGACATACTCCAGTTCTATAATCTCTGTAAGAAGAACGGCAAGAAATGGAAAATCAATATAGAGACATCACTAAACGTTTCGAAGATTTTTGTCGAAGCGGTGGAGAATGCTGTTGACCACTGGATTGTTGATATAAAAGATATGAATCCTGTAATATATAGAGCCTATACTGGGAAAAACAATGAATTAGTAAAGACGAATCTGCAATACCTGATAAAGAACAACGCCAAAGTGACGGTAAGAGTTCCTCTAATACCAAGATTCAATAATGAACAGGATGTGGAGAAAAGTGTATTGTCCCTTCAAGAAATGGGCATTAGAGATATTGAAAGATTTACATACATCATAAAAGAACATTAGATATGGAATTAGGAAAAAAAATATGCCAGGCATTAAAAGAATTGCGTAAGAGAATTGCAGGTGCCAATGATATACCGTTTGAAGTAGAAGACTGTACGCACAAAGGAGATTGTCCGGGCACATGTCCGAAATGTGAATCCGAGTTGCGTTACCTCAAAGATTCCATCGACAAACGAGAAAGGGAAGGAAAACCTGTCGTATTGGAAGGAATAATGGGCGAGGAAGAACTGCGCAAAAAAATCTCTGGGGAACCTGTCGAGCAAGGCATATCTGAAGAGCAAGACATAGTTGAAGAGCAAGAGATGGGAATGCAGGAACCGCCAGAACCTTTAATGGGAATTCCGTTACCGCCTCTTGGCGGTGAACCATCACCATACTCGAACTATAGCTTCGTCTCTACCATTGCAAGTGCATTGATGCGGAGAAAAAACAGCAATTTTGTTTATTCACCTGCAGGTCTGTGTTTTATTCTTGAAATCCTGCAAAAGGGAATGGATGTTAATGGTGAACTATATGATAAAATCGACGAGATTATATCCGGATTTCGTGGCAATATTAAAAATGTTGACAATGAGAATTGCAAATTGGTACACGCCACGAGTATTTGGTACAACAAGGCAATTGGAGCGATAAAAAAGGAGTTTCTCGATTATATAAAGGATGTGTATGATACAGAAACACACGATGTCGACTTTGAGCAAACGGCAGAGACAAAACTCAAGATTGACAATTGGGTGTCGGACAAGACGCACCAGATGATAAGAAATCTTGACACCGAACTGAGCGGCAGCGTATTGATGCTAGTACTTGATGCCATATACATGAAGGCCAAATGGGAATCACCATTTGACCCGGATTGCACAGAAAGAGATACCTTCCACAATGCAGATGGGTCAGAATCTGAGGTTGATATGATGTATCAAGAGATTGAAGATGCTCGATATGCCGAGACCAGAAGATATCAATTAATACGTTTGCCGTATAAAACTCATGGGTACAGCATGGTTTTGATTCTTCCCAAAGAAGGAAACGCCGTAGAAGACATTGTAAGCAATGAAAATTGGTTTTACAAAACCACAGATTGGCGTGAAGTGGATCTATATATGCCACGCTTTAAGTTTGACAATACACTGTCATTTAGGGAGATTCTTTCAAATTTAGGACTTGATGAAATGTTTTACAGGGAAGATGCATTTCCGCATATGACAAATTGGCCACTTTATGTCAGCCAGATAAAACAGCAATGCGTCATAGATGTGAAAGAAGAGGGTACAGAAGCTGCTGCTATTACATTTGCAGAAGGAGTGGGTTGCTGCCCTCCACCAGATGATATTCCCCAAAGGGTAACAATGAGGATTGACAGACCCTTCGGGTTTGCCATTAGTGGTGAATACAATCAAATCTTGTTTATGGGCGTTGTAAGGGATATGAAGAAGTGACAGATTCAATACAACATGCGGGGGGTGTACCACGAAAGTGGAGCCTCCCGTTCCCTTTTCTTTAGAGAAATCAATGCTGAAATACATCTCCAGCTTCGACCACTATGATGTAAGATGTAAGAAGTAAGAGGGAAGGTCGCTGAAAAAATCAGCGGCCGTTCTGTTCTTGCGACATTTGCGACACGCATTTTTTGCGTGTTGATGGCTGAGGGGCGTCGCAAAATTTGCGAATACCACTCAACATATCGGAAATTCCGACAGGTTCAGATGGTGATAGTAATATGCAAATTTTGCATAATACTCTTTCAAAGTATAAGCCATTAACGTGTACAAAATGCACGTTGTTAAGGATTCATAGACAAAAGATGTAAGATGGCTGAAGTATGATGTATGAAGGCTGAAGGCTGAAGGATGAGGTAAGGCACACAAAAAACGATGTCCCGAATGTCGCGGATGTCACGAGAAAATTTTTCGGAGGTTAACTTCGGGCTTGCTCGTGTCAAATATATTTCACCCTGATTTTAGGCTTCTATAAGGAATTCCTTATTGCACTCTGATACGTGCCTGATACGTGCCTGCCTTCTGAAAGACTATACCCACGTCTTACCCACGTCCTTCCTTCGTCCTAGCCATACCCATCCATGCTCTATGAGCGTGGGTAGCTGATAGCTGGCAAGGAGCTGGCTAGGAGGAAGTAAGATGTAAGAGGTAAGAGGTAAGAAGTAAGAAATAAGAAGTAAGAAATAAGAAATAAGAAGTAAGAACTAAGAACTAAGAAGTACGACGAGATAAGAAATAAGAAAGATACACAATGAGCATTGAGGAAGCTTTATATTTGGCGTTGGACGCACACAGAGGGCAGGTCGATTTGGACGGGAAGCCCTATATCCTGCATCCCCTCAGAGTAGGCCTCAGAGGACAAAACGACAAAGAAATCGTCGCCGGTCTTCTTCATGATGTCATTGAAGACACAAACTATACATTGCAAGACATCGCAGACAAAGGGGCAGAGAGAGATGTTGTGGAAGCGCTCTCGTTGCTCACGCACAAAAAGAATCAGCCATATAGTGAATACCTGGACAGGATAATTGACTCAAACAACGCCGTTGCTATCGCAGTCAAGAAGAACGACCTGCTCGACAATCTGGCAAGAAACGACAAAACAACAGAAGTGAAACAAAGAATTTTCGAAAAACATTCGAGGGCAATAGAAAAGCTAAGCGCATTCGCTAGCCGATAAAGACGGCCCCCGAGCCCCCTAAAGGGGAGCGTAAGATAAGACCACGGATTTCACGGATTTACACGGATAAATCTTTGATAACATCGAAAGACGCGAAAGGCTCGAAAATGTCACACATTTCTGTCCCCCGATAACGGGGGAAATGAAGGGGGTATCACAGAAATCACAGAAATGTCGTCTCAATGGGCTGAACTATCGTTCATGTTTGGAGCCATGTGAGCGAGCCCTCACAAACAAGCTTGCAGGCTCTCGCCTCACAACGCTTCAAGTCGCTCTGCGACCAGCCCACATTCCGTAACGCATTCGCTAAATGATAAATGATAAATGATAAATGAGATAAATTTGGTCTGAAGGCTGATGTTTAATGTCTCTCTTTCTGCCGTATTTTTGCGGCCTAACCAGGGAAAACGAATCTACGGAACTGCGGATTTACGGAAATACGGGCTGCGGCTGTGCACTATAAGGGAAAAGCCCTCTTTGATAAGTTAGGTTATAGTCTCTAGAACTAACAAATTCTTGCTAATTTTGCAAAAAAATGCAAGAATTGGCGAGAAATTAAAATATTGTTTGTAATTTTGCAGACAAAATTCGTGGTTGCCCACAAAAAATATCAACGCATGATGACCATTCAAAGAAAGAGATACCTTGATAAATTGATTGCCGGACAAGGGAACGGACTCGTTAAAATTGTGACTGGTGGGAGAAGATGTGGCAAGTCGTTCCTGCTGTTCAACCTGTTTCACAATTATCTTATAGAGAAAGGTATTCCCGGCAATCACATTATTGAAGTGTCGCTTGACGACAGGCGTAGTAAGCCGCTGCGTAATCCTGATGCTTTGCTTGACTATATTGACAACCATATCAGCAAGGATGGCAGCAGCTATTATGTCATACTGGACGAGGTGCAGCTGGTCGACAACTTCGTGGAAGTGCTGCTCAGCCTGATGCATAACCCGCAATTGGATGTATATGTTTCGGGCTCCAATTCCAAATTCCTGTCAAAAGATGTGGTGACAGAGTTTCGCGGACGTGGAGATGAAGTGAGGGTGTGGCCATTATCTTTCTCCGAATATTTTGATGCTATTGGGGGCGACAAGCAAACGGCGTGGCGTGAGTATTACACCTTTGGCGGACTGCCGCAAGTGGCGCTGATGGACAGCAAAGAAAAGAAAATTGACTACTTGCAAAATATTTACGAACTGACCTATTTCAGGGATATTATAGAACGCCATCATCTGCGAAACGAGGAGGGGCTACGGCAAGTGGTACAGATACTGGCGTCGGGGATTGGCACCTCCACCAATCCGAAGCGTATCAGTAATACCTTTCAGAGTGTGGAGAATGTCAGTATTTCGCATAACACCGTTAAGGACTACATAGGCTATATGCAGGATTCGTTCATGGTGGAGGAAGCATTGCGGTATAATGTGAAAGGCAGAAAATATATTGGAGCTGAGACCAAATACTATTTCTCAGACATGGGTCTGAGAGGTGCCATACTGAGTTTCCGTCAACAAGAAGAGAACCACATCATGGAGAATGTGATATACAACGAACTGCGCATGCGCGGTTTTCAGGTAGATGTCGGACTTGTTGAAACCTGGGGAACAAACGCAAATGGACAGAATATCCGACGTAACCTGGAAATAGACTTTGTGGCCAATAAAGGCTATTATCGCTATTACATTCAGTCGGCATTCAATATGGATGATGACGACAAGAAAAAGCAGGAGGAAGCCTCGCTAAGAGCGATAAAGGACGCTTTCAAACGTGTCATTGTCGTCAAAGATGACATCATGCCCTATTATAATGACAACGGATTCTTAATCATAGGGTTATTCGACTTCCTTCTGAATCCGAATAGTTTAGATCAATAACCTCGACATAACACCACTCTCTTTCTGCCGTATTTTTGCGGCCTAACCAGGGAAAACGAATCTACGGAACTGCGGATTTACGGAAATACGGGCTGCGGCTACGCCTAAATGACAAATGATAAATGATAAATGAGAAACGACTTGTCAACTTGTCTACTTGTCTACTTGTCAACTTAAAAAGAAATGTCGCCCAATCGGACGGCATTTCTTTGTTTCGTGACAAATGTGACACGAATGTTTTTTCGGGTCAGTCTTCCTCGAAGAACGAACCAGCGGGCATTGCGACATCCTCGGAGACACAGCAGTTGTAACGTGCGCGAGAGCGGCGCTCACGGGCAAACATAGCCTTGGTGCCGGCCTCGTCCTGCTGGAACTCCAAGTGCTCGTCGATGGCAAAGGAGCGGGCCATCGTCTCCACATCCAGATTGTCGGTGCCGATGAGGGTGAAGGTCCAGTTATGCTTCTTAAGCTTCTCAATCATGGTGCGTATCATCTTCAGCGTCCACTCACGGGAACTGTTCTCCTCGCCGTCGGTGATGACCGTGACCAGCACATTGTCGCCCTCGGACACCTGCGCGTTGACCTTAGAGATGGCGGTGCCCATCGCATCGTAGAGGGGAGTGCCGCCGCCCGGGCAGTAGTCGTCCCACTTGAGGTCGTGGGTGGCGGAGGAGGGAAGGTTGTCGTAGTGCCAGGTGGTGCGGCCGGTGTCGAAGGTGACAAGGGTGACACGCTGTTCCTGCTGGGGGAAGCGCTCCTGCATCTGACGGATGGTCTGCAGCGTCTCGTTCATGCCGCTGAAGGCCTGCTGGCGTATGATGGACATCGAACCGCTCTCGTCGACGATGATAAGATTGAATACACGCTTGCTCCCGGAATCATTCTGCTTCTTCATAATAGTACGTTTTTAATCTGTTAATACTCTTTTTTCGACATGTCTTTATCTCTTTAAAGAAGCTTTTCGGAAAAAATTAAGCACAGGTGAGGATTTTTTTTTATTTTTGCAGAAAAATACAGAACATGTACCACAAGACGCTTGCAGACAAGGACATCATCAGGGGCTTCCGCGAGGGCGACGCCGACATCATCCGTAAGTACTTCTACGGGTACTGCCGCGTGGCATACAACATCTTCGACCAGCGCTACCAGCTGCACGAGAAGGAAAACCTGGACTTCATGTCGCTGTCGCACCAGTACGCGCTCTATCTGATGGAGCACGACTGGCGACCGCTGGAGGACCATGCTCCGAGTGTGAGTCTGAGGACATGGTTTATCAACGGTTTCCGCTACGTGGTGCTGGACGCCCTGAAGTGGTACCGCAAGGAGTACGGCAGCATCACATTCGAGGACTACCTGACGTCGTTCGACATGAACAGCGACCTGCGGACGCAGTTTGCACGTATGGTGGAGGATGTGTGCGACCACGCTCCGCTGAACCGTCAGGAGAGGCTGATAATCAACATGCTGCTGTTGCAGGGGTTCAAGTCGAAGGAGATAGCTGCCGAGATGGGGATGAGCCCCTCGGCCATATCGCAGAAATACATGAAACTGAAGGAGCAGATCATCGTGCCGTACTTCAAGAAGCATTTCGACATGGATCTGGATATGCCGGAGGTGATGGACGAGAGGCCCTTCCTGCAAAAGGAGTCTCCCGTGTGCGAGCCCTGGATGCCGATGCCTGTATCGGCTGCGGCGGACTCAATGGCGGAAGCGGATTACGGAGGTATGGACTTTATCATGGAAGAATATATGGAGAGAAGAACAACACCGGAGTTTATCACGGAACTGCAGCCGAACGAAGTGTTCGTGTTCGGCAGCAACTTGAAGGGAATGCACGGAGGTGGTGCGGCGTATGTGGCCTATCGCAAGTTCGGGGCCGTCATGGGGCAGGGTGTAGGTATGCAGGGGCAGAGCTACGCCATCCCGACAATGCAGGGCGGGGTGGAGACCATACGCCCGTATGTGGATGATTTTATAAGGTACGCCAGGGAGCATCCGGAACAGACGTTCCTCGTGACGCGCATCGGCTGCGGCATCGCAGGATTCACCGACGAGGAGATATCACCGCTGTTTGAGAAGGCTCACGGTGTGGATAACATCGTCCTCCCGCCGAAGTGGTGAAGAGAGGTAAGATGTAAGATGGATGATGTCTGAGGGATGATGGTTTACCGTTTACGGTTTACTGTTTACTGTTTACTGATAGTATCGACTTGTCTACTAAACAAAAACGGCAACCTTGAGGCTGCCGTTTTGTGTTTAAGGAAAGATTTATTACTCTATTATAATACTTTGGTGTAGAGAGCTTTAATATCCTCCAGTGTAACATCGCGGGGATTGCCCGGAGTGCAGACATCGGCAAGAGCCTGGTCGGCCAGAGCGGGGATGTCAGCAGCCGTGATACCGAGGTCGCTGAGGTGCTGGGGAATGCCCACGCGGATGGACAATGCCTTCACAGCATCGACGGCAGCCTGAGCAGCCTGCTGGGGAGTCATACCCGTGGTGTCGACACCCATGTGCTGAGCTATGATGCCGAATTTCTCAATGCGCTCCGGCATGTTGAACTCCATGACGGTGGGCAGCAGCAGAGCGTTGGCAACGCCGTGAGGCACATCGTGGAGGGAACCCATCGGATGAGCCATACCGTGAACGAGGCCGAGACCCACATTGGAGAAAGCCTGTGCTGCGATATACTGTGCAAGGGCCATAGCCTCGCGACCCTTGGGATTGGTGGGCTCATCGACAGCGAGAGGCAGATTCTCGGCAATCATCTTGATGGCCTGCAGTTCGTACATGTCGGACATCACCCAGGCACCCTTGGTGATATAGCCCTCGATGGCGTGGGTGAGGGCATCCATACCGGTAGCAGCGGTGAGACCCTTGGGGAGCGAATACATCAGTTCGGGGTCGACAATGGCAACGGCGGGTATGTCGTTGGGGTCGACACACACCATCTTGGCCTGGCGCTCCTCGTCGATGATGACGTAGTTGATGGTGACCTCTGCACCCGTACCAGCCGTAGTGGGAAGGGCGATGATGGGCACGCTCTTGTGCTTGGTGGGAGCACAGCCCTCAAGAGACACAACATCAGAGAATTCCGGGTTGTTGGCCACAATGCCGATGCCCTTGGCGGTATCCATCGAACTGCCGCCTCCGATGGCTATGATGCAGTCGGCACCGGATGCCTTGAAGGCCTCGACACCCTGCTTCACATTGGTGACGGTGGGGTTGGGCTTGATTTCGGAATAGATGTCGTAGGGGAATCCTGCGGCATCGAGGACGTCGGTGACCATATTGGTGGTACCCACCTTGATGAGGCCCTTGTCGGAGCAGACGAGAGCCTTGTGGAGATTCATACGGGAAATGACTTCCGGCAACTCCTTGCGGGCGCCGGCACCGAAGTAGCTGACTTCGTTGAGAATGAAACGCTGGGACATGTTTTGGTTAATGGTTATGGGTTAATGGTTATAGATTATTGTTGATTTTCGAGTACAAATATACGAAAAATATCGGAAGATAGGAGCAGATAGGTGACAAATTACGGTCTTTAATCCATAATCTTTGCATATTATCCTCTTTAATTAAACAAATTTTCGTACCTTTGCGCCCGATATTATGTAATAAACACAAAAAAGACGCTCTGAATATATGAAAAAACAGCTTAGAAGTGCAGTCTGTACGGAAGGACGACGCATGGCAGGAGCCCGCGCCCTGTGGGTGGCAAACGGAATGAAGAGGGAGCAGTTCGGCAAACCCATCATCGCCATTGTCAACTCGTTCACACAGTTCGTGCCCGGACACACTCATTTGCATGAGATAGGTCAGATAGTGAAAGCCGAGATAGAGGCCCTGGGATGCTATGCAGCCGAATTCAACACCATCGCCGTGGACGACGGTATCGCCATGGGTCACGACGGTATGCTCTATTCGCTGCCTTCGCGCGACGTGATAGCCGACTCGGTGGAGTATATGGTGAATGCACACAAGGCAGATGCCATGATATGCATCTCGAACTGCGACAAGGTGACGCCCGGTATGCTGATGGCTGCCATGAGGCTCAACATCCCCGCAGTGTTCGTGAGCGGCGGTCCGATGGAAGCCGGTAAGTACAAAGGCGAGAACGCCGACCTCATCACAGCGATGATCAAGGGCGGAGACCCCACCGTGAGCGACGAGGAGCTGGCAGAGGTGGAGCAGTGTGCATGCCCCGGATGCGGTGCGTGCTCGGGTATGTTCACAGCCAACTCGATGAACTCGCTGACGGAGGCTATCGGCCTCTCACTGCCCGGCAACGGCAGCATACTGGCCACACATGTGAACCGCGTGCAGCTCTTCCGCGACGCAGCCAAGCTGATAGTGAAGAACGCTCTGAAATACTACGAAGAGGGCGACGAGAGTGTGCTGCCACGTTCGATAGCTACACGCGAGGCCTTCCTCAACGCAATGACGCTCGACATCGCCATGGGAGCAAGCACCAACACTGTGCTGCACCTGCTGGCTGTGGCACAGGAGGGCGAGGTGGAATTCAAGATGCAGGACATCGACCGCCTCTCGCGCAAGGTACCATTCCTCTGCAAGCTGGCACCCAACTGGCAGAAATACTCCATCCAGGAGGAGAACCGCGCAGGCGGTATCCTCGGCATCCTGGGCGAACTGGCCAAGGGAGGTCTGCTCAATCTCGACTGCAAGAGAGTGAACGGTGCCACACTGGGTGAGGACATCAAGAAATACAGCATCACGGGCGAGAGCATCGATCCCGAGGCAGAGCGCATCTACAGAAGTGCGCCTGGCGGTAAGTTCTCCACGAAGATGGGTTCGCAGAACGCACAGTGGGAGACACTTGACACAGACCGCAGCGAGGGCTGCATCCGTGACATCGAGCATGCCTACACCAAGGACGGCGGTATGGCCGTGCTCTTCGGCAACATAGCACAGGACGGCTGCGTGGTGAAGACCGCAGGTGTGGCTCCTGAGCTGTGGCACTTCGAGGGACCGGCTGTGGTGTTCGACTCACAGGAGGATGCCTGCGAGGGAATACTCGGCGGCAAGGTGAAGAAGGGCGACTGCGTGGTGATCACACACGAGGGCCCCAAGGGAGGACCCGGTATGCAGGAGATGCTGTATCCCACAAGCTACATCAAGTCGATGCACATGGGTAAGGAATGCGCCCTCATCACCGACGGACGCTTCTCGGGCGGTACATCGGGACTCTCCATCGGACATATCTCACCGGAGGCTGCCAGCGGAGGCAATATCGGTAAGATAAAGGACGGCGACATCATCGTCATCGATATCCCAAGCCGCTCAATCAACGTGAAGCTCTCCGACGAGGAACTCGCTGCACGTCCGCAGCAGCCCCTGAAGAGAAACCGCGTGGTGTCGAAGGCACTTCGTGCGTATGCTCAGAGTGTTGCCTCTGCCGATAAGGGCGGTGTGAGGATAATAGAATAGTTGAGATTTGAGATTTGAGAGTTTAGAGTTTTAGGCTTAAAAATATAATGGCAGAAAAGGTAACAGGTGCAGAGGCATTGATGCTTTCGCTGAAGAATGAAGGCGTAACCACCATATTCGGTTATCCGGGCGGAGCTATCATGCCCACCTACGATGCTCTCTACGACTACACAAGAGGAGAGAAGAAATGTTTTGAACACGTGCTGGTGCGCCACGAACAGGCCGCCACACACGCAGCAGAAGGTTTTGCCCGAGTGAGCGGCAAGGTGGGTGTGACGCTGGTGACATCGGGTCCCGGTGTGACAAACACGCTGACAGGTGTGGCAGACGCTATGATGGACTCGACGCCCATCGTGGTGATAGCCGGACAGGTGGGAACCCCGATGCTGGGAAGCGATGCCTTCCAGGAGGTGGACCTCGTGAGCGTGGCACAGCCCATCACGAAATGGACATACCAGATACGACGTGCGGAAGATGTGGCATGGGCTGTGAGCCGTGCATTCTTTATCGCAAGTTCGGGCAGACCCGGTCCTGTGGTTCTCGACTTCACGAAGAACGCACAGACGGACCTCGTGGAATACAAGCCCGCCGACGTGCACTTCATACGTTCCTACGTGCCTTCTCCCGAACCGAAGGAAGAAGCCATCAAGGCAGCTGCCGAACTCATCAACAGCGCAAAGAAACCTCTGGCGCTGGTGGGACAGGGTGTGGAACTGGGTAATGCCCAGGAAGAACTCAAGGCATTCCTCGAGAAAGCCGACATACCGGCCGGACGTACGATGCTGGGACTTTCCGCTCTGCCTTCCAACCACAAGCTCAATATGGGTATGCTCGGTATGCACGGCAGCTACAGCGTGAATATCAAGGAGCAGGAGGCCGATGTGATAATCGCAGTCGGCATGCGCTTCTCCGACCGCGTGACGGGCAATCTGAGCAAGTATGCCAAGCAGGCTAAGATAATACATCTGGACATCGATGCCTCCGAGATAGACAAGAACGTGAAGACGACGGTGGCCGTTGTGGGTGACTGCAAGAAGACGCTGCCCGCCATCACGGCATTGCTTAAGGAAGCTGATCACACGGATTGGAAGGAATCGTTCCAGCCGCTGCGTCAGCAGGAAATAGAGCGCGTGATAACACCCGCAACGAAGCCTACGAGCGGTCCGCTGCTCATGGGTGAGGTGGCACACGCTGTGGCAAAGGCCACCAATTCGGAATCCATACTGGTGACCGACGTGGGTCAGAACCAGCTGATGTCGGTGCGCTACTACAAGTTCCACAAGCCCCGTTCGATTGCCACTTCCGGCGGTATGGGTACGATGGGCTACGGACTGCCCGCAGCAATGGGTGCCACATACGGTGCTCCCGACCGCACGGTATGCTGCTTCATGGGCGACGGAGGTCTGCAGATGATGATACAGGAGTTCGGCACCATCATGGAATACCAGATTCCCGTGAAGATGATACTCCTCAACAACAGCTATCTGGGCAATGTGCGTCAGTGGCAAGATATGTTCTTCAACCACAAGCGCTCGTTCACTCCCATGGTGAATCCCGACTTCGGCAAGGTGGCTGAGGCCTACAACATTCCTCACCGCATTGTGAAGGACAGGGCAGAGCTGCAGGACGCCATTCAGGAGATGCTCAACACGAAGGGAGCCTTCTTCCTGGAGGCTGTGATAAAGCCCGACGCCAACGTGGAACCCATGACTGCACCCGGACGTGCTGTGGATGAAATGCAACTTAACGTAGAATGCTGATGGAAACGAAACTATATACCCTCATCATATACTCAGAGAACTTTGCTGGTATATTGAACCAAATCACAGCCGTGTTTACACGCCGTCAGGTGAACATCGAGAGCCTCAATGTGTGTGCTTCGTCCACTCCGGGTGTACACAAATACACCATCACGTGTTTCTGCACGGAGGAGATGGTGATGACGCTGTGCAAGCAGATGGAGAAGAAAATCGATGTGTTGCAGGCTAACTATTTCACCGACGACGAGATATTCATCATGGAGGCCTGCCTGCTGAAGATAAGTACGGAGGGTCTGCTGCAGAACCCCGCCGCCAGCAAGGCTGTGCGTCATCACGGAGCGCGTATCGTGGAGGTGAACCCCACATTCAGCATCGTGGAGAAGAAGGGACTCACGGAGGATATCCTCTCTCTCTTCGAAGCGCTCAACGAGATGGGTATCGTGAGACAGTTCGTACGCTCGGGACGCATCGCTGTGACACGCGACTGCATCGAACACCTCGACCAGTATCTGGAGCAGCGTGAGCTGAACAAATAAGGAAGCATGGAGAAGATAGATTCTCATAAGGTGTATGTCGAACCCTTCCACGTGGACTTCACGGGGAGGATATTCATGGGTGTGCTGGGTAATCACCTTCTCAACGCAGCCGGCAACCACTCCACACGAAGGGGGTGGGGCATCGGAGCGCTGAACGAGACACAGCACACGTGGGTGCTCTCGCGTCTGTCGATAGAGATGACGGAGATGCCGCGCAACTATGAGAACATAGAGATACGCACGTGGGTGGAGAGCGTGATGAAGCTGTTCACCAACCGTAACTTCTCCATCCTGCGCGAAGACGGCACACCGATGGGATATGCACGCAGCGTGTGGGCGATGATAGATATCGATACGCGCAAACCGTGCGACCTGATGACGCTCTACGACGGAGATATCCTGCGTTATGTGGTGAGCGAGGAGGAAAACGTATGCCCTATAGAGGGGCACGGACGCTACCGCTTCAACAACGCCGCTCTCGTGCGCACTCTCCAACCTCAATACAGCGACATTGATATCAACGGTCACGTCAACTCCATAAAATATGTGGAACACATTCTGAATCTCTTCCCTCTGGAACAGTTTGAGAAGGGTATCAGGCGCTTCGAGATTGCCTACAAGACGGAAGCCAGAATGGGTGACGAACTCTCGTTCTACGTACAGAAAGGAGAGCGCGGCGAAAAGGATGTGGAGGTGAAGAAAGCTGACGGCAGTGTGGTGTGCCAGTCGAGGATAATATTCTTTGAATGAGAAATATAAAAAGAGAAAACATATAGTAAACAATAACCAAACCATTAAAAAAGAAAGACAATGGCAAAAATGAATTTTGGCGGCGTTATCGAGGAAGTGATGACCCGCGAGGAGTTTCCTCTCGAGAAGGCTCGTGAGGTGTTGAAGGACGAGACAATTGCCGTAATCGGTTACGGCGTGCAGGGTCCCGGTCAGGCTTGCAACCTGCGTGACAACGGTTTCAATGTAATCGTCGGTCAGCGTCAGGGTAAGACCTACGACAAGGCTGTTGCTGACGGCTGGAAGCCGGGTGAGACACTCTTCTCTATCGAGGAGGCTGCCACAAAGGGTACCATCGTTATGTGTCTGCTCTCTGACGCAGCTGTGATGAGCGTATGGCCCACACTGCAGAAGTGCCTGCAGCCCGGTAACGCTCTGTATTTCTCTCACGGTTTCGCTATCACTTGGAACGACCGCACAGGTTGTGTTCCCCAGAAGGACATCGATGTTATCATGGTTGCTCCCAAGGGTTCTGGTACATCACTGCGTACCATGTTCCTTGAGGGTCGCGGTCTGAACAGCTCATACGCTGTATATCAGGACTACACCGGCAAGGCTCTTGAGCGTACTCTGGCTCTGGGTATCGGTATCGGTAGCGGCTATCTCTTCGAGACAACATTCCAGCGCGAGGCTACCTCCGACCTCACTGGCGAGCGCGGTTCTCTGATGGGTGCTATTCAGGGTCTGCTCCTGGCTCAGTACGAGGTGCTGCGTGAGAACGGTCACACTCCCTCTGAGGCTTTCAACGAGACCGTTGAGGAGCTGACACAGTCGCTGATGCCTCTCTTCGCTGCCAAGGGTATGGACTGGATGTATGCCAACTGCTCTACTACAGCACAGCGTGGTGCTCTCGACTGGATGGGCCCCTTCCACGATGCTATCAAGCCCGTTGTGGAGAAGCTCTATGCCAGCGTGAAGTGCGGCAACGAGGCTCAGATCTCTATCGACGCTAACTCCAAGCCCGACTACCGTGTAGGTCTGGAGAAGGAGCTCAAGGCTCTCCACGAGAGCGAGATGTGGCGTACCGCTGAGGTGGTTCGCAAGCTCCGTCCCGAGAACAACTAATCAATCACAATCAGGAGAGCGCTGCCCAGAAACGTGTGGCGCTCTCCACTTTTTTAAATCTTTCCACCATGAAAGTAGCACTTCTTCAATCAGATGTTTTGTGGGCTGCCCCTGAGAAAAACAGGCAGCATTTTCAGGATATGATGCTTCGCACGGAAGCGGATTTGTATGTGATGCCTGAGATGTTTGATACCGGTTTTGTTGTAGAACCGGAAGACTGTCTCTCGCCGCGTTGGAGCGCAGAGACGCTGGCTTGGATGAAACGTATGGCAGAGGAGCGCAGAGCAGCTGTGTGCGGAAGTGTTGCAACGAGAGTGGTGGAAGACGGTGTGGCACAATGGCGCAACCGTATGTATTTCGTCCGTCCGGAGGCAGAAGGAGGAGTGAAGTATTACGATAAGCATCATCTGTTTGAATACGGAGGCGAGACAATGTCGTACACTTCGGGGAAGGAGCGTGTCATTGTCGAATGGCGAGGTGTGCGTTTCCTGCTTCAAGTGTGTTTCGACCTGCGTTTCCCGATGTGGGGACGCTGTTTGGATGACTACGATTGCATCATCTATGTGGCTTCGTGGCCGAACAAACGACAGCATGCCTGGGATGTTCTGTTGCAGGCACGCGCGATGGAAAACCAAAGCTATGTGCTCGGTGTGAACCGCATCGGCAACGACCCCGTGTGTGAATACGATGGAGGAACGGTGGTGGTATATCCCTATGGAAATGTGATAGCAGCAGCACCTACGGGAAGCGAATCTGTGGTGACGGCAGAGTTTGATATGGAGAAGCTCCGCACGTTCAGAGAGAAGTTCCCCGTATTGAAAGACAGAGATTTTTAAGGGGAGACTTAGTTCCTTTTCAGAAACTTTTCGTGTGTGATGCAGGGAGGAAGTTCCTCTGCGTAGTGCGACACCATGATGAGTGTCTTATTGCAGTCCTGCATATATTCATCAATGATTTGCTGCACCATCAGGCAGCGTCCCAAATCAAGTCCGTGAAGCGGTTCATCGAGAATGAGCAAATCCGGTTGCTTCACAAAAGCTCTTGCCAGAAGACAGAGACGTTGTTCTCCGCTGGAGAGCTTCAGGAATGTGCGGGATGCTATGGCTTCAATGCCGAAACGTTTCATCCACACAAGACACTTTTCGCGCTCGGAGGTTGTGGGACGGTGATAGAGCCCCACAGAGTCGGAGAGTCCGGAAGCAACGATGTCGATAGCGGGTATGTCCTTCTGATAGGCACGATGGAGCTCAGGAGACACATAGCCGATTCTCTTCTTTATATCCCAGATGCTTTCGCCCGTGCCGCGTTTGCGTCCGAAGAGTGATATGTCGCAGGCATATCCCTGTGGGTTGTCGGCAGTGACGAGGGATAGGAGAGTGCTTTTTCCTGCACCGTTCTCACCTCGCAGAGCCCAGCGTTCACCTTGTCGCACCACCCAGTTGAGATTCTTCAGTATGGTGCGTTCCCCGTATCGTATGGTGACATCTGTGAAACGCAGTATCTCGGGTTGCATCACCTGTGTCTTGCACGATGTCATACCCGTAGTGAATTCGTGTGACGATGTCTCTCGCCAATGTTTGCGCGGGCTGTATTCCTCACGCCTAATCATCGGGAGCACATTCAATCCTTCCACCGGTACGATATGCGTGACGAAATGAGGTATCATATCGTCCCTTGAGAGAATGAGTACGCAGAGCAGCTGACACTTCTTAATCATCGTTTCGAAGAGACCCGTGAGCAGGTCTCTCGCTTCTGCGTCAAGTCCGATATACGGATTGTCCATCACAAGGACGTGCGGGGCGGTGAGTAGTACGCGTGTCAGTTGGAATTTACGCAGCTCTCCGCTGGAGATACTGATGATATATTCATCCAGCAACGACTCCATGTGGAACATGCTGTAGAGGCGTTCCCTCAGTCCCGGTACTGCTTCCGGAATCTTGGAGAGCAGTTGTCCCACGGTGGGTGTATTCTCGTCTATATCGTGTTGGTTCCAGCGCTGCTGAAGATAATATGTACCGTCGCTTTCTCCGTAACTGTCTCGGAATGTGATATATTTAAGATTGTCGGATATGAGGGGGCGCGGTGTCTGCGAAAAATCGTAGTGCACCTCGTTGAGCAGGAGAGGATAGTGTCCCGTCAGTATTTCCACCAGACGGGTCTTGCCGGCAGCATTGTCGCCTACAACGGCAATCTGCATTCCATCGTCGATGGTGAGACTTACGGGCGCATTCATGCGCCATTCCGGGTTTCTCACCACGCCCTCGTCAATCCGAATAATGCTCATTTATTCCCAATAGAGTATCTGACGGTTTATCTTCCACTTGTGGTCCTTGGGGAAGTCGTCGCCTTCCCATGCTTTCTTGCTTGTCCACTTTTCTGCGGGAGCTGTCCAGAAGTCGTCGTTTTCCGGCAAACCGAGAGGCATGAAAGCGAGAGAGGTCATATAGAGGCTGCCGTTGTTCGTGTACCAGTCGGCAACGTTGGGATGACTGCCCACAAAGCCGATAGTGAGATATCCGTCCTTTGTGAAGTTGCTTTCACCCTTGCCGTCGAACATACGGTGCATAACAGCTGTGAGAGCGGCTCTCACTTGTCCGTTGTGCAGTTCTTCGGGCAGTTGTTTGCGCCAAGCAAGCTGAGCCAGAGGCTGCATTGTTGCCATACGGTAGGGAATACTGCGACCGAATACGGGGAATGTGCCTTCCGGAGATATAAGGCGCTCGAGTATGACACCGAACTTCTGCATTCTCTTCAAAGCGGCAGCATAGCGGTAGTTGGCACCTTCGTTTCTGTCTGTTGTGGGAACATAGGTTCTTACAGTCCAACTGTCGTTGCCTCTCACTTGGCGTATCATCTCCAGACATTCCACATACATGGGTTGGATGACGTATGAGTTGTAGTAGTCGAAAGCAAACGAAGGACCGTCGGAATACCATCCGTCACCTACGTACCATTCCTCTATCTTCTCCATTGCGCGATGTATTCTGAACCAGTCTGCATCGCCACCGGCCTTTGCAATGAAGCATTCTTCCATAGCGGAGAAGAGGAGCCAGTTGGTGTAGCACGGATCATAGCGTCGCAATCCCTGGAATTCTTTGATATAGCGTGCCTTCGTCAGAGAGTCGAGACGCATCCAGATACCGTCCCATCCTCTGTAGAGCGACTCTGCTACATAGGCGCCGTCCACAAGTGTCTGTCCGCCGCTCTTCCATCCGAGATAGTCGGGGCTCTCGGGATCTACGGCATTGGCATAGGCCTTGAGTGCCCACTCGCGCAGCTGGCTTCTCATCTTACCTTCTGCCGTATCGTCATCGGGAAGATTGAGCCAGGGAGCTATGCCGGCCATCAGACGACCGAAGCATTCCATATAGGCCACTTTTTTGTCGCGATTGTCCCAGGTGGGAGAGAGTTCCAGCTGCATGTTCTTCTGCAGTTCTCCCTTTGCCATATTCTCCAGCACAGGAGCCGCCATGCGATAGGCGAGAGCTGCCCAGTATTCGCGGTCGGTCAGCTGGCGCTCGTTCTTCTTGCCCTTTGCGTTCACGGCAAAGACAGCCATCCAAAGACTGAGGATGACGATAAGTGTCTTCTTCATATTATATTAGGTTATGGGTTAATAAAGACATTTTTATTCTGTCATTTCTCCTTCGATAGTCAGACGCACCACTTCCGTCTTGCCGTTGCATCGTACCGTGACAGTTTTTGTGAAGCGACCGAAGGGTCGTCCCTGTCCGTTGTACGTCACACCGATAGTTCCGCTCTCACCCGGTTTGATAGGTGTCTTGGGGAAATCGGGCGTTGTGCATCCGCAGGAGGCAAATGCCTGATTGATGATGAGAGGTGCTGTGCCCACATT
>JAGDCM010000090.1 GCA_017958545.1 Bacteroidaceae bacterium | reverse complement strand
TTGAAGGGAGCGGGATGACCGTCCTGAGCACGACGTGCGCCCCATTCTGTGGAAACGTCGCCAATGACATATTCTATCTCGTCGAGAGCCTCCTCGATGAAACCGTTCAAGGCCTTACCCGTTACGTAGTCGCCCTGAAGAGTGTAACCGGCAAAGACACCCAGAATGGGTTCTGCACCCATCTCTTCACACCAGCAGAGGAACTCCAGCAGTCCCATTCCATCGGTGGACCAATATCCCCAGGGACAATGATGTCCGGGACGCAGTTCCACAGGACCCAGAGTGCGCTGCCACCAGAAACGCTCGCTGAAACGGTTGCCTTCCAGGTAGTTGCCGCCAGGGAATCGCAGGAACTTGGGATGCATCTCACGGAGCATATCCATGAGGTCGGTGCGATAGAGGTCGCTCTTCACCGTCACCTGTTTCTTGCTCACAGGTGTCAGCGACACATAGTTCAAGGCGCAACGTGTATCACCCGTAAACTGCAAGAAGAATTCCACATCCTTTGTCTCCTTTATGTTTGCGGCCGTATTAAGGGTGAAATCCAGCCATCCGGCATCGGAGGCAGACACGATAGCCTGAGCGTATTCCGTACCGTCCACAGTAGAACGGAGACCTACACTCATCACAGCCTTTCCGTCTGTCTTCATCTTGCCGCGATATTCTGTGGAGGGACGCACGGCAATGCCCCAGAAACCCTGATTGGTCCACGTTTTGATGGAATCGTTCCATTGCCAGAAACGCAACGGGGCGTTTCTTCTGTTGCGCTGACGGGGATCGCCCTCGCGCTCGCGCATCTGAGGGTCGCGCAGCAACTGACTGTAGAGTCCGCCCTCGTAGCAAAAGTTGATTTCCTCTGTCATCAATCCGTAGAGAGTGGGACTGACGGCACACTTCACCTCGTCTGCACGAACTGTGAGACGCACCTCTGCGGATGCTGTGAGAAACGATAGGCATAAAACCAGGGAAAGTAGGTGTTTCATGGCATTTCTAACTTTAAACTTTTAATTTTTAATTTTATGATATGTCATTTTCCAATAATTCTTTCCGAAGATGAATAGTTCGCCGTCACGTTCGAAACCGAGTGAAGCATACAGACTTTGGGCATTCTTGTTTTTGGGGTCTACTGTCAATGTCACATTGAGACCAAGACGAAGTCCTTCAGCAATACCTCGTTCCAAGAGGGCGGTTCCGAGTCCTACTCCACGATACTGAGGCCATACGGCAAGACTGTCTAGATAGTATTCTCCCTCCACAGCTTCGTCTTCCATATCGGGAAACTCCGTACCGAAATACTCCTTTATGAGCTTCATCGTGCGCACACGCATTACATGATAGTAGCGCCCGTCATAGGCTGTAAGCATACCGGCCATTTCTCCGTTGTATTCTGCGATGAGAGTGTTCTTGGCACAATAGATAACGTCGTCGCGCGTGCAGATGAGTTCCGCAAAACGTGCAAGTTCCTCTTCCGAACGCTTGTAGTGCATCGCCATGTGGAAACCCTGCGCAATGAAATAGGAGTCATTCTCCGTAGCGGGACGGAACGTCATTCTCAAACGGGATCTCTTGAACTTCATCGCCTTTATCGTCTCCTCGTCCAGTATCTGTATGATTCCCTTCTCCAAACAGATATCCAACTGCTCCGGTCCGAAGGCTTCACCCTGTTTGCCGAAATCCGAGATGTTGAATTCGAACTTGGTACGCAACTCATGACGCACCATCTTCTGCTGGAAACGCGTGCCTGACATCTTGCGTGCCAACATCTTGCGGATGGTGTTTATCTCGCGTTCGGAAAACTTATTCCTTCCCATCGCTCTCAGGTGATTTTTCCGTTATTCTCTCCAGTTCTGCCAACGTGAAACCTTCGTAGGACTGCAACACATAGTCGCAAAGCGGAGTTATCTGCTCCCTTGTGAGCGTTGTCTGCACACCTACGGTGAACATACCGCTGCGCCTTCCGGCTTCAAGACCATTGGGAGCATCCTCGAAGACAACGCATTCTTCCTTTTGGCAAGAAAGCTTCGCTGCCGCTGTGAGGAAGCAGTCGGGATCCGGCTTACTTGCCTTGAAGTCCTCCGCTGTGAGGATAGCATCGAACAACTCGTCGAAATCCGCTATCTGTCTGCGAAGCGTTTCCATCTTCTTGCGGTTGCTGCTCGTCACCACGGCACATTTCACACCGCATCGTCTCAAATCCGATATGAAAGCGAGCGCTCCGGGATAGAATGTGAAAACCATCCGTCCTTCGTGCTCATAGAGTTCCGGCACCACCACCTTCCTCGTCTCCTCATCAGGGAAATACGCATCGAGGATGCGCTGCAGAGTCATACCCTTGATACGATGGGCGAAATCCGGCAGTTCGGGATGATACTTCTTCCCGATTTTCCCCCAGATTGCCGTATACTGGTCCTCTGTGTCGATGAGCGTTCCGTCGAGATCGAACAGTACGGCACGTATCTTGTTATGAACTGATGTTTGCGTCACTCCTTAGATTCTTTCTTTACATTACGATAGTTCACTCTGTAGGAGAACGTCACACCTGGACTTGCATCCGGATTCTTGTCCAGTTGCTTGTCCACACGCTTCATTATATTACGACCCCTGCGCTTGATTTTCTCTCCGCTTTCCAATTCCTTGCGGATGAGTTTCTGCAGGCTGTCTGCAGGCAGACCCGTATAGTTCGGACGCAACTTATAGGAAACAGGCAGATACACATCGTGACCCACATTCTTTGCTTCCAGAATACCCGTTCCCATCGGATGTGTGTATTCCACACGTTTGATGCCCCACGAGTCTTCCACCACGAATATCGTCACCTTCGTGCGGTCTTTCTGTCCGGACAGTACGTCTATCACCTCACCGTCTTCTTCCAGCGCACCCACCACCTTAAAACCGAATCCCTTAGCCTCCTTAGGATGCCAGCGACGGTCGTCTCCGTAGAGTGCCGTGAAGGGGTTGAATGTTGTCACCTTGAAGAGGGCGTTCACCTGTTTCTCGTTCATATCAGGACTTGCGTCCATCACCTGCTGGCGCTCGATTTCTATCTTCTTTTTGCTGAAGAACAAATCGCATTCCGTGATGACGCTCACTTCCTTGTTGCCCGTGAAGTAGTCAATCAGAGGCCACATTCCCGACATCTTCATCGCTATCTTCATGAAGAACTTAATACCTTTCGGAATAGAGTTCAGCAGGATGTTCATGTCTCTGCAACCCATCACATCCCTCACAGTGGCCTCAAACTCCAGCGTCTTGGCGTTTTCCTTCGCCTTTGCAGCCACCTGTTTGAGAATATATAGCGCAGGATCTTCTCCCCTCGGAGTTACCACCAACGGTGCCATCGTGGTGACATACATCGAATCACCGAAATACACCTGCTGCTGCGCTCTCGCTCCCGTCGGGATGAGGACGGAGAGGATGAATAGGAATATAGCTGTGCGACGCATCATTTCTCGCTGAAAAGTGTTTCCTGATTATGATCCTCGAGGGTGAATGCCGAACTGCCGTCGAAGCAATGTGTGCACACCTGGTCCTTCGTGAGTCCGATGGCCTCGATGAGCGTCTCCAGTTTGGAGAACTTCAGCGAAGTGAGTCCGAGTTCCTTGCGTATTTCCTCCACCATCTGATTGTACTCTGGAGAACCCGTTGTGGCGTATTCCTTCAGTTTGGCAGAAGCATCGCCTTCGAACTTCTCTATCACGCGACGTGTGATGAGTTCCATATCACTCTTGGATGCCGTGAATCCGATGAACGGACAACCGTAAATCAGCGGCGGACAGGCAATGCGCATGTGCACCTCCTTGGCTCCGAGGGTGAACAGGTCGCGCACGTTGTCGCGAAGCTGCGTGCCGCGCACTATACTGTCGTCGCAGAAAAGCATCTTCTTGTCTTTCAGTATGCTGCTGTTGGCAATGAGTTTCATCTTTGCCACAAGATTGCGCCGCTCCTGATTGGAGGGAGTGAACGAACGGGGCCAAGTGGGAGTGTATTTGGCAATAGCGCGGGCATAGGGGCAATGATGTCCCTCGGCATATCCCACCGCCATACCTACTCCGCTGTCGGGAATACCGCATGCGCAATCCACATCCGTCTGATCCTCCGCACCCATCTTTCTTCCGCACTCGTTGCGCACAGCCTCCACGTTGCGTCCTTCGTACTGACTCGTGGGGAATCCGTAATACACCCAGAGGAAGGAACATATCTGCATGCGACGGTTGGGCTTTCTGAGCGTCTCCACGCTGTCTGCACTGATGCGTACTATCTCACCCGGACCGAGGAAATGCTTTATATCGAAGCCGAGATTGGGGAATGCCGAACTCTCGCTTGCCACAGCCATCGCTCCTTCCTTTCCGCCCACCACTATGGGAGTGCGCCCCCAACTGTCGCGGGCGGCTATCACACCGTTTTCCGTGAGCAGCAGCATCGAACAGCTGCCCTTGATATTGCGGAACACATTCTCTATACCGTCCACGAAGGTCTTGCCCTTGATGATGAGCAGAGCCACCAGTTCGGTGGGATTGATTCTGCCGGATGAAAACTCCGAGAGATGCATATTCTCCTGCAGGAGTTGGTCGGCAAGCTGTTCGAGATTGTTTATCTTCGATACCGTCACAAGTGCAAAGCGTCCCAGATGGGAATTCATCAGCATCGGTTGCGCATCCTGATCGCTTATCACACCGATACCGCTGTTTCCCTTGAACTTATCCAGTTCGTCCTCGAAGCAGGAACGGAAATACTTGTTCTCCAGATTGTGGATGCTGCGGATAAAACCGCCGTCTGCGCTGTATGTTGCCATACCGCCGCGCCGCGTTCCCAGGTGAGACTGATAGTCTGTGCCGTAGAAAAGATCCAGGACACAAGGTTTTGTACTTACTGTTCCGAAAAAACCACCCATATATTTATTTTCTGTTTTTAGTAACTAACTGAACACTCCAGACCGAGCGCACGGATGCGTGCCGCTATTGCGTCAAGTTCCTCGTGGGATGCCTTTTCCAAGGTCTTCACGGGCGTTGCTCTGTCTATCGTATATATCATCACGCTGCGAGGCGCTATCTCTTTCAACTGCTCCAGATACGGCTCCACATATTCCTCCGAAAGGTCGTCGGCTTTGCCGTCTTTGCTCTTCATGAACATCGTCTGAATGATGCATTTCCCCTTCATCGCCTTCAATCCCTCTATTGTGCGTTTCACATCATATTGGCCCACAGGTCTGTCGATATCGCTGATGTACGACGCAGATACTGTGTCCAGTTTCATGATGGGGTTGTCGAAGAGTAGCAAAGCTTCACGCACTTCGGGTATGTGCACTCTGGTGCTGTTGCTCAGAATGCTTATCTTTGCCGACGGACACCATTCGTCCCTCACTTCCCTCACAGCCTTCACTATGTTGGTGAAGTCGGGATGCAGGGTCGGTTCGCCGTTGCCTGCGAATGTCAGCACATCTGGACAAACGCCCTCCGCCTTCATTTCCTTCAGTTTCTCTGTGAGGCGCTCCACCACCGTTTCCTTTGTGGGCAGAGACGCTGTGGCATGACTCTCGCTGTTGAGTCCGCATTCGCAGTATATGCAGTCGAACGAGCACCATTTTCCGTCCCTTGGCAGAAGGTTGATGCCCAGACTCACTCCGAGTCTGCGGCTTTTCACCGGTCCGAATATAGGAGAATCGTATAGTATCATAGTTGTCCTGATTCCAATTCAATGACGATGCGCTCTATCATGGCGTCTTCATCGTCGGGTTTGTATTCCTTCTTCAGAGATGCTCCGAAGGTCCATGCAAACACCTGGTAGAAGTTTGCCCTGAAAGGTCCGAGAAAGGCCTTCAGTATCTGGAACGAACTCTGGTTGCACTCTCTGTCGATGAGTTTGATGAGCAGTTTTCCCTGCGTCAGCGAGAGTTTCTTCATCTGCGGAGTGAACTGCTTCTTTATGTCGCGCTCCACCGCTTTCAAGTGGGCATCTTTTTCCTTCTTTGTGGGAAGCATTTCGAGTGTCTCGTATGTCTCCTGAAGCATCTTGTTGGCCAGTTGTGCAAGCGGCAGCACCTTCTTCACGTTATACACCAGACGGTCGTACTTGCGTTTCTGCTTCGGATTGGAGAACTTCATCGGAGGGTATACAGGCACTTCCGGCAGGAGATACACCCATATTGTATCGCCCTCGTATATCTCAGGATTCGGGTATCTGTATCTCGTGAGTTTGAGTTCGTATTCTCTAGGCAGATTTTGCCAGTCGTATTTGTTTTCGTCATCTGCAGCCCTAACCCATCCAGTTAGCAGCAATGACAGTAGCATAAGTATTGACAATCTTTTACCCATACCGGGCGCAAAGATACGAAAAATTGTTGAGAGAAACCTCTCTGAGCCCTGAGTCTTTTTTTCTTTTTAAAGAAAATTCACAAAAAGTGCCACATAGCCGCAGTTACTCATAATTTATTTTAACTAACTTTTTTACAATAAGTCGCTTTATTTTGTCTTTGTTTTATACTAGTCAGAGTGCTTTCAGAGGCTTGGCAGAATACGAGCTGACTACGAGTAGTCTACGAGTGGAGTACGAGTATATAACGAGAAAACTCGTACTATACTCGTTATATAGTCGTATTCAAGTCGTAGTTCACTCATATTCTACTAAGGTTCTGATAGGACTCTGATAAATTTAACATCGGATGCTATGTAATGTACACTTTCATTCCCATTTTTACTTCATCTTTAACTTCCATTTTAACTCCAATTTTAACTCCCATTTTAACTCCCACTTTTACTTCCTAAAAATTGTATAGAAAAGGATTTTATACATTTTTCTTTATTTAAGAAAAAAACTCTCAGGACTAAACCCTAAACTCTAAACTATTTTTTATATCTTTGCACGGTAAACTATATATAAAGCATATGAAAGTATTTCAACATGTGAGTGACATCGGTCCTCTGGATTTAGCTCTGAAAGAAGCCTTTGAAATAAAGAAGGATCGCTATAAGTATGAGAATCTGGGTCGTCGCAAGACAGCGATGCTCATATTCTTCAACAATTCCCTACGCACCCGTCTCTCCACCCAGAAGGCAGCTATGAATCTGGGTATGAATGTGATAGTGCTCGATGTGAATCAAGGAGCCTGGAAACTGGAGACAGAGCGAGGCGTCATCATGGACGGCGACAAGAGCGAACATCTCCTGGAAGCAATTCCTGTGATGGGTTCTTACTGCGACATAATAGGTGTGAGAAGTTTTGCCCGCTTTGAAAACCGCAAGGACGACTACGAGGAGAAAATTCTTCAACAGTTCATCAAATACAGCGGTCGCCCGGTTTTCTTCATGGAGAGTGCAACGGTGCATCCTCTGCAGGCTTTTGCCGACCTCATCACCATCGAGGAATACAAGAGAAAGGAGCGTCCGAAAGTGGTGATGACCTGGGCTCCTCATCCCAGAGCTCTTCCGCAGGCCGTTCCCAACAGTTTTGCCGAATGGATGAGAGCAGCCGATGTGGATTTCGTGGTGACACATCCGGAGGGATATGAACTGGATCCTGAGTTCGTAGGCGATGCAAAGGTGGAATACGACCAGATGAAGGCCTTCGAAGGTGCCGACTTCGTATATGCAAAGAACTGGAGTTGTCCGGGTGTCACTCTTCCCAATCAGTACGGAAAGGTGCTGGATGACTATCACAAATGGATGGACTGGACGGTAAGCAGCCGTCAAATGTCGGTAACAAACGATGCCTTCTTCCTCCATTGTCTGCCTGTGAGAAGAAATATGATAGTAACGGACGATGTGATAGAAGCACCCACTTCGCTTGTTATTCCCGAAGCTGCAAACAGAGAAATATCTGCTACCGTAGTACTCAAGAGAATGCTTGAATCCCTTTAAAGGAAAAAG
>JAGDCM010000089.1 GCA_017958545.1 Bacteroidaceae bacterium | reverse complement strand
GTATCTCACAGGAATCTTTCGAGGTGGGCGACGAAGTGTACGAAGCTTTCCGGGAAGCCGCTTTCCCGATGGAACGTATCTCGTCCCGTGAGGAAAAATGGTACATCGACTTGTGGGAGGCCAACAAATGGCTTCTTGAGGAAATGGGCGTAAAGGATATCTATGTGTCCGGCATAGATACAATGACGTCTCCCGAATGGTACAGTGCCCGTCGGGAGACAATCAATACGGGGCGCAACTATAACGCAATCTTTTTCTTGCCGTCCTGAATGTAGATTCCCTTTCTAGGTGTTGCATTCAAGATTCTTCCGTTGAGGTCGTATATTCTGCCGTCAACGGGCTTCTTTACTGCAGGTTCTTCCTCTTCAAGTGAGAAGATGCCTGTCGGGGTGTACTGGCCGAGAGCGAAGTTGTAGTCGCGATTCTCCATCGTGTTGAGTCCAGTGATATCCTCCTGCGTGAGTGCGCGATTGTAGATAAGGACGTCGTCGAACTCTGCCGGAGCGCTGCCCCAGAAGCTTCCCATGCCGAGATAGAAGTAGTCGGCAGTTGACAACCAGTCTAGCACTTTGCTGTAGTCGAAATCCTCTACAGGGGCGCTACCATTATAGGTCTCGTGTGTCTTGACATCTCCGTTGATGTATAGCTTTACACCAGTCTCATCAAAGACATAGGTGACGAGTGTCCATTCACCTTCAGGAATGTTGTTTGATGTGACATCGTTGGGATGGTTGATATCGAACCAAGTGCCTGCGTTGTCATTATATCCTAAATACGAATTGCCTGTGAGGTAAATACGCTCGCCTGTGGCCGTAGATGATGTACTGTTGAAGAAGCTCCAAAGAGCATCCCACACGTTGCTGTCAAGACGCTTCGCCCAAAGGGAAACGGTGGCTCCGTCGAGGTTCTGGCCCTTCAGAGGATTGTCCATACGGGTGTAGCTGCAACGCTGCTGCGCTCCGAAATACTGGTGCAGAACCATTCCGCAACGGTATGCGCTGTCGGTTTCGTATGTAGGTATCGTACCGCCAGTGCCGGCTCTGCCAACAACAGCTATTTGCGTTTCATCCTTGAGGTTGACTGCCGGTTCCTGATTGAAGTCGTAGTATGCCACAAGGCCGTTGAGATAGTCGCCGTCAGCCTGTCCGACAGCAATCTTCCTGTTTCTGTTGTTGTAGGCCCAAGTGAACGACTTCGACCAAATGTAGTTGCGGCATGTCAGTTCTCCCGTGTATTTTACCGTTATGGTAGTTCCTGTGGGCGGCACAGCTTCCAGAGCTCGGAACTTACCAGTGTTAGTTAGAATGTCCGTGTTGTTGGATGTCCACTTCTCCTCCACATTTTCCTCCATGTCGGTGTAAACGTTGAGATTGCCTGACAGAACCGATGTCGTCGACGGCAATGTGAGTTTCGTGTGGTTGTATGCAATGGCGGATCTCGGTTCGAGTTTATAGCCCCACAGGGGAGTACCGCTGTTCTCGCTGTCGGTACTGCTGTCCACGCAGGTGAACGAGATGGTTTTGTGGTTGTTCCCAGTCCAAGTGTGGTCGTTGCTGTCGCCGTTCATCGAATTGGTGCATATCACACCCTGATAGGTGTAACTGCCGAGTTGGATAGTGATGTAGTCGGTACCTTCCGTCACACTCCACGTGCCGTTATAACTTGCGGTTTCACCAACCACAGTGCCGTCGGCCTTGAGAGTAATCATTGTCGGCACGCGATTGGCAATATTGGCACTGTCCTGTTTCATCTTGTAATAATGGCGTATCACATGCCAGTCACCAATGATGTCGTCAGTGGAGTAGTGGGAAGTCTTTGGGGTGTCCAAAGTCTCGGTTTCACCGTTGTATTCGAAGGGTGCTGCCACTAACCAGCCGCTCTCGTTCTGGAAGAGTTGTTGTATACGTACGAGATGTCCGGCAGTGCCGTCGTTGAACTTTGTGTGGTACACAACGAAAGCCTGATTCTTGTCAGAGTTTATCACAGCAGAGTTGTGCCCTTGACTGTTCCAACCCTGTGTCTGCATCTCACCAAAACCTGTGTACGATCCCATGAGCTTCATGCCTCGTGTGTCGTTCATCGTGTAGAACGTCTTCGTCTCGTTGTCCTGATTGTTGTAGTTGAGGACGTATTTTGTATATAATGCCGAGCGTCCTGCTGCGTCTTTATAGGGTCCCATCGGACTGGTGCTGCGGAAGATACGCATCTCGTAGCCGTCTCGCGGAGCGAAGTCGCCATAGCTCATGAAGAGATAGTAGTACCCGTCGATGTACTTGATATACGGACCCTCGCCACTTACATAGTATCCACCGGCAATCTTGCGACCGAAATACGGGTCTTTCACACCGTTGCGTCCCTTGGATGTGTAGTCGGAGGGGTTGTTCGTGTAGTTGTACTGGTAGTCGTTGAGGCCGGTTTCTTTGTCCAGTTTCAGCATGAAGATGCCGCCCGACCAGGAACCGTAGGCCATCCAAAGCTCGCCGGTTTCGTCGAAGAAGACGCAGGGGTCGATACAGTTAGGCCAGTAGTTGCCCCACCCGTTGCTAATATCGTATCGGCTGGGAATAGACGTTGTGCCGATAGCAATGTTAAGGTCGGTTTCACTGATTGTGGGTGCACCTGTATTTCCGTTGAAACCACCCATTACGATGGGTCCCTGATAAGTCCAGGGGCCTTCCGCTGAGTCGGAGGTCAGCAGGATGATGATGCTGTTCCACAGGGGGCCGTTGAGCGACAGATAGAGGCACCATTTTTCCATTGTGGGATTGTAGATGATATCGGGAGCCCACATGCATCCGTCAATATACCACTCCTGTTCATCTCCAGGCTCTGCATAACGGTTGGCGTACGACTCGGCATCGTAGTTAGGCATATCCACCTCATTGCCCAGATAGTTCTTAGTCTTTGTCACCTGCTGAGTGTTGAAGGCAATGCGAACATTGCAGGCATCCCCCGTTGCATCGCCCTGATGGGCTAGATGGATGAAATACGGGTCAAACCATATGCTGTTGTGCATCACCGTCCATGTTTTCAGGTCGGTACTTTTGGCATTACCCATGTGGGAGCCCCAGATGTAGTATGTCTTGTTCGTTGGACTGTAGACGATACTGGGATCGTGAATACTCTCTGTGCCAATTGTCGTGGCGCTGTTGAGTGTAGCTATCTGGCCGTCGGTGACAGTTGTCTGAGACTGTGCGCCAAGGGATGCGAGCATCAGGAGTGAAGTAAGAATACGCTTCATATATGATACCTTATTTAAATTATTCAGCGACAAATGTACGAAAAATTTTTAAAAAGACTTCTTTTTCAAAGAAAAAAATGAAGGTTCTGTGTCTTGTATGCCTGAAAAGACGTAATTTTGCAGTATGAAAATCTTAGGTAGTACTATTTTTCGCAGCCTGATGAGTCTCTGTGTAGGACTCCTGCTGCTGTCCAATGCTTCTGTGATGGGGCCTCTCATCGTTCAGGTTATAGGCGGTTTTTTTCTATTGTCTGGTGTTGTGGGAGTTGCGGCTTGGGTGTTCGACCGCATGCGTTCATCAGTAAAACCTTTTTTCCCTATCGGTTCTGTCGGCTGTATCCTTCTGGGTGTTGTGCCGGTTTTGATGCCGCAGGCATTCGTCACTTATTTGGTTGCTCTCCTAGGTGTTTTGCTAGTAATGGCGGGAATTTCCCAGTTGGGCGCACAAATCAGTTATCGTCGTGTGGCTCCTGTGAGTATCTTCGGTCTGATTCTCCCGATTGCGATTCTCGCAGTGGGACTTTATATCGTGATTAAACCGTTAGAATCGGTTGCCACGTGTTTCCAGATTCTTGGTGCAGCCATCACCGTCTATGCTATCACAGATCTCTTTCTGGCCCTTCGTCTCCGTCATTACAACCGAATTTTTGAGCGCAAGCAAAAAGAAGAGGAGCGTCGTCGTCAGCGCGAGATTGAAGCCTCGTATGTGACATTCGAAGTTGTCGATGCAACCGCGGAAAAAGAGCAGGAAACGTCTTCAGATGAGTCGAAAGAAGAACCCGCAGCAGAGAACGACCCCGAATAGTTGCATTCTCTTTATTTGGCGAGAAAATCCCTCATTTTATCGATATTTTGTAGCGCACAGGTGCGGCCCAGTTCGTATACTTGTCGCATTTTCTTTTCTTTTTGCTCCGTACGTCCGATATTGAGCGGCCGGTCGGGGCAGAGTATCATCGTGTTTCCTTTCTTTTCTTCCGTAGCGATGAAGGTGAGCTCGTCGTTGTACATTTGATGCCTGCAGGCCATC
The DNA here is from genome assembly GCA_017958545.1 of Bacteroidaceae bacterium. Taxonomy (GTDB): domain Bacteria; phylum Bacteroidota; class Bacteroidia; order Bacteroidales; family Bacteroidaceae; genus Physcousia. The sequence continues at coordinate 15,994 of JAGDCM010000089.1, read as the reverse complement.
CGTTTGATGATTTTTGGATGTTGGCGCTCGAAGATGTGAAATAACGGCATGAGTTTTGTCTTCTTCTTGTAGTATCCTTTCGGCTGTGTCAGTATGATGAGATTGCGCTCGTATCCCTGCTCCTGGAAGTATTTCAAGGGAATGCTGTCTGTGATACCGCCGTCGAGCAGTTTCATTTCGTCTATTTCCACAGCCTGCGATACAATCGGCATCGAGGCGGAGGCTCTCATCCATTCCATTCCGAGCTCGTTCATTTCCTTGATTATCTTATAGACAGGTGTTCCTTTCATCGCATCGGTGGCAACGAGGTGGAATTCAACGTTGCTATTGTTGAAAGTCTCGAAGTCGAAGACGTCGAGTTCGTAGGGCAGTGTGTGATAGGAGAATCGGGGAGCAACGATGTTGCCTGTCTTAAGCAGTGCTCGCCAACCCATATAGCGTGGATCTTTGCGGAATCGGATGTTGTAGCGAAGAGCTCTTCCCGCCTGCCTGGATACATAATTGCAACCAAACAGAGCACCGGCACTTACTCCCACGAGGCCGTCCACTTTTATGTCGTTTTCCATCATAACGTCGAGGATGCCGGCTGTAAAAAGACATCTCATGCCTCCGCCTTCAAGTACCAATCCTGTCTTCATTTTCTGATAATTATCTCCATTTCTGGTTACAAATATACGATTTTTTTTTAGTTTGAACTCTATCAAAGAAGATTTTTTGTAGAAAATAATATACGTATGTTTTAGATTGTTATTTTCTCGTGGTTAGTGATGAAATTTTTGACTCTATTTTTACAATATAGATGTCGAATATATCATCAGTAAGGTGTAAAATAGATGTGGCGCGGGACTTTTTCTGTCAATAATAAATAAATAAATAAGGTAAAGAGATTGAGTTTGATTTTTTTTTACTACATTTGCGCGGAAAAATAGCCATATATGACAGATAAGTTGACGCCACAAGAGGGTCTTACTCACCATTTAAACCAGATGTACCAGAACTGGTTTCTGGACTATGCCTCCTACACCATTCTCGATCGTGCCGTGCCGCATATCGAGGACGGCCTGAAACCAGTGCAACGTCGCATCCTTCACTCCATGAAGCGCATGGATGACGGCCGTTACAACAAGGTGGCAAATATCGTAGGACACACGATGCAGTTCCATCCTCATGGCGATGCCAGTATCAAGGATGCATTGGTGCAGTTGGGACAGAAGGATCTCTTGATAGATTGTCAGGGAAACTGGGGTAATATCCTCACGGGCGACGATGCAGCAGCAGGACGTTACATAGAAGCCCGACTCTCGAAGTTCGCTCTCGACGTGGTGTTCAATCCCAAGACAACGGAGTGGAAACTCTCTTATGACGGTCGCAACAAGGAACCGATTGCCCTTCCTGTGAAGTTCCCTCTGCTTCTGGCACAGGGTGCGGAAGGTATTGCTGTGGGTCTTTCGTGCAAAATATTGCCCCATAATGTGGGCGAAATATGTGAGGCGGCTGTGAAATATCTGCGTGGCGAGGAGTTTCATCTCTATCCCGATTTCCCGACGGGAGGTTCGATAGACGTTTCGCGCTACAACGACGGGCAACGAGGCGGTGTGGTCAGGGTGCGTGCCAAGATCGAGAAGCGCGACAACAAGACGCTTGCCATTACGGAAATTCCTTACGGCAAGACCACCGGTACGGCATCCAAGCCCTCAACATTTATCGATAGCATACTGAAAGCTGCGGAGAAGGGTAAGATAAAAGTTCGCAAGGTGGAGGATATGACTGCCGCATCGGTGGAGATATTGGTGCATCTGCAGCCGGGTGCTTCAAGCGATAAGACAATAGATGCCCTTTATGCATGCACCGATTGCGAAGAGAGTATTTCGCCCAACTGCTGCGTCATTGATGAGCACAAACCGATGTTCCTTACCGTGAGCGATGTGCTCAAACGTAGTGTGGACAACACCCTGAATCTGCTCAAACAGGAGCGACTCATCCGCAAGGGGGAACTCACGGAGCAACTGCATTTTTCAACACTGGAACAGATATTCATTGAAGAGCGAATATACAAGGACCGTCAGTTTGAGCAGGCGAAGACTATGGACGAGGCCTGCGAATGGATTGACGAACGTCTCACCCCTTGGTATCCTAAGATGGTGCGCGAGGTGACAAAGGAAGATATTCTGCGACTGATGGAGATCCGCATGGCCCGTATCCTTAAATTCAATAAGGACAAGGCTCAGGAGCACATCGTTGCCATCAAGGGAGAAATAAAGAAGATAGACCGCGAACTGGCTCACATGGTGGATGTCACGTGCGAGTGGTTTGACTATATCCGCGAGAAATATGGCAAGGATCATCCTCGTCTGACGGAGATAAAGAGTTTCGATACGATATCTGCAGCCAAGGTTGTGGAGGCAAACGAGAAACTCTATATCAACAGGGAAGAGGGCTTTATCGGCACAAGTCTCAAGAAGGACGAATACGTATGCAACTGCTCCGACATCGATGACATTATCCTCTTCTATCGTGACGGCACTTACAAGGTGATACGCGTGCAGGAGAAGGTGTTCGTGGGCGAGACGGAAAAGGCAAAGCGAGAAGGACGTAAGGCGGAAATAATCCATGTGGCGGTGTTCAAGAAGAACGATGCCCGCACGATATACAATTGTGTCTATCGCGACGGACGCGGTGGCAACTACTACGTGAAGCGCTTCAATGTGACTGGTGTAACACGAGACAAGGAATATGATGTAACGAAGGGCACCCCCAAGAGCCGTGTGAATTATTTTACATGCAATCCCAACGGCGAGGCGGAAGTTATCAAGGTAATACTGAAGCCGAATCCCCGTTTGAAGAAGGTGTTCTTCGACTACGACTTTTCGGAACTCGCAATCAAAGGACGCGCCTCAATGGGTAATCTGCTTTCCAAGAACGATATCGCACGTATCCTGCTCAAGAGTCGTGGAGGCAGCACGCTGGGCGGCAGACATGTTTGGTATGACAAGGATGTCAATCGTCTCAATTACGATGACCAGGGACAGTATCTTGGTGAGTTTCAGAGTGACGACCAGATACTTGTGATACGGAGTACGGGTGAGTTCTATCTCACAAGTTTCGACCTCAATGTGCATTTCGAGGATGATATAGTGCGCATAGAGAAATACGATTCAGGTAAAATATGGACGGCGGTGCTTCTGGACGAGGAGCAGAACGGTTTCTGTTATCTGAAGCGTTTCCCGTTGGATGCAACGCAGAAGAAACAGAGTTTCATGGGAGAGAATTCCGACAGTAAACTCCTGCTGCTCACCGATACGGCATACCCGCGCATCAAAGTGACGATGGGTGCTCCCGACGACTTCCGCGAACCAATCGAACTGGATGCGGAATCCTTCATCGCAGTGAAGAGCGTGAAGGCAAAGGGAAAGCGCGTCACTACGTTCAATGTGGCGAGTGTGGAAGAACAGGAACCGACACGACAGCCGGAAGCCCGGGAACCGTCTACAGTGTTGGAACCTGTAGATGAAGTGTCGCAGGACGATGATGAAAGTCAGGAGGACGTTAGAGACGAACTGAATGGTCAGATGCATCTCTTCGATTAAGGCATCATTATTGGTGCTGGTACTGTTTCTCCTGAGTATCCACGCAGGAGCACAGGAGCGGGAAAATACCTTTCAGTTTGGTATCGGATCTGTGCACCAGCAGGACACGTATCTTTCGCCCTTGAATTATAAGGGATGGCAATTGTCAGTATTCTGGATGACGGAGCGCCAGAGCGGTTTTGTGTGTCAGGTGGAGGGACATTTCTCACGTACGATGCCGGTTTCAACCACCTTGGCAAAACCCGTAGCATACGGAGGCGGCTTCTCTTTCGATGCGGGATGGGAGCATCATTGGAGACCAGTGGAAGGACTCAGAGTGACTCTTGGAGCACTTGGCGGATTGTATGCCGGTGTGCTATACAACGAACGTAATTCCAACAATCCTGCAAATGCACGCTTCAATATACGTTTCTCCGCTACGGTGGGAGTTCGCTATGATTTTCACGTCGGTAAGACGCCGCTTCGCCTGGATTACAAGGCAGATATGCCTGTGATAGGAGTGCTGTTCTCGCCACAATACGGTCAGAGCTACTACGATATATCGCAGAACGGGGTGGGAGGGTGTATACTTCCCATGTGGTTCGGCACAGGATTCAATCTCCGTCAGCAACTGGCCATAGACATTCCGTTGAAGAATTTTTCCCTGCGCGTTGCTTATGTAAATGATATACGGCAGCAGTCGGCAAATGATATCAAGTGGCACGACTGGGGGCATAGCGCTATGATAGGTTTTGTGCGACGTTTCACTTTAATCAAGAACAGATGAAGAAGGTGTTGACGATATTGCTATGCGGTATGTTGCTTGTCCTGACGAGTTGTGTCAGTGAGGAGGTTTTCGAAAATACACGAACCGGAAATGTCGAGGCACTCTGGAAGATTATAGACGAGCACTACTGCTTCCTTCCGTATAAGAAACAGACTCTTGGCGTGGACTGGAATGAAGTTCGTGGCCGCTATGTCAATTATGAGGTTGAAAGGATGGATCGTTACGAGCTGTTCGACCATTGTGCCGCTATGTTGGCAGAACTGAAAGACGGCCATGTGAATCTTTATTCTGCAGCGGATATCGGACGCAACTGGTCGTGGCGCGACGACTATCCCAAGAATCTTGATGTGGAGGTGAGAGAGAAGTATCTAGGAACTGATTACAAGATAGCAGGCAGTCTGAAATACAGGATTCTGGAGCGTGAGAGACCCGATGACAACGGTGACGTAGTGAAGGACAGTGTCGGCTATGTGGTCTGCGAATCATTCTCTTCCGGAATCGGTGATGCCAGTATAAACGAGATTTTCTACCATTTCATCGATTGTAAAGGTGTTATCCTTGATATTCGTGGCAACGGAGGGGGGGATTTGGACAATTGCGAATGCCTGACATCCCATTTCCTCGCACAACGCACACTTGTGGGTTACAGTTCTTTCAAGACGGGAAAGGGCTGGAATGACTTCTCTCCCAAACGTGAGGAGTGGATTACTCCGCCCGATTACGTTTGTTGGCTGCGTCCTGTTGTGGTGCTCACCAACAGAGGGTGCTACTCGGCTGCCAATTCTTTCGTACGCAATATGAAAGCCCTTCCGCATGTCATCACTTTAGGTGACAAGACAGGTGGTGGAGGAGGCATGCCTTTCTCCAGCGAACTGCCGTGCGGATGGTCGGTGAGATTCTCTGCCTGTCCCGAGTATGATATCTTCGGTCGCGTCACAGAACATGGCATCGAGCCAGATATATACTGTTCTCTCGACGAAGAAAAGGCGAAAGAGGGTGAAGACTCGATGATAGAAACAGCGAAGATGCTGATAAAATAAACGTAATACAGGTTAAAACTATGAAAAAAACACTCCTACTGGTGTTGATGGGATTGATGACACTTCCCACGATGCAAGCAAAGAGCGAAATGAATGAGAATGACTATGCCGGTTATCTCATGGTGTATCACAAAGATCAGGATCATGGACTGCACATGGCAGTGAGCTGTGACGGATACACATGGACGGCACTCAATGATGACAAGCCCGTTATCGCAGGTGACACCATAGCAGAACAGCACGGCATCCGTGATCCGCATATATTCCGCGGCCCCGACGGCGGTTTCTATCTTTCGATGACCGATTTGCATGTGTTCGGCCAGCGCGACGGCATCCGTACTACGGAGTGGGAGCGCGACGGAAAGCTTTACGGTTGGGGCAACAACAGGGGACTCGTCCTGATGAAGTCGTTCGACCTGATTCATTGGACTCGCACAAACATTGATTTCTCCAAACTGCCCGACCAGGAGGATATGAAGTGGTCGGAAGTGGGCTGCGTGTGGGCTCCGGAGACCGTTTTCGATGAGGAGACCGGACAGCTGATGATACACTTCACGATGCGCGAGGGCAAGGGTATGAACAAGATATATTATGTGTATGTAAATAACGACTACAATGCCCTTACGAGTCAGCCCAAACTCTTGGCCGAGGCTCCCGAAGGGAAATTCAACATCATTGATTCCGACATTATACGCGTGGGTGACACATACCATCTCTTCTACGTGAGTCACGAGCACGGTGCAACACCCAAACATGCTTACTCTCGCAATCTTACCGGTCCTTACACCTTCGATGAAACATACTATGACGGTGAGCGTCGTGGTCACGAGGCTCCCAACTGCTGGAAACGTCTGGGCTCCGACAAATATGTTGTCATGTTCGACAACTACAGTATCCGTCCGATGAATTTCGGTTTTGTTGAGACGAAGGATTTCTTCACCTATCATCCCATAGGATATTTCGATGAGGCAAACAGCCCGATGAAGCGCACTAATTTCAGCGAGCAGAAACACGGAGCTGTGACGTATCTGACAGCGAAGGAGATAAAGCAGCTGAAAAAAATCTGGGATAAAAAATAAAGTAAGCGGGAAGTCCGATGGGGGCTTCCCGTTTTGCTTTATAGCGTTTCTATCCATATTTCCTTTTGTACGGCTGAAAGGACTCGAACCTTCACGCCCGAAAGCACCAGATCCTAAGTCTGGCGTGTCTACCAATTCCACCACAACCGCATGAGGTTGAACCGCCAAAGCGAGCACAAAGGTACAAAAAAGTTGAAGTTTGATGCTTGAAACGCAATGCTTTTTTCAGCTATATGAGTTTTTTTTTGTATTTTTGCGCCCGAAAAATAAATAACTAAGATAAAATGGCACAGCAAGAAGACGTTTTTAAGAAGATAGTATCTCATTGCAAAGAGTATGGTTTTGTGTTCCCTTCAAGTGACATCTACGACGGACTTGGAGCCGTTTACGACTACGGTCAGAACGGTGTGGAACTGAAGAACAACATCAAGCAGTATTGGTGGCAGTCGATGGTATTGCTCCACGAGAACATCGTGGGTATCGATGCCGCCATATTCATGCATCCCACCACATGGAAGGCTTCCGGTCATGTGGATGCTTTCAACGACCCCCTCATCGACAACCGCGACTCAAAGAAGCGCTATCGTGCAGACGTTCTCATCGAGGAGCAGATAGCAAAGTACGACGACAAGATTGAGAAGGAGGTAGAGAAGGCCCGCAAACGTTTCGGTGACAGTTTCGATGAGGCTAAATACAGAGAGACTTCGGAGCGTGTTCGCGAGGCTCAGGAGAAGCGCGATGCCTTGCACAAGCGCTATCAGCAGGTGATGAACGCCCCTGGCGGTATTGACCTCGAGGGTATGAAGCAGATTATCCTCGACGAGGAAATCGTGTGCCCCATTTCCGGTACGAGAAACTGGACGGACGTGCGTCAGTTCAATCTGATGTTCAAGACCGAAGTGGGTGCAGCGGCAGAAGGTGCTTCCACCATCTATCTGCGTCCGGAGACTGCGCAGGGTATTTTTGTCAACTACCTCAATGTGCAGAAGACGGGACGTATGAAGCTGCCCTTCGGTATAGCACAGATCGGTAAGGCTTTCCGCAACGAGATTGTGGCCCGTCAGTTCATCTTCCGCATGAGGGAGTTCGAGCAGATGGAGATGCAGTTCTTCGTGAAGCCCGGCACAGAGCTTCAGTGGTTCTCCGACTGGAAGCAGACGAGAATGAAGTGGCATCAGAATCTCGGCTTCGGTGCTGAGAACTATCGTTTCCACGACCACGACAAACTGGCTCATTACGCCAACGCCGCTACGGATATCGAGTTCAGGATGCCTTTCGGTTTCAAGGAGGTGGAGGGTATCCATTCGCGCACCAATTTCGACCTATCCAGCCATGCAAAGTACAGCGGCAAGAAGATAGAGTATTTCGACCCCGAAACCAACGAGAGCTACACTCCGTACGTGATTGAGACATCCATCGGTGTGGACCGTATGTTCCTCTCTATCATGTGCCACAGCTACGAGGAGCAGAAGCTGGATAACGGCGAGATTCGCACAGTGTTGCACCTGCCTGCTGCCCTCGCACCCGTGAAACTGGCCGTATTCCCCCTCACCAAGAAGGACGGAATGCCCGAGAAGGCTCAGGAAATCATCAAGGACTTGCGTTTCCACTTCAACTGCAAATACGAGGAGAAGGATCAGATTGGCAAGCGCTACCGTCGCATGGATGCCATCGGCTGTCCTTATTGTGTCACTGTGGATCAGCAGACTCTGGAGGACGACACCGTTACTCTGCGCGACCGCGACACTATGGAGCAGAAGCGCGTGAAGATTGCGGACCTGCGTGGCATCATCGAGGATAAGGTGAGCATTACCTCTCTTTTGAAAAACCTGCTTTAATGAAGAAATTTTTGACGATACTTTTTGCCGCTCTGCTGGCAGTGGCCTGTTCGGATACGGACGGTGACTACGATTCCTACTACAACTGGCCGGAGCGTAACGCAGAGTGGTTCGAGCAGGTGCTGAATTCTGCGCGGCAGGATATTGCTGCAAAAGGCGATAACAGCGCGTGGCGCATATATCGCACTGTGCTCAAGACGAACCTCGCGCAGAGCGACACCAACTATGTCGTCATGATGAAGCTCGGCAGCACGCACACCCTCAGCGACGAGAGTCCTGCTTACACCGACACTGTATGCATTGCCTATAGAGGCTGGCTTATGGAACGTATGGATTATGTGGGTAGCGACAATCGTCTGAAGCCTGTCAAGACAGTGTTTTCTCAGACATTCTTTGGCGACTTCGATCCCGAAACGGCTGGCGTGATGGAAAGCACCGTGAGCGCCTTCACGGAGGGGCTCTCCACAGCGTTGCAGTATATGAAGTCTGGAGACGAGTGGATGGTCTACGTGCCCAGCGGTTTGGGCTACGGAGCGCAGGAGAACACGCAGATTCCTGCTTACTCCACACTGCAGTTCTTTGTGTGGGTGCATTCGTGGAGGAGAACGGGCATCCCGGGTGATATGTAATCGGAATACTCAGAATAATCAATCAGAAAAGAATAAGATATGAAAGTAGCAATTGTAGGTGCCAGCGGTGCAGTGGGGCAGGAGTTCCTGCGTGTGCTGGCAGAGAGAAATTTCCCAATGGACGAGTTGGTGCTCTTCGGTTCGGAGCGCAGCGCAGGTCGTACATACAACTTCCGTGGCAAGGACCTCACGGTGAAGCTGTTGCAGCACAACGACGATTTCAAGGACATTGACATAGCATTCGTTTCCGCCGGCGGCGGCACATCGAAGGAGTTTGCCGAGACAATAACAAAGTACGGCGCAGTGATGATTGACAATTCCTCTGCCTTCCGTATGGACAATGACGTACCCCTGGTGGTGCCAGAGTGCAATGCGGCAGACGCTCTCAACCGTCCCCGCGGTATCATCGCAAACCCCAACTGCACCACGATAATGATGGTGGTTGCTCTCCAGGTGCTGGAGAACATCAGCCATATCAAGCGCATCCACGTGGCTTCCTATCAGGCAGCTTCCGGTGCCGGTGCAGCAGCTATGGCAGAGCTCTACGAGCAGTACCGTCAGGTGCTGGCAGGCGAGAAGCCCACAGTGGAGAAGTTCGCCTATCAGCTGGCATTCAACGTGATTCCACAGATTGACGTGTTCACCGACAACGGTTACACGAAGGAGGAGATGAAGATGTTCAACGAGACGAAGAAGATTATGCACACGGATGCCGACTGCTCCGCCATGTGTGTCAGAGTGCCTTCGTTGCGTTGCCACAGCGAGGCCATCTGGGCTGAGACGGAGTCTCCCGTCAGCGTGGAGGCTTTCCAAGAGGCTGTGAAGAAGGGTGAGGGACTGCAGCTGATGGACGACCCCGCATCCAAGAAATATCCCATGCCTCTCTTCCTGGAGTCGTGCGACGATGTCTACGTAGGTCGTGTGCGCAAGGACCTTGCCAATCCCAACGGTCTCACGTTCTGGATTGTCGGCGACCAGATTAAGAAGGGCGCAGCCCTGAATGCCGTTCAGATTGCCGAGTGGCTCTTGAAGAACGACAAGCGCTTCGCATAATAACAACTAAACACAAAGGAGTCGTTGATTAAAGACCCGACCTGGATATTCTTCGTGGTGCTGGCGGTGATTCTGCTGGCACCGCTTGCATTGCGCCGCTTCCGCATCCCCAGCATCATCGGTCTCATTGTGGCAGGTGTCATCATGGGTGAGCACGGTCTGGGACTTGTGGAGCGCGACCGCAGTTTCGAGATATTCGGGCAGGTGGGCATCTATCTCATCATGTTCATGGCCGGTTTGGGTATGGACATGGGCAGCATGAAACGCTACGGCCGCTATGGTCTGCTCTTCGGACTCCTGACGTTCTCCGTACCGTTTTTCATGGGACTTGCGGCAGCGCACTGGATTCTGGGCTTCGGCATGATGACGTCGATGCTCTTTGCCTGTATCCTCTCGTCCCACACCTTAGTGACGTATCCCGTGGTACAGCGCTACGGACTGGCTCACCACCCCAAGGTGACGGTGTCTGTGTTGGCAACGGCCTTCACCACGTTCCTCTCGCTTCTCATACTTGCAGTGGTGGTGAATATAGAAGGTGCAGAGTCGCGTATGCAGTTGGTATGGATGGGCTTGAGAGTGATAGCCTACATCGCTCTGATGGCATATGCCATTCCACGCACGGGTCGTTGGTTTCTGCGCCGCAACGACGACAGCGTCACACAGTTCATCTTCATCCTCCTGCTCCTGTTCCTGTCGGCGGCATTGGCGAGCGTGGCAGGCATAGCACCGCTGCTCGGAGCCTTCCTCTGCGGTTTGCTGGTTAACAGACTCATTCCCCGCACATCGCCCCTGATGAATCGCATCGAGTTCTTCTCCAATGCGCTCTTCGTGCCCTATTTCCTCATCGGTGTGGGTATGCTTATCGACGTACGCTCGTTCTTCACCTCCAAGGACATCATACTTGTGGCAGTGGTGATGATTTTCTTCGGACTTCTTTCCAAATGGATTGCAGCGGCTCTGATGCAGGCGCTGACGCGGAGCAATAGTGCTACGCGCGACTTGGCTTTCGGCCTTTCCAGCGCACATTCCGCAGGTGCTCTTGCCATCGTGATGATTGCTGCTGCACCAGAGGTGGGTCTGATGAGCGAGGATATTCTGGATTCCACTGTGATGCTCATACTCGTCTCATGCATCGTTGCCTCTGTGGCTACGGAGTGGGGAGTAAGGCGTCTCACCATCAGGGAGGCTAGGACGGAGGAGAACCGCGGTGCCTTCCACGGTCGCTGTCTGGTGCTATACGAAAGCCGTAAGACGGTAGACGATGTCACGCAGATGGCCATGATGCTGTCTAACCATAGGATAAAGACTCCCATCGTAGGTCTCACCGTCACGTTCGACGACGAGGATATGGATTCCCGCAAGCGCGAGCGTCAGGGGCTCCTTGAGCACGCGCAGCGCATCACCACGGCGGCGGACGTTGTCATGCAGGTGATGTCGAGGGTGAGCAACAATATCGTTTCGGGTGTGGTGCACACCATGAAGGAGTGCGAGTGCGGCGAGGTTCTCGTCTCATACAATGCCACGGAGCAGCAGTATCCCAGCGCAAAGACGCTGTCTGACTCCACGCTTCTGGAAGTTATCGCCTACGAGGGTCTCGTGCCGCCCAGCACGCTGAAGAATATCGTGGTGGCAGTACCCCAGAAGGCGGAATACGAGATTGGTTTCTACAAATGGCTGGAACACGTGTGCCGCATTGCCGAGAATATCGGAGCCCGTCTGTCGTTCCATGCCCACAAGGACACCATTCCCCACATGCGCAGTTACCTGCGCCAGCATCATGTCTCTCTCAGGGCCGATTATGCGGAGATGGAGCTATGGACGCGCATCATGTCACTGCAGCAGGAGGTGGGCGAGGACGACCTTCTGGTCTTTGTCGTTTCCCGTCAGGGCTATATGTCCCACAAGGGTGCCATGAACGGACTGCCGTTGCAGATACACCGCTATTTCTCCCACACCAATATCATGCTAATATATCCTGACCAGGGCCATGATTGAACTAAGGAATATCCACAAGAGTTTCGGCACTCTGGAGGTGCTGAAGGGCATCGACCTCACGGTGGGTGAAGCTGAACTGGTAAGCATCGTCGGCAGTAGCGGTGCGGGCAAGACCACCTTGCTGCAGATTATGGGCACACTGGACGCTCCCTCCCAGGGCGACGTCTTCATCGACGGCCAGCACGTGAACAATCTCTCCGAGAGACATCTGGCACACCTGCGCAACACGAAGATAGGTTTCGTGTTTCAGTTCCACCAGCTGCTGCCCGAATTCTCCGCGCTGGAGAATGTGATGATTCCCTCCCTTGTAAGCGGCACGGACAGGAAGGAGGCTGAGAAGAGGGCAGGGGAGCTGCTCGACATGATGGGGCTCTCCGAGCGTATGACGCACCGCCCCAACGAGCTCTCCGGCGGCGAGAAGCAGCGCGTTGCTGTGGCGCGTGCCCTGGTGAACCGTCCTACGGTGGTGCTTGCCGATGAACCCTCCGGCAGTCTCGACACACACAACAAGGAGGAGCTCCACCGTCTCTTTGCGCGACTCAGGGACGAACTGCATCAAACCTTCGTCATTGTCACCCACGACGAGACGCTCTCCCGGCAGGCCGACCGCATCATACGGCTTTCCGACGGCAGGATAGTATAAAACGAAATCAGCCTCCCCGCTATGGAGAGGCTGATATTCTTTTAGAAGGTAAAGGGAGATTTACTCCTCTTCTTTTGCATTCATGCGCTTTTCAGCAATGCGTGCCTTCTTACCAGTGAGGTTGCGCAGGTAGTACAGCTTGGCGCGACGCACCTTACCTACCTTGTTGATCTGGATGCTGTCGATGTTGGGCGAATCAATGGGGAAGATACGCTCTACGCCGACGGTGCCGGACATCTTACGCACGGTGAAGCGACGCTTGTCTCCGTGACCGCTGATCTTGATGACCACGCCACGGTAGAGCTGAATACGCTCCTTGTTACCCTCGACAATCTTGTAAGCCACAGTGATAGTGTCACCTGCCTTGAAGGCGGGGTGCTGCTTGCCTGTAGCAAATGCTTCTTCAGCAATCTTAATGAAATCTGCCATGTTGTTTGACTGACTTTTAAAGGTTGTGTGTCGATCGACGCAGGCATAACGAACCACTCTTTTTTCGCCAGCGACCTACGCGAAAGCGGATGCAAAGGTACAAAAAAGTTTTCGTTTAGCGCTATTTATTATATAAGGTTTCAGCGCTTTTGTGCCTTTTTTGTGCAAAAATGAGGTCTGTGCTACTCAAAATAGAGCGAGAAGACGAACATCTTGGCCTTCATCTTGTCCACACTCTTGGTGAACTTTATCATCGGATTGTCCTCCAGGTCGTCGCGCGTGGAGTTGAGCACGTCGATGACGGAGAGGCAGAACTTTATCTCAGGTATCAGCTTGAAATACCTCAGATATATGTCGCATCCCAGACCGAGCTCTATCATGCAGTCGAAGCGTTTGTCGCGCAGAGGCTGGTTGATGGGGTCGTTGAGTTTCACCACTGGTGACACACCGATGAGGGCATACGGACGGAAGTTGTTGCAACGCGGGGCAGCCACCTTCAGTTCGATGGGCAGGGTGAGGTAGTTGCATCGCATGTTCTGCGTGGTGTCGCGTCCGGTCTTCTGTTCGTGGAATTTCAGGTGCTTCTGTCCGAAGCTGATGCCGGGCGAGAAGCGCAGTTCCATGTATTTGTTCAGTCTGAGGGCTCCCAGCACGCCCACGCTGAATCCCGGGTCGAAGCGGTCCTGCTCCGCGTACCACTGTTCTCCGGTCTCGGGGTCGATATAGCCTGTGTTCTCGAATTTCGCCGTCTGCATGTTCATTCCCAGATAGAATCCCCAGTGCAGCCTGCGGTTGTCGATGTACGGCTTGTTCATTATCCTCTGCTCCTGAGCAGACGCGCTCTGGCGCAACCCTTCGCACAGCATATTGGCGCAGAAGAGTATAAGTAGTATAGAAAAAACGCGTTTCACTAAGTTGATAACCATTTTTTATGTCTTTTTATTGTCCAAATCATCATTTTTGATGAATGAAATGTGCTTTTTCTGCGGAAAAATTTGTTCGTATCACTATTTTTGATTACTTTTGCACAGCAAAGACGAAACAAACATTAAGTATAAACCTATAAAAAAGTAAAGACTATGGCTTACAAGATTGGTGAAGATTGCGTTGCTTGCGGCACTTGTATCGATGAATGCCCCGTTGGCGCTATTTCCGAGGGTGATATCTATTCTATCGACCCCGACCAGTGCACAGAGTGCGGCACATGCGCTGATGCATGTCCCTCCGGCGCTATCTCTCTGTAATGGAGTATCACGGTTAGCAAACCAAACAGCAATCCCCCGAGGAGTCTTCACTCTTTCGGGGGATTGTTTTATTTTCGGGGACACGAATATTTTGTGCCCGTCAATTTGACGTCTTCTTGCTGTCCACCTCCTTGTAGTAGTTGTGGAGAATGCCGTAGTAGCAGACGAAGTAGATGAGTCCTACGGTGTGGCGGTCGAAATCCTGAGACGACACATAGCCGAACGGCATGTCGAGACTCTTGGTGGCATACACCATACCGTCTTTCTTGATAACGCCATACTGCTCTCCTGAGTCAAGGTAGGCGTTGCCGTTTTCATCCACAATGCCATACACCGCTTCACCGTGCTTGGTATATACCGTCTTGTTGTCTTTGCCCACATGAGCGAGGTAAGTGCCCTGACGGAGAATGGTGAGTCCCTCATTGGTCTTCTTGAAATCATAGCGTATGCCGTTTTTGGTGGAACTGATGAAGTAGTCGGTGCCGTAGAGAGTGCCCATCAGTTTGCGGTCGCGGTCGTAGATGTTCGTTGTCTTCACCTTGGGCTGGGCAGCCTTCACGTTGCCTTCGCTCTGCTTGGTTCCATTGGAGCCGCTACCGCTGCCGCTGCTGTTGGCGGACGGAACAGCCTTATTCTTCCCCGGGAAGAAGAAATAGTAGTAGGCGACATAAACGGGGTCGACGCCTTCGTACCAGCCCATCTTCTTCTGCGACTTGTCGTAGACATTGCGGGTGTCCTCCACAAATCCCAATATAACGTCATGGCCGTCCCTTACTATCCTGCCGCCGTTGTTAATCCAGCCCACACGATTGGAGCCGGTCTTGTCCAGCACGCGACCGTCGCTCTTGATGTAGTTGAGGGTGTTGCCGCCGTAGTCGGTGATGCGTTCGCCGTTGATTCTGGCGACGACACGGGCAAGCGAGGCATCCCATATCTCGTTGTCGGAGATTTTTGCGATGTACCTGCCGTCCGGTGAGTAGAGTTTCTGTGCAGAGATGCCTGTTGACATCAGGAGGACGGCGACAAACAGTATCAATTGACTCCTTGTTTTCATGACTATTAAGTGATTAAGGTTATAAATGCGTTTCTGTAGGCAAAGTTACGAAAAAAACGGAAAAAGTTTGCATATATTATATTAAATGTGTAACTTTGCGCTTGAAATTTGCACTAACCTGAAGATCTATGAGGACTCTTTTGTTATTTGTGCTGTCATTATTGCCACCCGTGCCCGAAACCGACGTACCCGGGATGCTGCTCGACGACGAGGCTGCAAAAACCTACTGTACGAACATTCTCCATATCAGCGACGGACAATACAGCCGGGACACAGCCCAGGTGAACGACATGATACGCAATGCGCAATGGGTTGAAGCGGACATCATCGAGCGCTACGGCATTTTGACCGCATTCTGTGAGAGGCAGTTGCAACTGAAACGCGAAGCCCTGCAAAAGACAATGCCGGAGGGGAAGCTGGTGAGCTGCTATTACAGGGAGTACGGTTCTTCGCGCCCGGAGGATGTGGTGTATGATTTGCGCAGCGACAAGGCAAGCGGGCGTTGGACGCTTAACGGCAGGGAGGTGTCCGACACGGTGGCGTGCAAGGTGCGCGAACTGGCAGAACGGAGTAAGGCGTACCAGTGTCTGAACCGCTATGTGGAGTCGCCGCCGTTCCGCGGTGCTCCCGATGTGCT
>JAGDCM010000088.1 GCA_017958545.1 Bacteroidaceae bacterium | reverse complement strand
GCTGCCAATGCCAAGGCTCAGGCTGAGTATCAGGAGTATCTCCGCAAGAAGAAGGCTGAGGAAGACTTCTGGAAGGGCGGTGCCAAGTAAACACACACGAAACAATATCCACAAACGCACAGACGGCAGCCGAAAGGTTGTCGTCTTGTTTTTATATAGACGCTCATGGTGGCAAAAATCCGCGATATGGCATTCTACCAGCCCGGTCTAGCTATGCTAAGGTTCGCTTCGGCCAAAAGCCTCGCGCTCATATGCTGCGCAAAGGAAGCGGACCAGCGATGCAGTCGTTGCGAAGTCGCACTCCGGTTACTTCGGAGTGGCACATCCTACTCTTCGCCCGTTCAATCTGCGAGGAGACTGCGAGGAGTCTGCGAGGAGTGTGCGAGGAGCTGCGAGTGTTTTCGGACTTTCCTCGCAGACTGAACGTAAACTGCTTGCAATCTACAAAGGGGAAGATGAATATGTATTGTCAGCATTTATCTAAACAAAAAAGCCCCCAACAAATGTCGGAGGCCTTGATATGAGATTATACTCTAATTGATTACTCCTGGATTGTGCAGATGCTTACACGGTTCCAGTCGGGCTCAGAGAAGCTGTTGCCTACACCCTGACCCTCAGCAGAGATACGGTCGGCGGCAATCTTGTACTTTTTGACGAGCTGAGTCTTAACAGCCTCTGCACGCTGACGTGCGAGACGCTCGTTGATCTCAATGCTACCCTCGGGAGAAGCATAACCCTTGATGACAACCTTGCTGCCGGCGTGGTTCTTCAGGAAGGTGGCGATGCGCTCTACGTTAGGCATCTGAGCGGGAGAAATAGTGCTCTTGCCTTGGTTGAAGTATACGTAGCACTCGAGGTTATCCTTGGTGTTGGTAACTGTCTGTACAACAGCGGGCTTAGCCTCGCAAGCCTTAAGAGCAGCTTCAAGGTCGGCAATACGCTGATTCTTGGCAGCGATAGTCTGGTCGCGCTCAGCTACCTGACCACGTGTCTCGTTGATAGTAGCGTTCAGACGGTCAACCTCAGCCTGGTCGTAACCGCGACCGAAAGCAAAGCTGTGTGTGCCGTTGCTGTTCTTGAAGTGGTAAGCGACACCGGCAAAGATCTGAATCTGAGCAGCATGAGCCTTCATAGCGAGATTCTTGTTGACGAAATCATACACGATGGCAGGCTTCAAAGCTACAGTCCAAGCCTTTTCCTTGCCAACATTAAAGTTGAAGTTAGCACCGAACTTGAATACGATGTCGTTTTGATCGTTATCTGCACCGGGAAGGAATGTGTGACCCCAACCAGTACCGGCTACAGCCTGAATCTCAAAGAGACGGGGCTGACCCTTGTAACCGCCGAAGAGGTTCATCAGGTTGAAAGTGCTGTTCAGAGTGAGAACAGAGTAGTCAATAGCATAACCACCGTTACGAAGACTTGCCCAAGGAGTTGGAGTATCGCTAGAGCAAGCGGTGTTGATTACACCTGTGTATTCCAACTCCAAACCGTAGACGGGAGTCAGCTGCTTACCAACGTTTACACCGAAAGCACCACGGGCATCACCCCAGAAGGCATGACCAACAGCAGGAGAAGCTATGCCACCTTGGATACCAACGTACCAGTTGTCAAAGAACTTGCTTTCCTTGTAAAGGTTCTCTGCAGAAACACTCATTACTACGAGAGCCAAAGCAAAAACTGAGATAAACTTTTTCATACTTTTGAATTGTTTTAGTTAAAAATAAATAAATAAAACACTATTATACTTAAATTTTATACAAAGGTACGCTTTTTTTTCTAATTTTGCTACACATTATGAGAAAAATATGCTTTCCAAACTGCAAAATTAACTTCGGACTGCGCATTTTGAGGCGTAGAGAGGATGGATATCACGATATTGAGACAATTTTCTACCCTATTCCGCTACGCGACGAAATAGAGATAAATACCACCGACAAAGACGGAAATCCGCTCACAGAGGACGTGCTCACAATGGGCGGCATTCCCCTGCCCTCGGACACAGAATCCAATCTGGTGACGAAGGTCGTGAGAATGCTGCGCGAGGAGGGCTACGACATCCCCCATCTAAACATCCGCCTGCAGAAGAACATACCCTCGGGAGCCGGTCTTGGCGGAGGTAGCAGCGATGCAGCATTCATGATGAAGATGCTGAACGAAACTTTCAGCCTCAACCTGAGCGATGACGATATGGAAAAGCGCGTAGGGAAGCTTGGAGCTGACTGTGCCTTCTTCGTGCGCAACACACCCGTCATAGCAAGCGGTATCGGCAACGTCTTCACACCGACAGGCATCGATCTCAAAGGATACTGGATATGGCTTGCCAAACCGTCCGATTTTGTAAGCACAAAGGAAGCATATCAGTCCGTACGTCCCGACGACACAAAGCATACAGCGTGGCCGCAGAAAAACGAAGACATACGCTGGGAAGAACTTGTCAACGACTTCGAAGTGAGCGTTTTTCCCGGACATCCCAATATTGCACGTCTGAAAGCAATGATGCAGGAAAAAGGTGCCGTGTATGCAGCTATGTCGGGCAGCGGAGCAACGGTGTTCGGCCTGTTTAAAGAAAAACCCCGAACAGTGAAACTGCCCGGGGATGTTTTCTCTTTTGTTGCCCAACTGTAAGGCTAAGCAAAATTTATTTGATAATACCTAATTCTACGAATACCTTCTTCAGAGCGGCCACAGCACGGTCTACCTGCTCGTTGGTGTGGTTTGCCATCAGGGCGAAACGCACGAGTGTATCCTGAGGTCCGCAAGCGGGAGGAATCACAGGATTAATGAACACACCCTCCTCGAAAGCACGTGCAACAACAACGAATGTCTTGTCCACATCGCGCACATAGAGAGGAATGATGGGAGACTCTGTATCGCCGATCTCGAAGCCCTCCTCCTTGAATCGCTTGAGCGCGTAGTTGGTGACATTCCACAGAGCCTCAAGACGTTCAGGCTCGCTCTTGATGATACGCAGAGCCTCGCGGGCTGCAGCAGTGGCGGCAGGCGTACATGAAGCAGAGAAGATATAGGTACGGGCCATGTGACGCAAAGCGTCGATAATCAACTGATTGGCAGCGATAAAACCACCGATGGATGCCAGCGACTTAGAGAACGTGCCCATGATGAGATCCACCTCGTCAGTAAGACCGAAGTGGTCGCATACACCGCGACCCTGACGACCGAATACACCAAGGCCATGAGCCTCGTCGACCATGATGGAAGCGTTGTACTTATGCTTCAGTTCCACTATCTCAGGCAGTTTGCAGAGGTCACCCTCCATAGAGAACACACCGTCGACAACGATGAGCTTCACCTTGTCGGGCTCGCAACGCTGGAGCACACGCTCCAGATCTGCCATATCGTTGTGCTTATAGTGAAGTTGAGTGGCAAAAGAAAGACGACGTCCATCCACGATGGAAGCGTGGTCGCGATCATCGCAGATAATATAGTCATCCTTGCCCACCAACTGTGGAATCACACCGCTATTCACCATAAATCCAGTGGAGAAGCAGAGGGCGTCGTCCTTGCCGACATACTCGGCAAGCTCCTTCTCAAGCTGGACATGGATATCCAGTGTACCGTTGAGAAAACGACTTCCGGCGCAACCGCTGCCATACTGCTGCATGGCAGCACATCCGGCATCAATAATGCGCTGGTCGCCAGTGAGACCGGTGTATGCATTACTGCCGAACATCAACACATGGTGACCGCCCATTTCCACTTCTGTACCCTGCTTGCCCTCAATCTGACGGAAGTAAGGATAAATACCTCTCTCCTTAACCTCACGAGAGAGTTCCACAAAAGGATGCTTTGAAAGTTTTTCTTCTAATATACCCATAAAGGTTATGATTTAGATGTATCTCAAAAATTCCACGGCAAAGGTACGAAAAAAAAAGGAGTTGATACCACATACGGGACACTTATTTCTATTTTTTTCGTCTTTTTGCGATTTAAATCAAGCGGAATGATTGTTGTATTATCTCTTTTATGTATTTTTGTAGTCGGAATGAAAACAAGCATCTGGTTTATCGTAAACCCTATTTCCGGAACAGGGAACAAGGTGCAGATTGTCGCCTCTATCCCAGAATATATCGACCCGAAGCGCTTCACGTATGAGGTAAAATATACCGAGCATCGCGGACATGCGGCGGAAATTACACGCGATGCAATTGCGCAAGGTGTTGATATTGTGGTGGCTGTGGGAGGAGACGGTACGGTGAACGAGGTAGCAAGAGCTCTCATTCACACGGAAACAGCACTGGGCATCATTCCATGCGGCAGCGGTAACGGTCTGGCACGTCATCTGGCTTTGCCAATGAGTGCGGAAGGTGCTCTGAAGATTATCAACGAATGCAACATACACCGTCTGGACTATGGTCGCATCAACGGCAGACCGTTTTTTTGCACCGCAGGAATGGGTTTTGACGCCAACCTCTCCGATTTTTTTGCCAAGTCCGGTCGTCGTGGACTGCTGACATACGTAGAGAATGCCCTGCGACTGGGCATCGGTTATCAAAGCGAAACATACTCGTTGGAATATGTCACTGA
The DNA here is from genome assembly GCA_017958545.1 of Bacteroidaceae bacterium. GTDB lineage: Bacteria > Bacteroidota > Bacteroidia > Bacteroidales > Bacteroidaceae > Physcousia. The sequence continues at coordinate 61,692 of JAGDCM010000088.1, read as the reverse complement.
AGACGGAAAGATACACAACAAACAGATAAAGGCATTTCTCATAACATGCGCCAATGCCGGCCAGTACGGTAACAATTTCTGGATAGCCCCGAAGGCATCCATGCAGGACGGGCTGATGGACGTGAGCATAATCGAACCGTTCCCGCTGATTGAAAGCGGAGCAATTGCCTATCAGATGGTGCACAAGACCATCTACCAGAACGAGCGCTGCCACAGCTTCAAATGCAAGAGCATCACCATACAGAGGGAAAAACCGGGAGTGATACACTACGACGGAGATCCTGCGGACGAGACATCAATGGTGCGCGTTGAAATAGTGCCTCACGACATAATGATGCTTGTGAACATACGCAAGCACGGTCCTAGACCCCGTCAGGTGATTAGTAAGGAACTGCTCGAAAAGCTGCATCGCAAAATAGGATAAGCCGTCCGCCCCTACTCCGCTTTCTTGAATTTCGCAAAGCGCAGGAGCAACTGCTTCACACCGGCATTTTCGAATTCTACCGTTGCCTTTGCATCCATACCTGTGTCTGCTGTACCGATTACACGACCACGTCCGAAACGTTCGTGTACAATAACGTCACCCACAGACACAGACGTCGGAGCGTCATGCTTAACGCCCGTGCCAGTTATTTCTGTTACAGAAGAGAGACGGCGTGGACCGGCAGTCACAGGTGCCGATAGCGGTTTACGCAACTGTATTTGCGGTCGCACCGGAGACTCTTCCCGTCTCGCACTCCCGAAAAGACCTATTTCATGTAAGAAACGCGACGGCTGCATCTGCTCCACTTTTCCATAACGGAATCGAGACTTGGATGTGGTGAATGTCAGGAACTCCTCCGCACGCGTCATCGCCACATAGCACAAACGCCGTTCTTCCTCCAGTCCCATGGGTGTTTCAAGTGCCATCGGCGAGGGGAAAAGCTCTTCTTCCATACCAACAACGAACACAGCCCGAAACTCCAACCCTTTTGCAGCATGAATAGTCATCAGCGTGACGACGCCCTCCTCTTCCGACAGTATATCGTCTCCGTCCAAATCACTTAGAAGGGAAACCTCCTGCAAATAGTGCGAAATGGATGCCGACTGGTTTTGCTCGATGCACTCCACCGTGAACGATGCTATATTATCCATCAGTTCTTGAAGATTCTCCTGCCGCGCTATATCCTCCGCTTCACGCCCTTTGTTTATTTCCTCTCGAATACGGCTCTTATCCACAATAAGACGGGAAAGCACATCGGCACGCGTTGTCTCGGATGCCTCGCAGAACTCCTGTATAAGTGCATGGAAATCACGTAACTTACCTTTCGCCCCAGACGACAGATCCAGCATATCTGGATTGGATAGCACATCCCACAGCGTCTTCTTCGTCTTTTTCGCCTCATCGCACACTTTGGAAAATGTAGTGTCACCGATGCCGCGAGCCGGATAGTTGATAACACGGCGCAAAGCTTCCTCATCGTGCGGGTTCACAGCCAGACGGAAATACGCTATCACATCCTTTATTTCCTTGCGCTGATAGAACGACAGACCTCCGTATATACGATACGGCACAGCATTCTTTCTCAGGATTTCCTCAAAGGAACGGCTCTGCGCATTAGTGCGATAAAGGACAGCTATCTCGGCATAAGAGATATTATGCTTATAGTGCAACTCCTTGATGCGCTTCATAACAATGGCAGCCTCATCAATATCGCTGTAGCAACGCAGAAGGTCAATAGGCTCGCCGACAGCCTTATTGGAAAACACTTCCTTGGGAATCTGCCCCTTGTTGTGCGCAATCAAACGGGAGGCTGCGGCAACGATAGTCTGTGTGGATCTGTAGTTCTGCTCCAACTTAAAAAGACGTGCGCCTTGATAGCGCTCCCGGAATCTTAGGATATTATTGATATTAGCGCCTCGGAACGAATATATACTCTGGGCATCGTCGCCCACAACTGCCACCCGCTGCCTGTGCTGCGTGAGTTGCCATATAATCTGGTCCTGCGCGTAGTTGGTGTCCTGATACTCATCCACAAGAACGTATAGGAACTTTTCTTCGTACTTCTGACATATCTCCGGCTTATTTCTGAAAAGCAGCCACGTGTAGAGCAGAAGATCATCAAAGTCCATCACCTCTGCCAAACGACATCGTTCGAAATAGCGCTGATATATCTCTCCGGTGGCAGGCACCTTTGCCGCACGGTCGGCATTCAGCGTTGAAGGAGATGCCAGATATTGCGAAGGAAGGACAAGGCGGTTCTTTGCAGCGGATATCCTTGCTGCAACAGAATTGGGTTTATACACTTTTTCATCTAAACCCATTTCTCGGATTATGGTTCGTACCAAAGCCCGTGAATCAGTCTGGTCGTATATGGTATAGTTGGATGTAAAACCAATTGCCTCATGTTCATAACGCAGTATACGGGCAAAGACGCTGTGGAACGTCCCCATCCACAACCGGGAAGCTCCTTCCTCGCCAACCTGCTTAGCTATGCGCTCCTTCATCTCACGGGCTGCCTTGTTGGTGAACGTCAGGGCGAGAATCCGCTCCGGAGGCATCCCCTGCTCCATCATCCACGCAATCTTATAGGTCAGGACGCGTGTCTTGCCGCTACCCGCTCCCGCAATGATGAGTGACGGTGCGTCACAACACGTCACCGCACATTGCTGTGCCTCGTTAAGTTCATTCAGATTCACCATATCATTCCAAGCAGCACAAGCCAAGGCCACTTCTTAAAACCATAACACAAGAAGTCTATTACGTCACGCCATGATGACAATGCACCGGAAACAAGACCATATACCAGAGAGGTGATAACAATGATAATCATCATCACAGGGAAGAGTCCTGCCAGCCACGGACTGTCCTCTATACCGCCGGAAATGCTGAGGAGAGGAGATGTCGGGATGAGAGCCAACAAAGCCACGCCTGTAACAAATGTCAGACCAACAACCATAGCTGCCACATAACCGTCACGAGGCAGGGGGCATGAACCGGGTCGCAATATCCTCGAGGAAATGACAGCACCTACGGCCATCACGGCGAACAAGGTATATGCCAAGTGCGTGTTGCCTACCCACTCTGCACTATGTAGCCAGAAAAAACGGAAATATTGGTCGATATTCATTGCTCCCGTAATATCCAAATATTATTCGTCAGCCTTGAGATGGTCCAAATCTATGATATGCAACTGAAGAGCACGGGTCACCAGCCGTGTGGCATTCACCCCTTGGCGTTCTCTCTCCGGGAAAAGACGATTGATGAGGTCTGCCTGACGTTTCTCCAGACTCTTCGCCCCAAAGGGCATCGTTTTGAGCGATGCTATCATATCCTTCGTGTAGCCGAGAGCAAGGTGACGCAGATAGCGCTCGTCGTATTCGTCTATATCATAATCCAGGAGAGCATCCGTCTGCTGCGTCTCCGCATTTATCGACTTACGGAAGCGGGCCAATATCTTCTCCAGAATGGGTTCATTGAACACCATGTGCCTGCCGTGCATCACTAGCTGCACATCATCTCTCTGCAAGAGATTACCTGTCTTGAGGATTATGCCGTCAGCTCCGGCTGCAAGAACCTCCACCCACAAACGCTCATTGAGAATCTCACCCGTGAAGATGAGTATCTTCAAATTGGAATATCTGGAACGAAGTTGGCGACAGAGGTCTACTCCAACCGTCGTACTTCCTCCTAAACCCAAGTCCAAGAGCACCAAATCCGGTAGTTCCTGCCGCATCAGCTTCCATAACTCAGACTCGTTCTGAGCCGTGCCGATAATTGTTGCCTCGGGAATTTCCGTGCGGAAAATCTGTTCTGTTCCCTTCAATTCAAGACTAACGTCTTCGACTATGATTACTTTGAAGTTTTCCATAGTGTGAAGTATGTTTTATTATTATCTGAATATAATCTTAATCCCGGATGTCCAGAGAAAGCATCGTGCTCTCTTAAAATCTCCTTTGCCACCATAGCGTCGAAATTGTCTGCTGTAGCAACAAACTGATTAGTTACATAAGCTTGTGTTTGCGAAGTAGACACCAAGACATCCTTTTCTCTTTCTTCAACTGTGAAACGACCTCCGCCCAAACGTTTGAGTAGTTCTGTCAAAAGCATTCCGTCCGCTTGCACATATACATCAGGAGCACCTTTCATAACAGTGGAAAGCAATATGTTTTGCCTCTTGCAAACAGGTTCCTGCAATTGGCTCTTCGCCTGCATCGTAAGCATCTCGTACATCTGACGGTAGTAGGTGCACACCTCATGGAGTTGTTCCCTTGAAGCCGTCCCCAGCATCTGTCGTATGCGTGCCGGATAATACATCGTCTCGTGTTTTATTGTTGAAAGACAATTATCCAATATCTGATTTTGGCAATAAAGTCTGTCCACTTCGTACTTCAGGCGCGCCACCTGTTCACGCGCCTCATCCTCACGTTCCTGCAAATCTTGTCTGAACATTGCCTGTCTCCTTGCACGACGAACCACCAAAGTGAATATCGTAAGTGATATCAAAGTAAGAGCCACAGCAACGAATATGAGCAACTCACCCAAGCGTTTCAACAATTCCAAACGTTGTGTGTATGAAGGCAAATTCGGATCCTGCGTCAATATATGATGAAGACGTACACATTCGTCATTATGTCGTTGATACTCATCCCAATCATGACGTACCAAAGCTTCGACGGCCGCATCATTGTGCATCGAAAGACTGTCACGTATTATCTGTTTCTCGTCATGAGCGTACATTTGAAACGAAACACAAAACATTAGCACCAGTGAAAGTACCCTAACCAGACGGAACCACACGCGACTGCCCTTCCCCACTTCGCTCTCGTATCCCATGTCGCATACGGAGAAACGGCTTGATATCTTACGATACTTTTGAATGATTCCCCTACAGTTCATCAGGCCGAACCCGTGTCCCTTGTCTTTCTTCGCTGCCGCGTCAAAACCACAACCGGTGTCCACCACAGACACTTCGACATATGAATCCTTTTCCTCTACATCTACTGACACCTTACCTCCTTCGGGTGTGAATTTACGGGCATTATCACATAATGTGTTTAGCATGAAGAGAGTGAGTACTCTGTCTGCCATCACCTCTACCTTGGTATTCTTCACCTCCAACGTAAGTCCCTGACGTTCGAACGTTGGGCGGTTAAGCGCAATAGTATCGAGAAGCGTCTGCAACGGAAATTTTGTAACACCGACATTGAGCCTACCGCTCTGTATCTGTATCCATTGGGTTAACACGCCACCAAGACGCTCTATTTCTTCTGTCAATTCTTTAATATATTCCGCATCCGCCGACTGATGCAACAGACGGTCTATCAAAGGAATCACGGATGCCGCGAGAGCCACCTTCGTGCGTCTCTCTATATTCTCCACCTTCTCCTTCTGTAACTTCAACGTCAGAGAAGCTTCCTCCTCTTTTATTTCTTCCAAGAGTTCCTCCTGACTTTCCCTATGTTTCTTCCCACGTCGCTTAATATCCTTCATCAGCATCACAAAAGCCACAAGAACGAAGAGGGACAGTAATGCGAATATCGACAGTTTTATATATAGGCTACGCTGTGAGCGTATCATCTGCAACTGTCTGTTCTCAACATCAATGTCCTGACGCATCAGTTCAAGGCAATCAAGATAACGCAGGCGATACACCTGCGAATTCTCCGGTTCCTCGAGCGCACTATACACCATAGACAAGTGTTCATATATGCGACTTTCCCATTGCAACTCCGGCAGCGAATCCCTTCTATGCTGCTCCTCTATCAATGATGTCGCATCCAACAGACATCTCAATGCATCCTCGTATCTCTTTTCACCAAATGCGAGTTCTGCCTGTGTGCGAAGTGCCGCTCCCTCCTGAAACAAATCCTTGTATGCGGCAAATGCCTTTTGCGCTTCCTCCGCCATCTCTATACTACCTGTATGTTCTGCGATAGCCTGCATGGCATTTCCCTCAAAATACAAGTGCCCGCTCCTCTTCGACAGAGCCAAAACTCTGTACAAGTCCTCCATCTCATGGTATCGGATATTCTCCTGCATTCCTTCGTAGAATCCCCCGCTACCAAGCATGTAATGATAGTTGAGCCATTGGGCTGTATCCTGCATTTCCTCCACATCTTTTCTTACAGGCATCAGTTCTGCCCGCGAAAGCGAGTCCATTCGCAAATAGTAGAAATACGTACTTGCCACTATGTGCATCTCGCTGCGACAATAACGCAGTCGCGAACGCTCCTTCTCCGTCAGTTTTCCCTCTTCATCTTCAATACGAAGCACACGCTCGTTAGCGTGCACCTGAGCCAGATGATAGTCTCTGAAATTACCCGTACGCTGAGCCACTTTCATTTCCAACACATCAAGTGCCAACAGCGACAACTGATTACGAGTCAGTTCTCTTGCTTTCCTGATAAGAGCATTTGCCTTGGAGAATCGCATCTGCTGATATTCTACAAAAGCCAGATTTTCCAGAGCATAACTCTTCTGCTCCCCACTCTGAGCATTCTCCTGCGCCATCTGCGCTAAAATGCGCACAGAGTCCGTGTTAATATAACGCATCCCATAGGCCCTCTCATTGAGAGACAGAGCCATACTGTCAAGCGTCTCAATACTACAAGTCTTCATGCCGCTCGTTGCAGCATGAAGACTTGTAGCTAAAATCAATATCGGGAAAAACTTAATAATTCTCAAGTTCCTTCGCCTTATCCTTCTGTCCTATTGCATTGTAGATAGTACGCAGCTCGTAGGCCCAGCGGTTGGGTTCATCAGGCACCAGTTCACGTACTTTCTCAAAGTAAGGCAGTGCCTGCTCAAAATAAGCCTTCACATTGTTCTGCACATCGGCATCTGCCTCGGCCTGTGACTTGTAGCGCTTACCTGCGATGGTCTTGTTGTTTGCGTCAGCGATATTGAACAAACAGATACCGCACTGAATATTGCCGTCCAGATAGTTGGAATCAGCCTCAACGGACTTCTTATAGTATTCCAATGCCTCAGCGTATTTCGATTCAGCAAAGAGACTGTAGCCCTTGCCATAGTTGGCCATCTTGCTGTATGGAGCCTCTGCCAGCACCTCGTCGCAGAACTTGCTCAGTTCTACAGGATTCTTGGAATAGAAAGCCATCAGGTTCTGTATGGTCACCTCGCTCTCTTCGCTAGTGGGATCCTTGGCAATCTGCTCACGCATAGCCTTCACCCAACCGATGGTGTCGCCCTGCTGCAACAATGCGTTGGTAGAAGCTGCTTCCATGAACGTCTTGGCATCGGGATCGTCAAACTGCTTGGCTAACGGTGTGAACTCTGCCAGAGTCTTCCAATCCTTGAGGTTATAAGCCATTGCACAGATGTAGTAGCCCATCTGCGGATAGGAAGGATTGGGATTGGCACAGAGGTCAGCCACCTCAGGATATGCTTTAGGGTAGTCGATGTACTTCTTGCAGTTTTCTATCACAGCTTGTGAATTACCGTTGCCATTGGCTATCTGCACCAGAAGAGCGTAGTACACCTGACACTTAGCCAACTTCGCCTTTTCAGCCTTCATTATACCGGCTTGAGTGTCATCCTTGGGATTACCATATTTGAGAACACCACTCATGCCGTCGCATGCCTTGTTCAACGATGTTGTGAAAAAATCTACATCAACATCCTGCTTTTGCTGGTATTTTCCGAATTCAATATTCAGAAGGAATGTGTTAGCCTCATCCTTAACGAAATATGCATCAAATAACTTCTTACTGTCAATGTGTCCGCCGGCAAGGGCCTTCTCTATAAGTTCATCTGCTTGCAAACAGTTGCTTTTCACAGTTTCCATATCTGCCGGCTTTTCCGGTGTTGCCGCTTGCAGCGCAGCCTTTGCTGCATCACGCAACTTCATTGACTGGGTCAACTGTGCTTTGGCTTCCTTCATAGCAGCCTTCTCCTCAGGTGTCTGAGCCGACACCATACCTGCTGTTAACAGCATGGCAAGAGCAATCATCAACTTTTTCATAGTGCTTTAGTATTTTAAGGGTTATTCTTCATTACTTTCACTTGGTGTGGCTTCCGTGTTTTCGGGAGTCACTTCTTCCTCTTCTGTTTCTTCACGAGGAACAATGCATACGTGACTGATTTCGTCGTTACGTTTCTTGAGTTCGATGACCTTCGTCCCCTGAGTCACACGACCCTTGGTCTCCGTTATGACATCCATGTGGAGTCGGATTGTAGTACCGCTCTTATTGATAATCATGAGGTCATCTTCTTCCTTAGTCACCAGAAGAGCCACTACCTTACCCGTCCTCTCTGTGATATTCAACGTCTTTACGCCTTTTGCATGACGGCTCGTCTTACGATATTCCTCGACATCAGTACGCTTACCAAAGCCCTGATCCGACAGAACAAGTATCTTCTCGTTCTCCACATCATTGATAACTGCCATGCCGACAACTGCATCGTCTTCACCATCGAGGATAATGCTCTGAACACCGGTGGAGTTACGTCCCATCGGGCGAACCTGACTTTCAGAGAAGCGCACGGCCTTACCGTTGCGGCTTGCCACCACAACCTCATCGCTACCATTCGTCAAAGCAACCGCTATCACAGCATCCTCTTCGCGTATATTAATGGCAATCACACCATTAGCTCTCGGACGGGAATACTCCTTCAAACAGGTCTTCTTTATGATACCCTCCTTGGTACAGAACATCACATAATGTGACTCACAGAATTCCGGAATCTGCAGTTTGCGGATGCACAGACAATTAGAGATGTTATCTCCAGGCTCTATCTGCAACAGATTCTGAATAGCACGTCCCTTGTTCTGCTTTGAGCCCTCAGGGATGTCATACACCTTAAGCCAATAACAACGTCCCCTGTCCGTAAAGAACATCATCGTATTGTGCATCGTGGCTGTGTAGATATGCTCTATGAAATCACTGTCTCTCGTTGCACTACCCTTCACGCCGATACCGCCACGTCCTTGGGCACGGAACTCTGCCAAAGGCGTTCTCTTGATATATCCAAGATGCGAGATAGTAATCACGACATCGTCGTCGGCATAGAAATCCTCTGCATTGAACTCCTCTGCACTTGGCAAAATCTCCGTGCGGCGCTCGTCACCATACTGGTTCTTCACCTCCAGTAGTTCGTTCTTCATTACCTTGCGGCACAAAAAATCGTCCGTAAGTATCTGGTTGAAGTATTTAATCTTCTCCTGCAAATCGTTAAACTCTGCATGGAGTTTCTCCTGCTGCAGACCGGTCAATTGGGCCAGACGCATATCGACAATTGCCTTCGACTGCACCTCGTCCAAACCGAAACGCTTTTGAAGGTTCTCTTGAGCCTCCTGAGGAGTCTTACTTTTTTTAATAATCTGTACCACCTCATCGATATTGTCCGATGCGATAATCAGACCTTCCAGAATGTGAGCTCTCTCTTCCGCTTTTCTCAAGTCATACTTGGTGCGGCGTATCACCACATCATGTCTGTGAATGACGAAATTCTTGATACAATCACGCAAAGTAAGGAGTTTGGGCCTACCCTTTACCAAAGCAATGGCATTGACCGGGAAAGAGGTCTGAAGCGGTGTCATCTTGAAGAGCTTATTCAACACCACACGTGCGTTCGCATCTCTCTTCACATCCACCACAATGCGCATACCCTCACGGTCACTCTCATCATTGGCATTGGATATACCGTCAAGTTTTCCCTCTTTAACCAGTTCTGCAATGTATTCGATAAGTTGAGCCTTGTTTACGCCATATGGAATCTCCGTGATGATAATCTTATCATGCTGCTCTCCTGACTCGATATCTGCCTTTGCCCTCATTATTATACGTCCACGGCCTGTTTCATAGGCATCACGAATACCCTGCAAGCCCATGATATAGCCGCCAGTCGGGACGTCCGGACCTTTGACATACTGCATCAGGGCTTCGTTATCAAGCGTCTCATCATCGATAAATGCCACACAGGCATCAAGCACCTCTGAGAGATTGTGAGTGGGAATATTCGTCGCCATACCTACGGCAATACCCGTAGCACCGTTGACCAGCAGATTAGGTATCTTGGTCGGCATTACTGTGGGTTCATAGAGCGTATCGTCAAAGTTAGTGGTCATATCCACAGTTTCCTTTTCCAAATCGTCCATCATCGCTTCACCCATCAACGAAAGACGAGCTTCAGTATAACGCATTGCTGCTGCACCGTCACCGTCGACCGAACCGAAGTTACCCTGGCCGTCCACCAACATGTAACGCATATTCCAATCCTGTGCCATTCGCACCAATGCACCATAAACGCTGGAATCTCCGTGGGGATGATACTTACCCAACACTTCACCGACTATACGAGCACTCTTCTTATAGGGCTTTGAATGCAAATTGCCAAGTTCCTTCATACCGAAGAGTATGCGGCGATGCACAGGTTTGAAACCATCACGCACATCAGGCAAAGCACGTGCCACAATAACACTCATCGAATAGTCGATGTAGCTTTTCCGCATCTCGGACTCGATGTCCACCTTAATTATTCTGTCTTGATCTTCCATAATCTCTATAGCACGCGCACGCGCGTAAAATGAAGAGCCCGAAGGCTCTAATTTATGTTTAATTTACGATATTAGCCATTTTAAGTGCTGCCACGGCACACTCACTACCCTTATTACCCAAGCGCCCCCCGGCCCTTTCTTCCGCTTGCTGTTGCGTATCACAGGTCAAAAGACCGAAGATAACCGGAGTATCACCTTTAGCATTAAGTTCTGCCAAACCATTTGTTACGCCTTGACAAATGTAATCAAAGTGCGGAGTGTCACCACGTATTACACATCCTATAGCAATCACGGCATCAGTTTTCCTCATCATCACTGCGCTGGCATATATCAGCTCGTAACTACCAGGCACGCTCGTTACGATGATGTCATCATCCTCCACGCCATGTTTCTTCAACGTCTCACAGCACCCCTCACACAACGCTCCCGTCACATCGCTGTTCCATTCACTCACAATAACGGCAAATCTTTTACCCTTGCCCGATGGAACACCTGCAACATCATAACTGCTGAGATTATGCTGCTCGCTGGCCATTGCTCTCTAATTTGCAGGATTATGTTTAACGAACAGTCTCGATAAATTTATCTATCTCTTGAGCTACCACACTCTGGGAATACTTTGTCTTCACCGTCATATAGCACTCCATAGCCTTCTCTTTCTCACCCTCTGCGGCATACAACTGGCCAGCCTGCAGATAATAAACGGGCGAAAGAGTGTTATTATCAGCCTTCTTGGCAGCCTTCACAAGAGTCTTTGCACCTTTAAGGTTCTCGCCTACTTCTGCATAACAGTTTCCGAGAGCACCCATTGCTGCGTTAGAGACCATCTCATCGCCACAACCGTCGTAGTCTTCCAGATAGTCGATAGCTGTCTGAGCGTCACCCTTCTGCACATAGCACAAACCAGCATAGAGTCGAGCCAAGTTCCCACTCTTAGTACCTCCATAGCTATCAATAATTTCTAAAAAGCCAGCACCCTCGCCATCACCGTTGAGGGCCTTATCCCACTCTCCAGAACGGAATGATGCCTCTGCGACAGAAATCTCTTCTGCTGCTTTCTGTTCCCGAGGAACGAAGTAAAACTGATGCATCAGCAGTGCCACAATAACAATCACAATCAAAGCACCACCTCCGTAGATAATACTTTTCTGATGCTTCTCCACAAAATCTTTAGATGCAGCTACAGTCTGATCTATTTCATTCACCTGATTGGCTTGTTTCTTCTTTGCCATATTATTATATATTTATCAAATTCGGGCACAAAGTTACAAAAAAAACTGCAATCTCCAAAAAGTTTTGGGGAGTTAGTCACCAACATGTGAACTTTTTTCATATTTTTGCACTCGCATTATGATATTAAATCATCTTTCGATACTCAACTACCGCAATATTACAGAGGCAGAACTTGATTTCTCCGATGGCATCAACTGTCTCATTGGCAACAATGGAGAAGGGAAGACCAACCTTCTTGATGCTATCTACTTTCTATCACTTTCCAAGTCGTCATTCACCACTCAGGACTCTCTTTGCATCCGGCACGAAGCAGATATGATGTCGATTGGAGGGGATTATATAAGTGAAGACGGCACTCAGGAATGCATTCGTGTAGGTCTCAAACGCGGTCAAAAAAAAATTATGCGACGCGGGGCTAAAGCATATAAACGCCTATCGGAACATATCGGGCTCATACCTCTTGTCCTTATTTCCCCTGAGGACAATCTTCTTGTCAGTGGTGAGAGTGCGGAGCGTCGCCGATTCCTGGATGGTGTCATCGCACAAACCTCTGCCCCCTATCTTGATGCTCTTTCTACATACAACAAGGCACTACAGCAGCGCAACGCACTCCTTAAAATGGAAGCCGAACCCGACCCAACCCTTCTATCGCTATGGGAAGAGGAGATGGCGAGACACGGGACTTTTATCTACAACCAGCGCAAGCTATTCATCGAACAATTCATACCGGTAGTCCAAGAAACATACGAAGCCATCTCTCAGCATCATGAGGAAGTATCGCTCACGTATGAGAGCCACGGAGACCGTGGTGATTTGTTAGATGTAATTCGTGCCGGACGCATGAAAGATCGCATTATGGGTTATTCTCTTCACGGTATCCACCGTGACGATTTATCCATGACCGTAGACGGATACCCTCTGCGTCGCGAAGCCTCCCTGGGACAAAAAAGAACTATGGTATTGTCCATGAAACTTGCCCAATTTGACTTCCTTCACAAAAGCGGTTCCGGCACCACACCCATACTCCTTTTGGATGATATCTTCGACCGCCTTGACGCACAACGTGTAGAGCAGATAATAGAACTCATTTCCTCAGAGCGCTTCGGACAAACATTCATAACCGACACCAATCGGGATCACCTTGACCAGATTCTCTCTGCCACATCACGTGACCATCGGCTATTTAGCGTACACGCAGGCAAAATAGACCTTTTAAACAACCCTATATCGTGAAGCGATTATTGGTATATATAATTGCTGCTGTTTGCGTATTATCACACAGTTATGCACAGATAGACAGTTTAGCCATCCGACAAAAAGAACTGGCTGGCGCGAACGATGTGACACATACCCATAAAAGTTGGAATCTCAATCGTACGCATCATGCGTTTTCAATAGCTGTACCCATTGCTGTAACCGGTTTTGCATTAATGCCTGCAGACCAAAGCATACGCGACAAGGTAAGAAATCACTGGGGTAACGACGGAATAAACTGTTCCGCAGATGACTACATACAGTATTTGCCCGTAGCGACACACGTAGGTATGGTGCTCGGAGGCATGAAGGGACGCTCAAAGAATCGGTGGAATGCTCTTGTTGCAGATGCGATGGCGGCAGCAATGATGGCCGGCGTAGTGAACTGTATGAAATATTCTATCAATCGCACCCGTCCTAACGATGCCAGCAACAGTTTCCCATCAGGACACACGGCTACCGCATTCATGGGAGCAACCCTTTTAGCGCACGAGTATGGCCACCGTTCCGTATGGATTCCCATATGCGGATACACTGTTGCTTCCAGTGTGGCAGTGATGCGTGTCCTGAACAACCGTCACTATGTGAGTGATGTTGTTGTAGGGGCTGCAATTGGCATACTGACAGCCGAGCTCGGCTATTGGGCCTCTGACGCAATTTTCAACAATAGAAAAAGCTACCACGCAAGAGGCATTCGAGTGCACCGTATCTGCGAAACCGTCTATTAAAGCACCCCCCCCCTACGGGACTCCTTAACAATGACACCTGTCAAAAGAAGGAGTGACACAAGGTTAGGTATGGCCATCATACCGTTCGCCAAATCAGAAAAATCCCATACGAGATTCAACTGCTGTGTACCACCGATATAGATGAACACAATAAAAAGAAAACGATATATCCACTTGAAATAACGGCCACGCTCTCCACCACCCAAATACTGTATGCACTTCTCTCCATAATAGCACCATCCCAAAATGGTAGAGAAGGCAAACGTAATAATGCCAAAGGTCAACAACGGAGTCCCGACATACGGTATCGTAGCGAATGCATGCTTCGTCAGAGAAGCACCGTTTGAGAATCCGATGCCGTCATGAGCCAAAACAGAGGACACAATTACAAGTCCTGTCAACAGACATACTACCACGGTATCCCAGAAAGTACCGGTGGATGAAACTAGCGCTTGACGTACAGGAGTTTTTGTCTGAGCTGCAGCAGCAACAATTGGCGCACTACCCAAACCACTCTCATTTGAAAACAGTCCACGAGCCACGCCGTAACGTATAGACAGCATCATTGAAACGCCGACAAAGCCTCCGCCCGCAGCCTGAGGCGTGAATGCACTACGAACTATCAGACATAGAGCTTCCCACACATAGGCTCCATTGAATATCAGTATGTATATACAACCCATAACGTATAGCACAGCCATTAACGGTACAAAAGCTGTGCATACCCGGGCAATACCTTTAACACCAAACACGACAACCAACGCAACAAAAAACGTTACCGCTGCCGATGAAAATGATGTGGATATATCATATGATTCATTACATAGCAAAGTAATTGCATTACACTGCACCATATTGCCAATACCAAAAGATGCACATACGCCAAAAACTGCAAAAAGAACGGCAAGCCATTTCATACCCAATCCTCGATGTAAGGTATACATCGGGCCGCCTATCATATAACCATCACGGGACTTCACGCGGTAGCGCACGGCCAATAGAGACTCCGAATACTTTGTTGCTATGCCAAAAACACCGGTAAGCCAGCACCACAGAACCGCACCTGGACCGCCTAACGCAATGGCCGTGGCAACACCTATTATATTTCCGGTACCTATAGTGGCAGCCAAAGCCGTTGCGAGAGCTGCAAACTGAGAGACATCACCATGAGCGTCCTTATCACGTGTAATGGAAAGACGTATGGCACGAAATATGTGACGCTGCGGGAACCTCAAACAAATGGTAAGCCACAGATGAGTACCCAACAAAAGCACTATCAGTGGCCACCCCCAAAGGAAATTACTAAGAGTTGCTATCATTAAACGGTCTCCTCTACGTCTATTTGCTGTAGATACGATGCCTCAAAACCTAAAGACTCAATCGCATTCACAATGTTTTCTGCTCGAAGATTCACACCCTTCACCATTGCCTGTCCATGAGTGAATGACACCTCACACCCTTCTATGGCTTCCATACTGCTAATACTTTTCTGAATTAGTATTGCAGAATTACGATCTGTCATTCCTGTCACATCAAACAACATAACCGTGACAACATTTTTCAACATCTGAGACTCTTGATGTCTGTGATGGTGACGACGGTGATATTGAAGCGACTGCAAATGTCCTATACATATTAATATAAACAGAACTATGGTCATTGCTGTTGCCCACCACTCCGGTTCCGTTGCAGATGCGCCGAAATAACGCAAGGGGGACACAGCGAACAATGCATGCGGCAATCTCGTATCAATCATTACGCCGAACATTATACTGCAAAAGACAACGCCTGCCACATACAGGATGAGCACTCTCCATCCCATTGTACCACGAATCAGCTTCATCGAAGAAAGGTTCGTCGCCACACCGGCCATCAACAAGACAATAATCGCACCGGGTGTTATACCTCTTAACATCAATGCATATGCTATTGGCAAAGTACCTGTAGCGCACACATGCATCAAAGGAACCAGTATCAACACAAAGAATATAGAGAAAATGCTATCATTGAGGAAAAACTCAAAAGTATCGTCCGGCACACATACAAGTATAAATCCTGCAACGAGCAGTCCTACAACAAGCCATCCTCCTACGTGTCTCGGCATGCGAACAAAAGAATAGAAGAAAGCATTCTTTATAACATGTAGAAGCGAATCATTTTTCTCTTTTTCAGCTTCAGCTCCATACATTCTTTGGAAGAACGAAGCCTTTCTCTTGTGATGACTACGCGATTTATGCGCTTTTTCATCCGGAGAAGTTGTCACCAGGAAACCGACAAAAAGACTTGTCAAAAATGACACAACGACCCGAATAATAGCAAAAGGCAAGCCAATCAGCGCATATACTACAGCAAAACTGTCAATGCCGGATTGAGATGCCGATGTCAGAAACGAGATAGTACCACCTCTTGAAGCGCCAAGGCGTCTTAATTGAATTGCTTTTGACAATGTTTTGCCTGAAGCAATCGGCAAGGCTAATCCATATAGGGCACCACGTATAACACTACCCAAACCCTTCTTAGAAAAATGTGGAGATGTCACTTTAGAAGGTACCCACAAGCGGACTAAACCGGAAAGAAAAAATCCAAGAAGCAAATAAGGAGACACAGCACAAGCCAAATGCCACGCCGCAATCAAAGTATCTATAAGATAGTTCACGATGCTAATATTATACTAACTATTCTACGGCAAAAGTACAAAAAAAAAACAACATTATTTGGTCGCACAAATAAAAAATATTAATTTCGCACAAAATTTTATAATAAATATGCACATTTGCTATATTATTGCGATGGAGGCTGAAGCAAAACCCTTCATTCAACGTTTTGGAGTGAAAGAAGTGGAGAAGTACTTTGCTCCTCTACCATGCCGACTCTTTCAACACAACGATATTGCTCCAAATTCAACCTTAAGCATTGTCACATTGGGGCGTCAGCATGAAAGAGACCTACTCGGATGCGAGGCTGCATCTGTTGCAACGCTTGCCGCCATAGAACGTCTCAAGCCCGACCTCATCATCAACAGCGGAACGTGTGGAGCATGGGAACGTAAGGGGGCTAAAATCGGCAAAGTATATATAGCAGACGGCGTAATGTTCCATGACAGACGAGTTCCCGGAGACGATGATTGGGGAACCCAAGGGCTGGGCAACTATCCTGTATGGGAAAAGAGCATAGAGATTGCTTCTAAACTGAATTTGGATATGGGACGTGTGACAACCGGATCCAGTTTGGATTTGCAGCCTTGTGATGAGGTAATTATCGAGCGTGAAGGAGGTGAGCTGAAAGACATGGAAGGGGCCGCCGTCGCATTCGTTTGCTCCTTACTGAATGTCCCGATACTACTCATCAAGAGTGTTACAGACTTGTGCGATGACACGGCTCCAACCTTGGAGAGCTTCCTGAATAACCTTGAAAAAGCCTCAGAGAATCTCTCCGAGGCTAATGCAAATCTGTTAGAGCTACTGCTTAACTGATATTTTTTCTTATTTTTGTAAGATAACCGTTTAAGGCATCTTCGTCACGGGCATCAATTATCTGGATCAGTTCTTTTAATTCTGATCTGATTTGCTCAACATGATGCTTTGTGCGAGGATTAAACAGTATTTCGCGCAGGAGAGTATCATCCTCAGAAAGTACACCCTTTGCGATATTGAGATGACGCTTGAATGTCGTTCCCGGGGCATCTTGACGCTTCATCACCGCAGAAAACACAAAAGTACTCACGAATGGCACTGATAGGCTGTAGGCCATCGCCTCATCATGCTCATCAAAAGAATATTCATGCACATTGAGCCCCAGACGACGATACAGATCTAAGAAGAATACCCTTCCCAGATAATCACCCTCATTAATGACTATTGCATTCTCGGACGAAAGGGCACCCAAGTTCGCAAAAGTGGGACCAAACATCGGATGCGTAGAACAATAATGTCGACCTGTCTTCTCATAATATTCACGAAACCCTGTCTTTACTGAGGATATGTCCGACAGGATACAGTCTTCCGGAAGATGAGGAATCAGTTGGTCAAAGACCTGAAGTGTATACTTAAGCGTCACACAGTTAATAACCAGATTGGGACGGAACGCCTCTATCTCCTCTACTGTCGTGAATCGCTGAGTATTGTACAGAAAACGCATGCGACGCGGATCAATCTCATATACAGCACACTCATGATCAAAAGAGAGTACATCTGTAAAGAAAGAGCCCATCTTGCCTGCACCAAGAATCAGTATTTTCATAAGAATAAAAGATTACAGAGAATTCTATTACTCATTTATTATTCTCATTTGCTGCTGTACACTCTCCTCATGGATATGTTCGAAAATCGCCTTGACGCAATCCGGAGAGATACCGACAAGACTGCCCTGAGCTCCACGTTTATCAAGAATCTCCGTATAACGTTGAGTCTGAAGAATGGTCATATCATGATTTTTCTTATATTGGCCTATTTCGCGGCACACCTTCATCCGCTTACCAAGAATATCTATAAGTTGGTCATCATATTCGTCTATCTGTTTACGCATCGCATTTATGCTTTCCGTCGTAGATACTTCCTGGCGAATAACAAGTTTATCAAGTATAAAATCCAAAACCTCCGGAGTCACCTGTTGTTTTGCATCACTCCAAGCTCTATCGGGATCACAATGACTCTCTACAATAAGTCCATCCATACCCAAATCCATTGCTTGCTGACAAAGCGGAGCAATCAAATCGCGACGACCGCCTATATGGCTGGGATCGTTTACTATCGGCAAATCCGGATAACGGCGCTTCAATTCAATCGGCAACTGCCACATAGGAAGATTGCGGTATATCTTGTTATCAATGCTTGAGAATCCGCGATGAATAGCTCCCAAGCGCTCAACACCAGCACCATTGATGCGTTCCAGAGCTCCCACCCAGAGTTCTATATCAGGATTTACAGGATTCTTTACAAACACAGGAATATCCACACCTTTCAATGCATCGGCTATAGCCTGAACAGCAAAGGGATTAGCTGTGGTTCTGGCACCCACCCACAAAATATCTATACCATGCTTTAGACAGAGTTCCACATGTTCCGGTGTTGCAACCTCTGTTGCAATGAGCATTCCCGTTTCTTTTTTTACACGTTCCAACCAAGGCAATGCCTTTTCTCCGTTACCTTCAAAACCACCTGGTTTCGTACGAGGCTTCCACACTCCGGCACGGAATATATGACAACCCTTCATTGCTAATTGCAGGGCTGTAGTCATCACTTGTTCTTCCGTTTCTGCCGAACAAGGTCCACTGATGACGAACGGGCGAACATTGTCACTAGGCAATGCTAGCGGTTTTAATTTGAGATCCATATCTATTGTCTATTTATATTGTCAAACATTTTTGTTCATCTCACATATTCTACGCAGAGCCTCGCGCATCTTGTTCGGTTTGGCACAAAGAGAGATGCGAATATATCTGCTTCCATTCGAGCCGAAAATGAATCCGGGTGTAATAAAGACACGGGCATCATGAAGTACATGTTCCGTGAGAGTCTCCACATTATCAACATCATCCGGTATACGTCCCCATAGGAACATACCCTGCTGGTTCTTATCAAATGAGCACCCCAGTTCACGCATAATATCTTCCGCGATGACTCTGCGCTCTGCATAAGTTTCGATATTGAATTTCTGATGCCATTCATCCGAATTACTATAGGCTTCGGCCGCCGCCAATTGTATGGGTCGGAATGTTCCGGAATCTATATTTGACTTTACCTTAATAATCCATTTTACAAATTCCGCATTTGTTGCCAACATTGCGACACGCCATCCCGGCATATTGTGGGATTTGGACATCGAATTGAATTCTATACAACAGTCCTTCGCTCCCGGAACCTGCAGTATTGACAAGTGTTCATCCTTGTTTAGGATAAAACTATACGGGTTGTCGTTCACAACGAGTATTTCGTGTTCACGGGCGAAACGTACTATCCGCTCGTACAGTTCACGTGTCGCCCTTCCACCTGTCGGCATATTCGGATAATTCGTCCACATCATCTTCACGCCAGTCAGGTCCATTGCCTCCAACTGTTCAAAATCCGGTTGCCATCCGTTCTTTTCCAATAGGTCATAATTGACCACCTCCTGTCCGAGAAGTTTGGACAATGAGGTATAAGTAGGATATCCAGGATTAGGAACAAGCACCTTATCACCTGGGTTGCAAAACGCCAAGGTAACGTGCAGGATTCCCTCCTTACTACCTATCAGCGGCTGTATCTCCGTAGCCGGGTCGAGTTCCACTCCATACCATCTTAAGTAAAACTCCGCCATTGCCTTTCTCAACTGCGGAATACCTATCGTCGGCTGATATCCGTGAGTGTCATCGCGCATTGCTTCACGACAAAGCACATCAACAGTAGACTTAGAAGGAGGCATATCCGGGCTTCCTATAGCCAATGAAATAATATCCCGACCTTCGGCATTCAGCTGAGCCACTTCTTTAAGTTTACGACTGAAATAGTATTCTTGCACCAAATTCAATCTGTCTGCTGGCGTAATCATTGAATTGATTATTTTATTATATTGTACGGTTCTACTATATTGTCTGTCTGCCACTGGAATATTCTCCCAGAATACGCATCTCTCTTGTGAGAGGGCGTATGGCATCAAGAGATTGTCTGTATCTCTCGTAATCTGAGAATGTGAGGTCTATGTAAAAGAGATATTCCCACTCTCTCCCGATAATTGGCAAAGACTGTATCTTAGTAAGATTTATCTTATAGAAAGAGAGCACCGAGAGTATCGCAGATAGAGAACCTTCCTCATGTGGCAGGGAAAACACCAATGACGATTTGTCTGTCAGTTCCTTCTTGCGCAGATTATCCGCATTTTCCTGAGATGTCAACACCAGAAATCTGGTGAAGTTATGCTTATTCGTCTCTATTCCTTCCTCAAGTATCTTCATGTTATATATCTTAGCAGCATCCTTATGACAGATAGCCGCGTGACCGTGAAGGTTCCTTTCATGTATATTACGGGCTGCTCCTGCGGTATCATCCACTTCCACTATCTTCAGTCCATGATGAGCAGCAAGGAATGAACGGCACTGCATCAGAGCCACAGGATGTGAGTTCACTTCCGTGACGTCTGCCCAATTGTCGTCCGGCAAACACATGATGGAATGCGATATACGCAATTTATGCTCCCCGACAATAGTCATACCCGACTCCCTGAGCAGTTCATAATTATGAAGCAGACTGCCAGCAATAGTATTTTCTATTGCCACCATTGCAACCATAGAGGGGTCATTCTTCATACTGTGGAAAACATCTTCAAACGTATCGCACTCCACCAGTTGCAGCTCTTCACCTGTAAAATAATGATGAGCTGCTATATCATGAAAACTGCCATATATTCCTTGTATGGCCACTCTACGTTTCTGTGTTATCTGTTCACTTTCCATATGCTCAAAAAAAGGTCCCGCCCTATTATGAGCGAGACCCTATCTTTTTTGTTCTATCTCTTCCTTTTTAGTACACACACGGCCTCGCTCTTACTCGTTGTTAAAGTAAAAGTATGCATAGAAGCCATAATAAAAATTGTGTACGTTTTGCACTCTAATCTTACGTTTTGCGCTGCAAAGTTACGTATTTTTCTGAAAACAAGCAATATTTTTAATAAAAAAGTGACATTACACCTGTCTTTTTTTTACTTTGGAGACCAATATACCTTATTATCTTTTATATATAAGCCCTTCAGGGAGCGTTGTGGGCGACCGGAAAGGTCGTATATTCTTTCGTCGCCACCCTCCTTACCGGCAAATGACGATGCAAGTTTCCTTATTTGTATATCCGACGGATGATCCGGAACGGTAAATGTGAGCGTCTTAACTATCGGCAACCAGTTCTGCCGAAGCCATAAAGAATATGTCTCACCAACCGTAAGTCCCTTGAACAAAACTTTCGAATGGAGTTCTGTCTGCTCTGAATAACGGACTTTTTCCCCAGGTCCGATATTGAGATAGATATAGCGGGCAGACACATTGTCCAGCGTTTCATCATCCGGTGATGCACCCTCCTCCACAAGCCAGAAATTCAGCACCGAGCCGTAAGTGGCAGACTGCGATGTATTTGTCACATAGCCGTCTATCAATGCATCTCCCACCTCCGGGAAACTGACGCTCATCTCAGAATAATCCAACGAAAGGCTCTTTGCCGGCAACACATTAAGCAATGTGTCACAGAAATATTCCATTTCGTCAAAGGTCACCGTAAACACCCTCTGACCTGTTTTTGAGAAACGGAAGCAAGCCCTTTGCTTCGTCGTACTTAACGGAGGAAGAATAAAAGAACACACGCCGCTAAACGAACCGTCCTGAAGCATTTCTTCTATATCACCTCGCTCCCATACCTCCGGTGTGAACGTAACACCTTCCAACGTATAATATAGGGTATCTTCATGAAGATTCTCTATCGTCACGTCTGCCAATACGTAATCTTCTGCCGACACCTCACGAAGCAACTTCACCTTGTGTACCCTCACAAAATCCTGCGTATGGATACTGTCCCATGCCAGTGTTTCCACCTCATCAGGAGAGATGCATATACACAACTGATTTGAGGCAAAACCGGAAAAGCGCTCCATGTATGTGAAGTCCTGCACATTCTGATATTCGTTGAAAGCATCCTGACTGTAGTATCCGTCACGGTAATTATTCTCGCCCCAGTTGCAGTGGTAATACTCATCATCCCAACCGTCTACAACCCATGCATGAGCTCCTCCGCTGTGATAACCGCTAAAGTACATTGGTCTTCCGTTATCCAGTTCGTGATTCAAGAGTCTTCTCCACGCAGGAGCCGTATACGAATCCCTACAACATATCTCCACTGTCTTATAGCCAAATACGTTTTTTAGCACATCCGGCACATTCCAACTGCTGGCCGATGTGGAAGAAACGCCGTAGTTGGCCCTTAATGCCTGCCCTATCCATAGCGACAAATCGGCAACAGCCTTAGCAGCCTCCTCTGTGTACGGAGAGTCCAGATAATCCTCCTGCATATTTGCCCAATCAATCGTCGTGCCCTCCGGAACAGCAGGAAGTGCATATTTCTCCGTTACATATTCCGGGATTTCTTCACACAAACTGTTGGGATAATGCCAGTAGTTTACGATATGCTCCACTGCCGTCGCCACGCATCCAACAACAGCTTTTCTCCCATCTATTGTCGGGCATGAGCGGTTGAACGGGTCTCCCTGCGAACGGCGTGCATGCAACAAAGGAAAGTCCTGAGCGCAAACAAACGTTGCACTCAGGACAATAATTATCAAAATCAGTGACTTTTTAACCACCAAAATTGTCGAAACGAATCATGTCGTCCTCCACACCGAGAGAGTGCAGGAGGTCAAGCACTGTCTTAGCCATCATTGGAGGTCCGCAGAGATAGTACTCACAATCTTCTGGGGCCTCGTGCTGCTTCAGATAGGTGTCGCCCATCACCGGTGCCACGAAGCCCGGAGTGTACTTGATACCTGCTGCATCTGCCTTCGGATCGGGACGGTCGAGAGCCAGATGGAAATGGAAGTTGGGGAAGTCCTTCTCCAGCTGCAGGAAGTCGTCGAGGAACGGTATTTCCTCCAATGCACGTGCACCGTAGAAATAGTGCATGGGACGCTTGCGGTCTTCATCGCTGACACCGTGGCCCTTCAGCATGTGCATAATCTGAGCACGAAGAGGAGCCATACCGGCACCACCGCCTACCCATATCATCTCACGCCCGGAACCGTAAACGGGACGGAATTCTCCGTAAGGACCGCTCATCGTCACCTTGTCGCCCGGTTTGAGAGAGAAGATGTAGGAAGAAGCGATACCCGGATTCACATCCATGAAGCCAGGACCCTGTTCCTTCGGCTTGAAGGGAGGTGTGGCAATACGCACATTCAGCGTAATGATGTCACCCTCGTCAGGATAGTTGGCCATAGAATAAGCACGGATGGTGGGTTCGGGGTTCGTACACTTGAGGGGGAACAGACCGAACTTTTCCCATGCAGGCAGATATGTATCGCCGATGAGGGACTTGTCGAAGTCCTTGCCGTAATCAATGCAATCGAATGCGGGAATCTTGATTTGTGCATACGAACCGGGCTCGAAGTCCATGTGTTCGCCGGGAGGCAGAGCCACCTTATATTCTTTAATAAAGGTAGCCACGTTCTTATTGCCGATAACGGTGCACTCCCACTCCTTGACACCCATCACGGAGTCGTCGACGGCAATCTTCAAATCGCCCTTCACCTTGCACTGGCAACCCAAACGCCAATTGTTCTTCTGCTGCTTACGTGAGAAATGACCCTTCTCGGAATCAAGTATCTCGCCACCGCCCTCGGTAACCTGCAGTTTGCACTGTCCGCAACTGCCCTTACCGCCACAGGCAGAAGGCAGGAAGATACCCTCCTGAGAGAGTGTAGACAGCAGAGATGCACCCTGAGGCACGGAAATGGTGTCCTTACCATTAATCACAATATTCACATTGCCACTTGGTGACAAATAAGTCTTAGCAACGAGCAGTATTGCCACCAACACCAGGATGATGACAAGGAATACGCCAATGCTAACTAAAATCAAATTCATATCCATCGTATATTCCTCCTGCTTTTAAATATTAAGACCGCTGAAGCACATGAATGCCAAAGCCATCAGACCTACTGTGATGAATGTGATACCGAGACCCTGCAGAGGCTTGGGCACATCCGTGTAAGCCATCTTCTCACGAATAGCGGCCAGACCGACAATAGCAAGCAACCAGCCGATACCGGAACCGAAGGCATAAGCCACAGCATCACCCACACCACCGATATACTGTGCATTTGTGGGTTCCATACCTATGCGCTGCTGCATAAACAGAGATGCACCCATGATGGCGCAGTTCACAGCAATCAGAGGCAGGAAAATACCGAGACTGGCATACAGAGAGGGAGAGAAACGCTCCACAATCATCTCCACCAGCTGCACCATAGCGGCAATCACCGCAATGAACAGGATGAAAGCCAGGAATGTCAGGTCGACACCGGGCACCAGTTTGTCAGGAGCCAGCACATACACCTGCAATGCGTAGTCCACGGGCACTGTTATAACCAACACGAAAGTTACAGCGATACCCAGACCCAACGCCGTCTTCACATTCTTGGATACTGCCAGATAGGAGCACATACCCAGGAAGAAGGCAAAAATCATATTGTCCACAAAGATGGAGCGGACAAAGAGTGAAATCATGTGTTCCATACTTACTTCTCCTCCTTATTAAATGAACGATGAGCCCAGATGACACATCCCACAATGACAAGCGACATAGCCGGCATCACCATCATGCCGTTGTTCATGTAGCCTGCCTCATAAGCACACTGCGGTACCACCTGGAAGCCGAACAAAGTGCCGAATCCGAAGAGCTCGCGCACAAAGCCTACCAGCACAAGTACCAACGCATATCCGAGACCGTTACCGATACCGTCCAAGAAAGAAGGCCAGGGAGCGTTCTGCATAGCGAATGCCTCGAGGCGACCCATCAGGATACAGTTGGTGATGATCAGACCGACATACACGCTCAACTGCACACTCACGTCGTAAACGTATGCCTTGAGAATCTGGCTTACGATTGTCACCAGAGCAGCTACAACTACCAACTGCACGATGATACGTATGCGGTTGGGAATAGTCTTGCGTATAAGCGAGATAATAACGTTCGAGAAAGCCGTGATAACCGTCACGGAGAGTCCCATCACGATGGCCGGTGCCAACTGCGACGTCACGGCCAGTGCCGAACAGATACCGAGCACCTGAACGGTGATGGGGTTGTTAAGGTTGAGAGGACCTGTCAATGCGGCCTTATTCTCTGCTGAAAATAGTTTCATAACCTGTTGTCCTCCTTATTTTAAAAATTCCACATAAGCGTCCAAGCCTTCGGTCACCATTGCACCACAGCCCTTTGATGTCAACGTAGCACCTGTGATACCGTCCACCTGGAACTTGTCATCACCGGCACCCTGCTTCACCACTGTGAGTGCAACGTTACCGCTTTCGTCGAAGACGGGACGACCGTCAAACTGCTGCTGGAAATCCTTCTCACCGATACGGGCGCCAAGACCTGCGGTCTCGCTCTCATGGTAGAAATAAGTGCCCAGCACCTTGTCCTTACTCTCGTTCACTGCGATGTAGCCCCACAGACCGCCCCACAGACCGCGACCTGTCACAGGAATCACGTAGGCCTTCTCACCGTTTGCCGCCGTTGCCTCAAATACGTGAAGTTCGCCGGCCTTGATAAGACTGCCGTAAACGGTATTGAACTTACCTTCGTAGGGAACCAGTTCGCCGTCCTTGAACAGCATATCCTTCACATTCTGTGCGTAGGTCTCACCCACGTTGATAGTAGCCTTGTTATAACCCAGAGCAGAGAGGATCTGTCCCTTTGTGTCGTTCTCCACATTGGCATCCTGAACGGGTTTGAGAGCCGAACTTACGAATGCCAGCAGGAAAGCAACGACAATCACCATCACAGCAGCGTAGACAACGGTGTATACGTTGCCGTTGGTATTGATGCCCTTCGATTTCACTTCCTTAATCATGGAAGCGTCAGCGCCGCAGATAGGGCACTTATCGGGCATTGATGCGGCTTCGAATGTCTGGCCGCACTGACTGCATATAAATTTCTTTGCCATATCTGTTTACTTTTTAAGGGCGCGCTTTGCACGCTTGTTAATATTGCTCTGCACGAAGCAGTAATCGATGAGCGGTGCAAACAGGTTCATCAGCAGGATGGCGAGCATCATACCCTCGGGATAACCGGGATTCAATACACGTACCAGTACTGCAATGAAACCTATCATCAGACCGTAGATATACTTGCCGCCTTCTGTGCGGGCTGCAGTCACAGGGTCGGTAGCCATAAATACGGCACCGAAGCAGAAACCGCCGATGACCAGCTGATGCCACCATTCAATCTCCGTCAGACCGCTTGCCTGCATCAGATATCCTGTAGCAGCACCGCCGACGAATACGCTCAGCATCACCTTCCACGAAGCAACGCCCGTGAAGAGCAGCAGCAGAGCACCCAGTGCAATGGCAATCACACTTGTTTCACCGATACTGCCGGGAATAAGACCTGTGATGGCGTTACCGATTGTAGCGCAGTCGAAGCCTTGGAAACCCTCCACAGCAGCCTCACCTAGAGGTGTTGCACCGGAGAGAGCGTCAGAAGCCTCGTAACCCAGACCGAGAATCTTATCACCGTTCACCCACACGTGGTTGTCGCCCGTCATAGCCGAAGGATATGAGAAGAACAGGAAAGCACGTGTGATAAGTGCGGGGTTGAAGATGTTCATACCCGTACCGCCGAAAATCTCCTTGGCGAATATCACGGAGAATGCCGTTGCAACAGCAAGCATCCACAAAGGCAGCGTCACAGGAACAATCATGGGAATAATCATACCGGTAACAAGGAAACCCTCGTGAATCTCTTCGTTCTTCCACTGGGCCACAGTGAACTCGATACCCAAACCTACGATGTAGCTCACGAGAATCTTCGGCAGCACAGCCAGGAAACCGTAGAGGAAGAGTCCCCAGAAGTCCGAGGTGTCGCCTCCGCCCATGAGAGCGTTCTGATAGCCCACGTTATACATACCGAACAGCAGTGCCGGCATCAGGGCGATAATCACGAAGAAAATCAGGCGCTTCGAGTCCACTGCATCATGGATGTTCACGCCGCCGCGCTTGGACGTCGTGTTGGGTACGAAGGCAAAGGTCTCAAAGCCATCCACCAGCGAGCGCAGGCAATGCAGCTTGCCGCCCTCTTCTACGAGCGGATGGATATTATCGAAAAATTTCTTTAACGGATTCATCACATATTCTCCTTTCTCAGGGTATCCAGACCCTGTCTTACAATCCTCTGAAGTTCAAGCTTGGAAGAGCACACAAACTCAGCCAAAGCAAAATCCTCAGGGGCAACTTCATAGATACCCAGTGCCTCCTGACGGTCGATATCCTCTGCGATGATTGCCTTGATGAGGTAACCTGCATAGATATCCATCGGGAACACCTTGTCATATTCACCGGAAAAAATCATGTGACGCTCTCCGCCCTTGACACGAGCATCCAGACGATACTCCTTCTTGGGCATCAGCCATGAGAAATAGGTGCGGCTTGTGGAGAACTGACCGAAACGCGGCATAATCCAACCCAGCATCTCGTCTGCGTCGTCGCCTTCGGGAATCACATTGACTTCCGTCGTCTGTGCACCGAGGAAACCCTCGAGAGAGGACTTCATACCGGTCATCACATTACCGTCGATGATGCGGTTGTTGGCAGCCTTGTCGATATTGCCTTCGAGAATGTCACCCAGCTTTGCACCGACAATCACCTGTGCATACTTGGGAGCCTTCACCTCACTGCCGGCAACGGCTATCTTACGGGTGAAGTCCACCACGCCGCTGTTCAGCAGACGACCGAGCATGATAACCACCTCGGGAGCCATTGTCCATACCACCTCGCCCTTGTTCACCGGGTCGATATGGTTGATTTGCACACCGACATTACCTGCGGGAGCGGGACCGTCAAAGACGTTCACCTCGCAGTCCTTGGCCTCGAGCAGAGCCTTTGCCTTCTGCTTGCTGCTCACGCCGAGATACACCTTAGCCAGCTTGGAAAGAGCTGTGATACCGGCCTGGAATGCAGCCTCCTGACCTTCCAGCACATACTCGAAATTCTGAGCCAGAGGCATCGAATTGAATGCACTCACGAAGATTGCCTTGGGCTTGTCTTCAGGACTCGGAACGACAGCGTATGGTCTCTGGAGCATCATGCCAAACATGCCGCTCTCCATCATCAAGGCCTTCACGTCGCCCTTCACATCAAACTTGCGGGCCGTCTGCTTGCCGTCAGCCTTCACACGGATGCTGAGCAACTTGCGGCGGTCGCCTCTCTCAATCAGCGAAACCGTACCGCTCACCGGCGACACAAATTTCACTTCCGGATGCAACTTGTCCACGAACAAGGCATCACCGACCTTGACTTCATCGCCCTCCTTCACCACAGGCTTTGGCTTCACTCCGCAGAAATCGTCGGGACAGATAGCATACTCTCCCGACATCTTCACCGCAATAGTTTCCAAAGCTGCAGTTCCCTTGAGCTTTACGTCAAGACCTTTGCGCAACTTGATTACTTTTGCCATTATTTTAATACTAAATTTGATAAATTCACCCGACAAAAATACGTTTTTTTTCTCGCAAGGACAAATAATCCCTAAAAAAATGTTACCTTTATCCCGCAAAATGATAAAAAACGTCAATTAGAACTCTATAAAAGCGCTAAAATACATCATCAGCTGGGTAGTTATCGTACTTTCCGTATGCTATCTGTCCCTTGTGCTTTTCCTATCCGTTCCGCAGGTGCAGAAATGGTTGGGCAGGACGGCTTCTGCCATACTCTCCCGAGAGATAAAAAGTCGCGTCTCCATCGGTCGTATCACCGTAAATCTGCAGGGACGTGTGATGCTCGACAACATATATCTTTGGGACCGGCAGGACACACTGATGTTGCAGGCCCACCGCGTGGCAGCGAAGATGGAACTACTGCCGCTCATTACCGAGGGTCGCATCGTCATCGATAACGCACAGATACTCAGCAGCAAATCGCATTTCTACCACAATGTTGACAGCACTCTCAACCTGCAGTTTCTCATTGACGCATTTTCCTCCAAAGAGAAGAAGGACGAATTTCCCCTCGACCTCCGCATCGGCAGTCTTATTGTGCGTCGCAGCGAAGTACAATGGGACAGCTTGAGCGTTTCCTCCATCAACATGACAGCCCACCTCCACCGCCTCACAAAAGACAGCATTTCACTCTCCCTGAAACGCCTATCATTCGTCGAGGGTCACGGTCTTGCCATACACAACCTTATAGCTGACGGACAGGCTACGCGCCAAGCATTCAATATCAGCCAGTTCTTCCTTGATGCCACACTGCCGCCGTTGCCGCAGTTCCCCGGAGCCGTCAATATACGCGTGGAGGCATCCGGCAACGAGCGTCGCATCGAAGCATACCGCATCGAGGCGTCATCGCCCCTCTATACCCTTTCGTTCCTCGCGGAAGGTTATGTAGACAACGCGCTCACCTCCCCCTCCTTCATTGCCGTCATCCGCAGTCTCAATGTAAGAAATCTGCCCGATAGACTACAGGCACTTGGCGAAGTGGATGTGAACGGCAATATGGAGAGCGACTTGCACAACCACCGCATCAGTCTCAACACCCGCACGGCTCTCGGCCAACTGATGCTGCGGGGCACTCTGCTCGATAACAACGACTTCTCCGCATCGCTCTCCACCGACACATTGAATGTGGCTCCCCTCACCCATGAGACAGGGGCGAAATTCATCCACAGAACTGCCCTCCATCTCGATGCCGAAGGGCGGATAAAGGGCAACGGCGGGCTTCCTGAAGTCACCGCTCAACTTCATTCACCTCTGCTCCAGCTGAGCGGATATACCTTGCGAGGTCTAAACTGCCACGTCACCCGCAAGGGACGCGACACAGAACTGGAAGCATCCCTCGACGACCCTCACGGCAACCTAGATGCACACTTTCAGGTGGCAGGCGACCGATGGATGGCAACTCAGGGTGAAATCAACATCGAGAACTTCTCATGGAACCGCGAAGACGACAAAATTCTCATGCCTCCCACCAACATCAAACTGTCACACTACATATACGAAAATGCACGTCATATATCACTCTTGACCAGAGATATACAGCTCGAAGCTTCAGGAACACTTGAAGACAGCCTCGAGTTCGCACTCACCTTCTCCGACACACTGCTCCTGCGCAAGTTTGCCGACATCGACATGACGATTCCGCAGCAGGGAATACTCGTCGGAACGCTTTCTCTCGACCCCAAATTCAACATCAGGAAATCGTCCGTAAGAAGCCTCTTGGAGGTACCGACACTGACCTACAACAAGGAGAGGCTCGTCAACACACAGCTCAACTTCAACTACTCTCCCGACGGTCTCGACTGCAACCTCTACACGGAGCGCGACATGCCACTCGGTGCCACCGCTTTCTCCCTCGACGTGGAGGGTACGCTGGAACGTCTGCACGGCATCTTCTCGTGGAACAACAACCGCACTCCACGTCAGGAGGGCGAGCTTGATGCCACAGTGCTTCTCGGCAAGGACAGCCTCGGAGGCCGCGATGTCCGTCTCTGGATTGCCCCCTCCAAGATTGTCATCAACGACACCACATGGCAGGTGCATCCCGCCACGGCGCATATGCACGAGGGTGTCATCGATGTAAGCGGCATACGGGCTTCCGAACACGAACGCAACGTATCCGTCAACGGTCGCATCTCGGCCAGCGACACAGACACGCTGACAGCCACCTTCAAGGACATCAACGTGGCATATATCCTCGACCTTATGAAGTTCCACGACGTACTCTTCGGCGGCAACGCCAGCGGCAAGGGTTATCTCACGGGTCTCATGAAGAATCCCGTAGCAGATGCCTATGCGCATGTGGATGAATTCACCTTCAACGGCACCCCAGAGGGCGAGTGCGACGCGCATCTCACGTGGGGTCGCACCCCCAACACTCTCGACATCGAGGGCCACGTATACGATGCCCCCAACGATATGGATACGTATGTGAGCGGTCTTGTCGTACCGGGCCGCCGTCCCGAAAGCCGCCTGCATCTCGATATCGACACCAAGCACTTCGATCTCGGCTTCCTCAATTTCTTCACGAAGGGCATCATCGAGGAAATGACAGGGCGCGTCACGGGTAAGGCCTTCGTAGGCGGTCCTCTAGGCAAGATAGACCTCTCGGGCAACCTTCACCTCGACACCCTCTCCTTATATATCCCGTACACGGGCGTGCGCTATCATCTCGACAACGCCTGGGAGGACAGTGTGCTGCTCCGTCCCGGCCACATCCTTGTGAAGAACGCCCAGATAATGGACGAGAAGGGACGTCCCGACATCTATACCCACTTCGGCTATCTGCAAGGGCATCTGCAGCACAACAGTTTCAAGGATCTCACCTACGATTTCCATATGGACACCCAGCGTCTTCTTGTCTACGACATGAAGAACTTCGATGACCAGCCCTTCTACGGCACGCTCTACAGCACCGGCAACATACACCTCTTCGGCGCAGCCGGCCGTGTGCAGGTGGATGCCGCAATCAAGCCCGAGAGCAATTCCTCGCTCACTTACAGCGTGGCCAGTCCGAGCGGCATCACCAATAGCGACTTCATCACCTATGTCGACCACTCCCCCGCAACCTCCACCGATGCAGCGTCCACAGAGGGGCGCGCCTCCACTCTCGAGGATTTGAGCAAGCTCACCACCGACATACGCGTGAACCTTGACATGGATATGACCCCCGATATGCGTCTGCGCCTCATCATGGACGAGAGAACCGACGACCGTCTGGAGGTGGGCGGCGAGGGACGTCTGCTCGCCAATTTCTACAACAAGGGCAGTTTCAATCTCTACGGCACCTATCGTCTCACTGACGGCAACTACCGCCTCTCCTTCCACGACATCATACGCAAGGACTTCACCTTCCGTCCGGGCGGCACCATCGTCTTCAGCGGCAATCCCCTCACAGCGTCCATCAATATGCAGGCGGTGTACACCGTTCCCAATGTGTCGCTCAACGACCTCGGCAGCAGTTCCCTGGGCTTCAACAACACACGCGTGGACTGCCTCATGAATGTCACCGGTCGTCCGCAGTCGCCCATCATCACCTTCGACTTCGACCTCCCGAATGCCACAGAGGACGAGAAGCGCATCGTCCACAGCATGGTGTCTACGGAGGAGGAGCGCAACCTTCAGGTCATCTACCTGCTCGGCGTCGGTCGTTTCTACAGTTATGCCGCCATGGCGCAGAACGGAGCCAGCCAGACCAGTACGGCGATGTATTCCCTCATGGCATCCACCATTTCACAGCGCTTCAATCAGCTTCTGGGCGATGCCATCGGTTCCAGCAACTGGAATTTCGGTGCCAACCTGCGCACGGGTGAGACGGGTTGGGACAATGTCGATGTCGAGGGCATGCTTTCAGGCCGTCTGTTTGACAACCGCCTTCTCATCAACGGCAATTTCGGTTACCGTGAGTCGTACTACACCACGCGCAACATCATCACCGACGTGGATGTGCAGTATCTCCTAACACGCAACGGCACTATCGGTCTCAAGGCATATAATAAGACCAACGACCGCTATTTCGTGCAGAACTCATTCAACACTCAGGGCCTCGGCATCCAGCTCCAGAAAGAGTTCAACCACTTCCGCCACCTCTTCCGCCGCAACAAGAAATAAAGGCCTGTGAGCAAGGACTTCGTTCGGAGATGGCAAGGACTTGGCATACCTTTCCTTCGCTCTTCCCACGTCCTACCCACGCTCATAGAGCATGGATGGGTATGGCTAGGACGAAGGAAGGACGTAGGTAGGACGTGGGAAGTACGTGGGTAGGACACAACATTTTTGTGATTTCCGTGTGAAATCTTGGACGAAAATCTGGGATTTTAATAAAAAAGCGTACCTTTGCAGCATCATATAAGTTGAGTTGATGGATCAGGAAGTATCAATCAGACCATACCTCATTGAAAAACTCAAGCAGGAACATTGCTTGTGGAGCTATGACAACGACTCTATCCACGACATGCCAGATGACATGCTGATAGAGTTGGTGATGTTGTATCTTGACATCGACGAAATCAATATGCTGTTTCAGATTTTCTCTTATAAGAAGATGAAACGTGCCTGGATAGAGAATGTTGTGGCTCAGGGTGAACGCTACTATAATCTGAACTATTTCTTTGCATGGTACTACTTCCATGCCAAGCGTCCACGCAGCTATGTGAAGGCAATGGCTACACGTCAACTCAATAAAAGACTGGCAGCATGAAAGCACAAGCACTTGCCCCGCAAACTGGCAGAATCATTGAGGCTATCTCCCGCTTGGAGTGTATCAAACCCTTTGTGTTGGTGGGAGGAACAGCCTTGTCTATACAACTGAAAACACGCCAGAGCGAGGACTTGGATTTTATGCGATGGAAAGAAAGCAAGGATGATACACTATATATCGGTTGGCCAAAGATACAGAAGGAACTCGAAAGTGTTGGAACCGTTGAGGATGTACAGGTGGCGGGATTTGATCAGGTCTCGTTCATTGTTAATGGTGTGAAAGTTTCGTTCTATGCAGCTCCTCGCAAACGTATTCCCTCTATTTTTTTCAAAAAAATGCACTTTTTTCATTTTTATGGCCGTTTTTGGCAAAAACCTCACAGTTTTTAATTGAAAATTTCACACAGAAAGCAGATATACGTTTCTCGAAAAAACGATAATCTACTGTTATATAATAGCGAACACGAATCACACAAATTGTACGAATGCATTTTATCTTAACAAAAACCAGAAAAAACCTCACTTCAGTATGTGTCGGACTTAAAGAGCCATCACATACTTCGTGAGTAAAAGAAATGCTTCGCTAAAAACAGTGCCATTGAACATTTCCATAAAGAGGAACGTTTGCAAGATACGAGATATGTCAGAAAATATTACCCCTGGGAAATAGAGGCGTTTTCAAAACGTCAACAGAAACGAGCGTTGATATTCAGTGAGTTACAAATTTCGGGAGGTCGTTTTGTCTCTTTTCTGCATCCTTGCAGAGTGCTCGCAGAGTCCTTGCAGCGCCCACAAAACTGGGGAAGAAGGCTATTTTCATGTAAAAATAAAAGAGTAGTCTGCGAGGAGGGAGAAATCTCACACATTTCTGTCCCCCGAATGTGGAAAGTGAAGGAATTTAAAAAATTGTTGGGGCGAGTTGGGGCTTATTTGAAAAAAAAGGTATACTTTTGCAGCAATTTTTTAATAAGGATACAAAAGAACCATCATAACAATGACAATGAAAAAGACTCTATGGAAGGCCCTGAGCCTGTGTCTGTGCGCCGTGCTGCTCAACACAGCTTGCAGCGACGAAGATGAATTTGAAAGAGACAACGGTACAACCTGATTCAGTACGAAGGCAAACAATGTGGAGCCGTCGTCATTCTCCAACTATATCGACTGGCAGACGTATGTCGGTAACGACTTCTACCGCTACGCCACAGGAGCATGGCAGGACCGCACCACCATCAAACCGGGCGGATGCGAAGGCACCAATCAAGAGCAGAGCAAAATGACGAAAGCCTACCTGAAGAAGGTATATACGGAAGGCGGAGTGCCCGAATTCACACGCCTCTTCCAGGCCTACAGTAAAGCCAACCAGACAGCCGACAAGAACAAGGTACGTCAGAAACTCGCCAATATCGATGCCAGCGTGACCACCAAAGAGCAGGCCTGGAAGAAGATGGCACAGCTCATCAAGGAAGGATACTGGGCACCGCTGGACTTCGCACCATTCGCCGTGGGACGCAAGGTCTACCCCGCCCTCATCTCGAACACAGATGCATGGAAAACCGATCTCCCCACCGTTGGATACTTTATCGATAACACGGCAGAAGCCGCCAACTGCTTCGCCACAGGAATAGCCATGAGCGCCTTCTTCAAGGATGCTGAGCTGCCACAGAAGGTGGCCGACAACAGACGCTGCTGCGACGAGCGCAACATCGTGCTGATGGGCAGCGACGGACTGACACGCTCTTCGGTGGCCCCCGACAACTCGCCGCTGGGCATGATACTCAAGGAGCTGAACGTGGAAGACGATAAGGGTATGGCCATCTACGACGGATACCAGAAACTGAACGAGCTGCTTGAAAAGTTCTCCCTCGCACAGCTCAAGCAGCTGATGAAATACTGCGTGATAGACCGTGACCGCTTCTTCGTGGCAATGTCCGACATGGATGCCGGCGACGTGGTGGAGTATCTGGTGATGTCCTACAACTCACCCGTATCCCTGAACCTGTGCAGACATTTCTGCCAGACACAGGTGCCTGCCATGAACAGAACCAACGTTACGGTGATGGCCGAGTATCTGCGCAGCATCTTCATGAACCGTCTGGAGCGCAACAGCTGGCTGAGCGCCGAGAGCAAGGTCAAGGCCAAGGACAAACTGAAGAAGATGTATTTCTTCATCGGATGGCCCGACCAATGGAACAGCAATCTGGAGGTGAAGGTATCCGATGCTGCCGGTCTTGACACCTACGACCTAATCTGCGACCTCTACAAGCAGCGCGTAGTCAAGCATGGAAAATACTTCACAGGCAAAACGGACAAGGACGACATCCTGCTCTCCGAGATGACAACCATGCCGACATACATCCCCAATGCCATTTACAACGTGCTGAACAACTTTGTCTTCATCAACGCCAGCAACCTGATTCCCCCTATATACGACCCCTCTAAGACCGATGCCTACAACTACGCTATTCTGGGCGCCACCACCATCGGCCACGAGATAACACACGGATTCGACACCGACGGCGCCGAGTACGATGCCAACGGCAATGAGGGCAGCATCCTCACCGCAAGCGACAAAGCAGACTTCAAGACCATGGCCGCTATGATGGACGTCCGCTTCAACCATTTCACCTATGGTGGCGGCATAGCATGCGATGGTGTCAAGACAGAGTGTGAGAACATCGCCGACAACGGCGGTCTGAACATCGCCTACGAGGGCTACATCGCCCTGACAAAAGGCGGAGACGACTGGCAGCGCTACGCTGCCCGCGAATACTTCCGCGGCTTTGCTTTTGGATGGATGGAGAAGAACGATGCCGAGTATTGCGAGAGATACAAGGAAGACATACATGCCGCTCCCAACATCCGCGTTAACGGCAACGTCTATTTGATGGACGAGTTCTACGATGCCTTCGACATCAGCGACGGCAGTCTCTACGTGAAGAAAGACAACCGCATACACATCTGGTAATCACTCAACGAAGAACTTACTGCCCCTGTTGATGTAGATGCCTTTCTTCGTGGGCTTGCCGTTCAGGCGACGTCCGTTAAGGTCGTACCATTGCCCCTCACTCTTAACTTTTAACTCTTCACTCTTAACTGCATTTATGCCTGTTGGGTCGAGAGTGTTCTCTATCGACGTCTCCTCGATGACCCAGCGAAGTCTCGTACGGTCGGCATGAGCGGCGAAAAACTCAAGTGGCCCCGTCGTGCCGTCGGAAGAAGCACCCACATTGAAAAGCCTCTTACCGGAAGCGTCGGCATCCATATAGAAAGCCATCTTGCCGTTGTCCTGCTTGGCATAGTAGGGACGTATCTTGACCGGCTCCTTGGACAGCACGTTCTCAATCTGCAGATAGGTGCCCCTGGAGAGATTGCGGGCATAGACGTAGCCGTCGCCGGCATCCTCGAAAACCCAGAGAGCCGCCTTGTTCTTCCAGAGGACATCACCCTGTCCCTTGTTGAAGTCGTTCTCCGAGCGTCCGATACGATAAATGAGCGAATCACGCTTGGCATCCTTCGTCTTGATGGCATAGAGATAGCGGCGCTCCGTATTCATATCGGCATTCGCGGTTCCGGCATTGGGATGCGTGCCGTAGCTGTAGATATTATATGCCACATCGGTAGAGAAACCCTTGAAGGTGTATATCTTCTGGGCAGAAAATGCAGTCATGGCATTTTCCAGCGCCGCCGTACGGGCATTTATCTCCTCCTGCAGCGTTAATTCGCTGATATTTTCGCGAAACACTTGAGCGTCAGCAATGACCGACATCAGTTCGTTGAGCGCAGACGTGGGATAACCCAGCGTCACGTCAGTGTAGGCACCTGCAGCCAACTGCAGAGCTGTCTGCAGGGCATTGTCAAACTTGGTGAGAAACACACTCACCCGCGAAGCGTCTATCCCAACGAAGGTGAACACCATGTCGGCACGTCCGAGGGTGCCGGAACCCCACAGCCAGTCGTTTTCAAAGATGCGAGCACGTATCTGTTGATTGCTGTTAGAGGGGCTGTTGATGCGATACATCGACACATTGCCGTAAAGTCCCGACTGCGAGGGCTGCTGGTCGCTGGTATAGTTGACGGTGAGAGTAGCGGGAGTGTCGGACCATCCGATGCGCGAAGTGCCGGCAATGTCGGTGTTGACGGAAGCGATGTACTTCTTGTTGCCGTAGTTGCGGATGGTGACTCCTCCCGATGTCTCGGAGATAATCCACAGAAGGTCGGGGTTGTCCCAGACGAATTCCTCCGTGGAACCCAATGTGCCGTTGGAATTAAATGTCATGTATTTCGGTGCTCCCTGAAACTTGGTGTCGCTTGTGAAGGGAGCCGTAGCGTAGTTGACGATGCGGTAGACCTTGCCTTCCTCCGGCGTGAAGTCTGTCACACCGGCACGGGTGCCGCTGCCCGGACGCATATACTCGTCGTTGACCGACACCACTGACGAATAGAGCGACTCGAGTCCGTCCTCGCCAAGAGTCTTCATGCGGAAATAGTATATCTTGTCGGCAACGAGACCCGTGACTGTCGTCGTCACAGCATCGGCCGGCAAACGGGCTATTTCATGAAAGGAGCGGTTATCCTCCGACTGCTCCACCACAATACCGGTGGCCGTCTCCGACTCGCCGTTGGTCCACGAGAGCTTCGCCGTGGTGGCATCCGTGAGCTCTGCAACAGGATTCATGGGAGGCATGAGATAACTGCTCTTCTGAGCAAGGCTGTTGACGTAGTGCTCTATATTCGTGTAACCTCCACCAATAGTATAATTGTTGGCATCGTTCATATTGGGATTCAACCCGTTATCAACCTCCCAGTCATCAGGCATGCCGTCGTTGTCAATGTCAGTGGGACGAGGTCCGTTGGCTATTGTACCTATACCGCCCACGTCACCTTCGTTGGCGATGAAAGCACCCTTAGTACCAAGCGAGGTAAGCTGCTCGATGATGCGCTTGTCGTGACTGTCGCGCACTCGGGAAGCACCCACGTGGTCGACGATGGTGTAGTAGGCTGACTGGGCTGTCTCCACGTTCATGGGATGGGTGGTAACGAAGTTGGGACTGGCCATCGGAGTGGCGCTGTTGTGGTCGGTGATGAGCGTACCGTTGAGCACTCCGTCGCAGTTGCCATCGTAGTAGTTGCCCGAACTGTAGAGATGGTCGGTGGCAGTCCAGTCGTCGAAATACTTATAAGAACCGTTGGGGCCGGCAATGAAGTAGTTGTTCATCACGTCCTGATAGTTGTCGGCAGCCGAGTGTCCGCCGATGATACCCATGCCGTAGTTGTAGACCACGTTATTGTAGTACTGCATGTAACACTTCATCTTGGGGTTGCGGCTCTTGTTGTCGGCCCAGAGACAGTGGTGCACAGTCCAGTTGCGCGTACCGTCGGTGATAGAGCCGAAGCGCTGCGGTTCGATACCCTCGCTGTTGATACAGTACTGCCACGTGATGTTGTTGGCATCCTTGATGTGCACATTGTCCCAAGGCCCCCACGACACGGAGCAGTGGTCCATGATGAAGTTCTGACACTCGTCCAAAGTGAACGTACACTTTTTGCTGTTGACGCTGCTGCCGCCTCGCATGCGGATGTAGCGCATTATCACGTTGCTGGCCTTCGAGGCAATGACGCGGCCTCCGTAAATGGTAATGCCCTCACCGGGAGCCGTCTGTCCGGCAATGGTGATATTGCTGGCAATGGTGATGCTCTTGCCCGTGATATCTATCACACCGCCCACGTCGAACACGACGAAACGGCCCGACTGACTCACGGCATCCGCCAGAGAACCCGTTCCGGCAGCATTGAGATTGGTGACATGCACCACCTGGCAGCCTCTGCCACCAGTAGCATAGGCACCGTAGCCCTCAGCTCCAGGAAAAGCCAGTTGCTGTCCATAGGCAGCACACACTCCGAGAAATGCCGCCACTATCGTCATCAGTTTTTTCATGTAAATACGCATTTTAAGCATTATTCCGACTGCGAAAGTACACATTTTTCCTGAAATACAACACGTTTTTCAACGATAATTTTCCAAAATGTAGGAGAATGGGCTCTATATGGATTTTTTTTCGTACCTTTGCGCCCGTATATGAACGTAGCAGTAGTAAAATACAACGCCGGAAACATCTTTTCTGTGCTCGGAGCGCTGAAACGGCTCGGAGTGAATCCCGTGCTCACCGATGATGCGGAGACACTTCTGGGAGCCGACCGCGTGCTCTTCCCCGGACAGGGAGAAGCATCACATGCGATGCAGTATCTCAGGGCCCGCGGACTGGACCGCGTGATATGCGACCTGAAAGCACCCATGCTGGGCATATGCATCGGTCAGCAGCTGATGTGCCGCCACTCGGAGGAAGGCGATGTGGACTGTCTGGGACTCTTCGATGTGGACGTGAAACTCTTCCACCCGCAGCGCCACGAGGACAAGGTGCCGCACATGGGCTGGAACAGTCTGCAGTTCAACAGCACGGAGGAAAGTCAGCGCGGCGACGAAGGGCTCTTCAAGGGACTGAAGGACGGAGACTACGTATACTTCGTGCACAGCTACTATGTGCCTCTCTGCCCTAAGACAATAGCCGCAACGGACTTCATCCAGCCATTCTCCAGCGCCCTGCACAAGGACAATTTCTGGGCGACACAGTTCCACCCCGAAAAGAGCGGACGAGTGGGTGAACAGATAATAAAGAACTTCCTCGAACTATGATAGAACTCATCCCCGCAATAGACCTCATCGAAGGAAAATGCGTGCGTCTCTCGCAAGGCGACTACGACACCAAGAAGGTGTACGGCGACCCCGTGGAGATGGCCCGCAAGATGGAACAGGTGGGAGTGAAACGCCTGCATCTGGTGGACCTGGACGGAGCAAAGAGCCGCCACGTGGTGAACGAGAAGGTGCTGCGCGAGATATGCAGCGCCACCAGTCTCACGGTGGACTTCGGAGGAGGTATCAAGACACAGGACGACCTGGACAAAGTGTTCGACGCAGGAGCAGCAATGGCCACAGCCGGCAGCATCGCTGTCACCTCCCCTACTACGGTCTACTCGTGGATAGAGACGTACGGAGCAGAGCGCATCGTACTGGGAGCCGACGTGAGAGACGGCAAGATAAGCATCAACGGATGGAAGGAAGACAGCCCCGTGGAACTGATGCCCTTCCTTGAGGACTATATCCAGCGGGGCATACGCAACATACTCTGCACCGATATCTCCAAGGACGGTATGCTGCAGGGACCGAACATCGGGCTATACAAAGACATCATTCAGCACTTCCCCGAGTGCCATCTCATAGCCTCCGGAGGTGTCTCCTGCGAAGAGGATATCTGCGCCCTTGAAGAGGCCGGCATTCCGGCGGTAGTGTTCGGGAAGGCCATCTACGAGGGACGAATCGACTTGAAAAAGTTGATAGTTAAATGTTAAGAGTTAAAAGTTTAGAGTTTAGAGTTTAGAGAAAATAAAATAGATGTTAGCAAAGCGCATCATACCCTGCCTCGATGTGAAAGACGGTCAGACCGTGAAGGGCACCAATTTCGTTAACCTGCGACAAGCAGGCGATCCAGTGGCTCTGGGGCATGCATACTCAGAGGCCGGTGCCGACGAACTGGTATTCCTCGACATCACAGCATCACACGAAGGACGCAAGACCTTCACCGACATGGTGACACGCGTGGCAGAGACGCTCTCCATACCCTTCACCGTGGGCGGAGGTATCGGTTCGGTGGCCGATGTGGACAGAATGTTATCAGCCGGTGCCGACAAGGTGAGCGTGAACAGCGCAGCCCTGAAACGCCCGGAACTCATCGACGAGATAGCCGGTAAATTCGGCAGTCAGGTAATAGTCTGCGCCATAGACGCAAAAGAGACCGACGGTTACTGGGAGACATATATCAACGGCGGGCGCATCCCCTTCGGTAAAGGACTGATGGAATGGGCTCACGAGGCACAGGAACGCGGCGCTGGAGAGATACTCTTCACATCGATGAACCACGACGGAGTGAAAGCCGGTTTTGCCAACGAAGCGCTGGCACAGCTCTCTGAAGAGCTCTCCATACCCATCATCGCTTCCGGAGGTGCAGGATGTAAGGAGCATTTCCTCGATGTGTTCCGCGAAGGAAAGGCAGATGCCGCACTCGCAGCATCGGTGTTCCACTTTGGAGAAATCGGCGTGCAGGAGCTCAAGAGCTACCTCCGCTCGAATGACATCTGCGTGAGATGATAATGTTCAATGGTCAATATTCAATGGTCAATGGATAAAGAAAGAAAGATAGACTTCGCAAAGCTGGACGGGCTGGTGCCCGCAATCATTCAGGATGCAGACACCAACGTGGTGCTGATGCTGGGTTTCATGAACGAAGAGTCGTATGAAAAGACCGTAGCTACCGGGCGCGTGTGCTTCTGGAGCCGTACTCGCAAATGTCTGTGGACAAAGGGCGAGACTTCGGGCAATTTCCTCAACGTGGTGGACATACTGCTCGACTGCGACCAGGACACTCTGCTCATCAAGGTGCACCCCGTAGGTCCTGTGTGCCACACCGGAGCCGACACCTGCTGGAACGAGAAAAACGTAAAAAAATAACATATTATGGCAAACGAACAAAATCCCCTGCTCTTCCTGTCGGAACTGCAGGACTTCATCGAAAAGCGCCACGAAGAGATGCCAGAAGGCTCGTACACCACAAGCCTCTTCAAGGACGGTATCAACCGTATGGCACAGAAGGTGGGCGAAGAGGCTCTCGAACTCGTGATAGAAGCCACTAACGGCACCAACGAGCGCCTCGTATATGAAGGTAGCGATATGCTCTACCACCTCATCGTACTCCTCACATCGAAGGGACTCCGTATTGAGGAACTCGCCTCCGAACTGATGGAGCGTCACAATCCCGGCTGGAAGAAACACTGATGAAAACGATAGACTACCACAACGTCAGCATCCTGCACGAGGACTATTCCGTGCTGAAGGATGTGTGCTTCACCACAGAGGAAGGCGAGATGGTGTATCTGCTGGGCAGCGTCGGGAGCGGTAAGACATCGCTCATAAAGACCATCTACGGAGAACTGCCCATCGAGGACGGTCACGCCCGCGTGCTGGGAGAAGATATGATGCGCATCAAGACAAGTCAGCTGCCCGCACTGCGACGCAAGATAGGTATCGTGCACCAGGACCTCAAACTCCTGCCCGACCGCACCATCTATGACAACCTGGATTTCGTGCTGCGCGCCACCGACTGGAAATCAAAGGAGCAACGCAGGGCACGCATCAACGAACTGCTCGAATGGGTGGAACTCACAGACAGCGCCCAGAAATATCCCCACGAACTCTCCGGAGGACAGAAGCAGTGCATCTGTATCTGCCGAGCCATCCTCAACAAACCAAGTCTCATCCTCGCCGACGAGCCCACGGGACATCTCGATCAGGAGAGCGGAGAAAAGGTAATGGCACTGCTCGACGAAATACGTCGCAAAAACAATTGCACCATACTCCTGGCTACGCACAATCTGCAGTGGCCCGTAGATTTCCCCGGCACCGTATATGAATGCCGCGACGGTCAGCTCATCAAAGAATCACAAACACACAATGAAGAATAAAATGCAAGTTCTGAAATTCGGTGGCACCAGCGTCGGTTCGCCACAACGCATGAAGGATGTCTGCCAGCTTGTAACGGCAGACGGCAAACAGAAACTCGTGGTGCTCTCAGCAATGAGCGGCACGACAAACGCTCTCGTGGAGATAAGCGACTACTTCTATAAGAACAATCCCGAGGGTGCGATACACATGATAGCCCAGTTGGAGCAGAAATACATGGCTCACGTCGAGGAACTCTACTCCACCGACCACTACAAGAACATCACACGCACCTTCCTCAAGGGTGTGTTCGAGGGACTGCGCTCGATGGCAAAGACACACTTCACCAGTATCGAGGAGAAAATCGTGCTGGCACAGGGCGAACTCATGTCCACAAACATGGTGACGAACTATCTCCTGGAGACAGGTGTGAAGACCTTGCTGCTCTCTGCCCTTGAGATGGTGAAGACCGACAAAAACTCCGAACCCGACGCATCCTATATTAAGGAAAAGAGTCGTCAGGCCATCGAAGACAATCCCGGCTATCAGATATATATCACGCAGGGTTTCATCTGCCGCAACGCCTACGACGAGATAGACAATCTGCTGCGAGGCGGCAGCGACTACACAGCCTGTCTGCTGGGTGCCGCTCTTGAGGCTGACGAGATACAGATATGGACCGACATCGACGGCATGCACAACAACGACCCGCGTGTCGTAGAAGGTACTGTACCTGTGCGCCAGCTCAATTTCGACGAGGCTGCAGAGCTCGCTTACTTCGGTGCCAAAATCCTGCATCCAACATGTATCCAACCGGCTAAGTTCGCAGGAGTGCCCGTACGTTTGCTCAACACAATGGATCCCTCTGCTCCC
Organism: Bacteroidaceae bacterium; assembly: GCA_017958545.1. Lineage (GTDB taxonomy): Bacteria > Bacteroidota > Bacteroidia > Bacteroidales > Bacteroidaceae > Physcousia. The sequence goes on along the minus strand of JAGDCM010000088.1, from coordinate 17,647 downwards.
GGCACCATCATCAACAACGACTTCATCCCCGGCAAGATAAAGGCTGTGGCTGCACGCGACGGCAACGTATGCATACAGATTACATCCAGCCGTATGTTGCTGGCTTACGGTTTCCTGCGCAAAGTGTTCGAAATATTCGAGCAGAACAAGACATCCATCGATATGATATGCACATCAGAGGTGGGTGTTTCTGTCACCATCGACAACACTACACGTCTGGAGGAAATTATTTCCGAACTGAAGAAGTACGGCACGGTGCAGGTGGACAACGATATGACCATCATCTGTGTTGTGGGCGACCTGCGCCAGAACAATCTCGGCTTCGAGACGCTTGCCTGCGAGGCACTCAAGGATATCCCCGTGCGCATGATTTCATACGGCGGTTCCAGTCACAACATTTCATTCCTTATCCACAAGGAGGACAAGCAGGCCACACTGCAGGCTCTCTCAAAAGTGCTCTTTTAAAACGATATGTTTCCATTAGAGAAGTTTCAGGGGATTCAGACACCCTTCTACTACTACGACACGCAGCTCCTGGCTGAGACGCTGAATGTCATCAGCCGTCATCTTGACGACAACATGCACATGCACTATGCCGTAAAAGCCAACGCCAATCCACGTATTCTGCGTCAGATTGCAGAGGCAGGATTCGGTGCAGACTGTGTGAGCGGCGGTGAGATACGTGCAGCACTCGAAGCCGGTTTCCCCGCAGAGAAGATTGTCTATGCCGGTGTGGGTAAGAGCGACTGGGAAATACGTCTCGGTCTGGAAAAGGGTATTTTCTGTTTCAATGTGGAGAGCATACCCGAACTGGAAGTCATCAACGGCCTCGCAGCCGAGATGAACCGCACAGCATCAGTATGCCTGCGCATCAATCCCAACGTGGGAGCTCACACGCATGCCAACATACAGACGGGACTCTCCGAGAACAAGTTCGGTATTGACATGCAGGATATGGAGGGTGTGATACGCCGTTGTTCCGAACTAGCCAACATCAACTTCATCGGACTGCATTTCCACATCGGTTCGCAGATACTCGAGATGGACGATTTCAAGGCTCTCTCGCTGCGTATCAATGAACTGCAGGACCGCCTTGAGGTTGCCGGAATATCATCCGTGCGCAATATCAACGTGGGCGGCGGACTTGGTATCGACTATAGCGATCCCGAGGGGCATCCCATCCCAGATTTTAAGGCATATATTGACACATACCGTCAGAATCTATGTCTGCGCCCCGAACAGCAGCTACACTTCGAGTGCGGGCGCTCCATTGTGGGTCAGATGGGTTCGCTCATCGCGCGCGTATTATATGTAAAGGAGAATGCCATCAAACGCTTCTGCATTCTCGACGCCGGTATGACCGACCTCATACGTCCGGCTCTCTACGACGCATACCACAAGGTGGAGAATCTGTCCGCCATGGAACGCGAAGAGACCGAGCCTTTACTATACGATGTCGTAGGTCCTGTGTGCGAGTCGAGCGATGTGTTCGTAAAATACTATGCCCTGCCCTTCACCCAGCGAGGCGACCTCGTGGCTTTGCGTTCTGCCGGAGCATACGGAGAGATTATGGCATCGCAGTACAACTGCCGCACACTGCCGAAAGCGTATTTTGGGTGAGAGTTTAAGGGGTTAAGAAGTTTAAGAGTTTAAGAGTAAAAAGTAAAAAATTGGAATCATTACCCTTTATAGCCTGGTGTCTATCCCATCTCAACTACTGGGTTGTCACCCTGCTCATGGCCATTGAGTCAAGTTTCATTCCCTTCCCCTCAGAAGTGGTTATACCACCTGCTGCCTATATGGCGGCTGCCACGGGAGAGATGAATGTCTTCCTCATTGTCGTCTGCGCCACTGCCGGAGCACTTATCGGAGCACTTGTAAACTACTTCCTGGCGCTCTATCTCGGTCGTCCTATTATATACCGCTTTGCTAATTCACGTCTGGGACATCTCTGCCTCATCGATGAGGAAAAAGTGAAACTGGCCGAGCGCTATTTCGACGAACACGGAGCCATCGGAACCATCGTGGGACGTCTTGTGCCGGCCGTGCGACAGTTAATCAGTATTCCTGCCGGACTTGCCAAGATGCAACTCTCACGCTTCCTGTTGTATACGGCCATCGGTGCCGGTGCGTGGAACTGCATTCTCGCAGCCATCGGCTATTCTCTGGCATTCGTTGTACCCTACGAGGAACTCAATGCCACCGTTGAGCACTACAGCGTCTATCTGAAAGCACTCATGGTGCTGCTGGGTATCTGTGTGGTTATCTATCTGTATCGTCAATACCGCAAATAAATGGATTTCTACGACCTCGACCTTAGCGATCCCGTCCTCGATGCACTGGATGATATGAACTTCACCGAGTGTACTCCCATTCAGGAGCACGCCATCCCTCCCATTCTGGAGGGTCGTGACATCATCGGTGTGGCACAGACGGGTACAGGCAAGACCGCAGCATATCTCCTACCCGTTCTCTCCGAACTTTCCTACGGCGATTATCCCAAAGATGCCATTAACTGCATCATCATGTCGCCCACACGCGAACTCGCACAGCAGATAGACCAGGCGATGCAGGGCTTTGCCTATCATTTGCCCGAAGTGTCATCTGTGGCAGTATACGGCGGCAATGACGGCATACGCTATGAACAGGAAAAACGAGGTATGCAGCAAGGCGCCGATGTCGTAATTGCCACTCCAGGCCGACTTATCTCGCACCTCTCACTGGGTAATATCGATCTCTCGCACGTAACCTTTTTTATATTGGACGAAGCAGATCGAATGCTCGATATGGGTTTCCTGGAAGACATCCTGCAGATTGTTTCGTATCTCCCCAAGGAGCGTCAGACAATTATGTTTTCCGCAACAATGCCGGAAAAGATACAGCAACTTGCACGTACGATACTCAACAATCCCGTTGAGGTGAAACTCGCAGTATCACGCCCGGCAGACAAGATACGGCAAATGGCATGCGTATGCTACGAGGTGCAGAAGATAAAACTTGTAACACACCTCTTCCGACAGAAGCCTCCACAGCGCGTCATCATCTTCGCCGGAAGCAAAATCAAGGTCAAAGACCTCAACATCTCTTTGCACAAGGCCGGTTTCAACTGCCGTGCGATGCATTCCGACCTCTCGCAGCAGGAACGCGACGAGGTGATGTACAGTTTTCGCAGCGCACAGACAGATATCCTTGTTGCCACCGACATCGTGGCACGAGGTATTGACATTGACGACATCTCTATGGTGATAAACTTCGACGTGCCACACGATGCAGAAGACTATGTGCACCGTATCGGGCGCACAGCACGTGCAGGTGCTGGTGGTGAAGCAGTTACACTGGTGAGCGAAAAGGATATCCCGCTTTTCAAACAGATAGAACGTTTTCTTGGTCGCGAAGTGGAAAAACTTCCCCTTCCAGAGTCATTCGGAGAGGCTCCAAAGTATGTCACTCAGACAAAAAAAACACATCAAAAAAGAAATTTTTCACATAACACAAAAAAAAGAACGAAAAAAAACTTTCTTTCTAAAAAAAATACTTAACTTTGCAGCGTGAAAGATTTATCAGAACATATTGAATACCTGCTTTTGCAGCAAGATGTCGTGAGCCTTCCTGGATTTGGGCGCCTGATTGTCATGGTGTTACCTGCTCATTATTCTGAGGAGGACTTCACTTTCCTTCCTCCCAGTCGCAATCTTCTTTTTGAAGCTGACACACAGGCCGAGGACAACGGAATTCAGGCTCTTCTCATGCGTATGCACCATTTGTCTGCCGATATGGCACGTGCTTTGGTCACAAACTATGTGGCAGACCTCCGAGACAATCTGCTTTCCCTTGGTGAAGCCGAGCTTGGTAGCATCGGACAGTTTCTCCAGGAAGACGGTGGTATCGTCACGTTCTCCCCTTGTGAAGCAGGTATCACATCCCCCGAGTTCTTTGCTCTTGACATCGTAGAGGCTCGTCCTCTTCCCGAGAGCGATATCAAAGCTCGAATCATTGACGATATGGAAAACGAATACATTACCATACGCCTGTCACGCAAGGCCGTGCGTCGTACTTTACGTGTAGCAGCAGCTTTGCTCGTGGCTTTCATACTAATCGTGCCCGGTGTGCAATTGTGCCAGCAATACGATGTTCCCAGTCGTCTGGAAGCCGGCGTCAGCACTTTCTATAAGGCAATGCTCGTACCTCGCCAGGAAGCTGAATTGCAGGAGCCCGTGGCTGTTGCAGAACCTGCACCCGCAGCAAAGTCCCACAAACGTCCCGCAACACAGAAGCCCCTTTCCGAGCAGCCGCTTCCCAAAGCAGAACGCCCCGCACAGCAACAGCCGGAAGCAATTGCAGAACCTGCACCCGCAAAAGTTACCGCTGCTCCGGTTGAGTCTAAGCCGGAAGGTGCCTATTGCATCGTGATGGCATCGTCCACCACAGAGAATCATGCAGAGGCATATATCAAGACACTTAATAAAATGGGTGTCACTGGCGCTGTTGCCATTTCTGAACGTAACGGACAGATGAAGCGCGTCATTTTGCCCGGTTTCGCTACAGAAGAGGATGCCATCATCAAGGCTCGCGAATTGCGCGACAAGTATGATGACTTCTACGACATCTGGACCTCCAAACTCTAAATGAAGCATCCGCGTCATACTTACCCCGGTCGCTTCAAAAGCGGAGAGGACGTTGATGACGTCGTGGGTGAGTTCGGTGCCGTTGTGGTGGTGGAAAACGTTTTTCACTATAGGCAGTTCAAGCAGCTTGTGGAGGGAGACAATATCTTCGGACGTTGGGTACACGGTACGGAAATAAACCAACCTATTGAAACAACGGATCCCAGTGTAGACACCAAGCACTGTATCATACGTGTGGAGCGCAAGAAAAACGGTATGCTGCGCTGGCTTCTGCGCGATGCTCCGTCCAATACCGGTACGTTCTATATGAACGATATCCTGCGAGACCAGGACCGAATGCCCCTCTCCGATGGCGACATAATAACAATCGGAGCTACAACGATGATATTTCGCGAACCGGAAGATTAATCTCTAAACACTAAACTATAAACTAAATATCATGGCTTGTATTAACGATCACAGATGTAATTCCTGCCCACATCCTTGCAAAACACGCAATGTGGAGCATCAGAAATGGTATTCCTCTCAAACTATTGCCAATAAGGAACTCCTCACCGGCAAACCCTATCCTGAGTGCACTGTAGTATGGAACTCATGGACTCAGGACGAGCGCACCGACGCCATTGAGCGAAGCGGTCTGAAACGACAGACTGGCAATAAAGAAACAGCCCTCGGTCACGATTTCTGATAAACAGCAAATAAAATTGGCGCTCAAACGAGTCGCCAATTTTTATTTACTTTAATGACTTAGACTGTCGTTCGACAATCTCTATCCTTTCTATGCGACATAAGCCCTCATCCCCGGAGGGATCGAGAATCGCACGCTGCTCACGCTGAAAGTAAATGGGGAAACGTTTCTCTACTGGCAATATCTGCAGTTCGCCAGTCTTTGACACATCGGAGAAACGCACCCACATCGGCTTGCCGTTCCAGAAATTATCCTGCACCAAACGCTCACCGCTCAAACCGTCATCACCGATTGAAGAACCCCACATACGGGCGCAGTCACCAATATAATGAACACGTAAATAATAAAAATCCGGACGGCGGAGCATTTCTTCATACAACATACGGCTGATAGCACCTTCACCACCCATATTTGACCACAGGCTCCAACGGGCAGCCTTTGCAAAATCACTTTCACGCGGCTGGGCAGATACTTGCTGCGGTCCCATAGGAACATCACGAATTCCCTCATAGGGAGCAAGGGGATCTGGAAGGAATGAACCACGTACTACCCATCGCTCCACACGCATACCATTGCCGTTGTCGTAAACCAGTCCGTCAGCTGTCACCGGATGACCATCCACAAAATAAGTCTGGTAAGCTCGCTCGCGGGACAATACTGTAACTGTTATATTCTTGAACTTTTTAGCCTGATTAAACTTCATCGACGTAGATGCAGCGCCATCAATGCTGACAGAGGGATTCTCACCGGGAATCTCCACAAGATAAAGATGGTTGCCAAGAGCTGTGAGCGGCTGCGCCGTAGAAGTAGAAACCGTGTGACCTTGGAAAGGCATACGCTGTATAGTTACAGAAGATTTCCCCTTCTCGTTGAGAATACGCACATAGTCGTTACGGAAGACAAAACATCCACGACGAGCATAGTGGTCGGAAAGCGTATCGACAGGCATATCACGAAGGAGACCGCCAAACGACTGCAGGAATAGATGCAAAAGACGCAGTTCCTGGAAACTCACTTCCTGAGGCTGCCCCATTTCTCCGAGAGGAGCCTGAAAGTCATAGGAGATGTGAGGGAGATCGTTGTAGTTGGTAACAGGCGAATCCTGTGTCTCTGCCATCGTGTGCTGGGGATTCCAAGGATTACTGCCACCATGATACATATAGTAGCCGAGCATATTACTGCCGCTACCCAGTTTGCAGATAGCAAGAGGAAGAGCCTCACGACCGGAAATATTTATACGACGGTGATATGATGTCATCATACCGCCACCCAATTCGCATGTAAGATAAGGGTATGCCTTTGCGCCGGCATCCGCATTCTCGCTTTGCATCTCAGAAGCAGAGAATGTCTCTGTGGCAATTGTTGCAGCCACAGGACTACGACGGAAAAGAAATGCTTTGGGATAGTCGCCCGGCATCTCACGGATGCTACGATCCCAGAAACCGTCTGCATAGTCGCCGTATAGAGGCAACAGTTCACCGAATGTCTCCGGTCCTGAAAGCTTGGGCCAACCGGTACGTGTGTAGAACGGCACATCAAAACCCACTTTGACCGCAATATCCTTGAGAGCCTGCAAATAAGGCCACGGACCACGGCTCTCGTTTTCTATCTGCACACCGATGATTGGACCGCCTTCACGCCAGATAAGGTCATTAACCTGAGAGGCAATTGCCGCATATAGCAAACGTGACTCCTCCATGAAACCTGCGGCTGTTGTGCGCAACTTGTAATTTTCATCAGAAGCAGCCTTATCGGTGAGCCAAGCAGGAAAACCGCCCTGCCACACTTCACCATGACAGAAAGGACCGATGCGCAAGACAACTGGCATCTGCTCTTCTTTACATATCTGTATAAACTTGCGCAGATTGCGGTTACCGGACCAATCCCAACGCCCCTCCTCGTATTCATGGTGATTCCAGAATACATACGTGGCAATAATAGTGACACCACCCGTCTTCATTTTCTGCACCTCGCGCCGCCATTCATACTCTGGAACACGAGAGAAATGAATCTCTCCCATCACGGGAATTACGGGTTGTCCATCCATCAGAAGACCCTGAGCATCAACTTCTATAGTGTGACCCTCGGGATTACGATACTCACCAAAACGGAATGTGTCCGCACACATAGCACTCTTTGTTATAAAGAGCAGCACAAAGAATAAAATAAAGGAGATACGTTGCATGGGTACAAAGGTAGTGAAAAATAGCGAGAAAAGGACTTTGGGAGATATCTATTTTTTCGTTAGAGTAGGAATTTCCCCCACAGGAATAGGAAAAAAGCCACAAAACGGCAACAAGAAATGCCGTACCTTTGCATCGTCAAAACAAAAAGACAACACAAAATGAACTTAAAAAACGAAAGAAATACTGCTATGAAAAAGATGTTTATTATCGCCGTTGCAATATTTGCCACAATGGGTATTAATGCCAAGACAACTAAGAGTAAGGCCATGGGAGTGAAACGCTTTGACAAGGTACAGGTAAACGTGCCCGCTCAGGTACGCGTTGCACAGGGCGAGGAATACGCTATACGTTTTGCAAGTGCCGACGGTCTGTCCGTTAAGAACGTAAAATATTCAATCGAGGGCGACACACTGACCATCAGTTCCGAAGATCTCGCAATGCTCGAAGGACGCACCGATGTGCTTTACATAACAATCATCACACCTTCTGACGCGGAAATGATTAAAAGCCGCACAATGGATATGATGTAAACACTTCTCAAGGTATAACCATATCCACTACGATGGGCAAGTGGTCGCTATACCCCCTTCTGTAAGCAGGACCTGAATATGTGCGATAAGGAGTTCCTTTTTCCGTAAGCATAAAAGGTCGCTTGAAAGGGAAAGCCTCTCCCGATATCCATTTCCTCATCGGTGCAGTGATGAGAATATGGTCGAGATATCCCCATTGTCCACGAAACACATAAGTGCCTTCCGCTTTGCGGAGGCGCTTTTTGTTTTGTGTGACAAGAGATATTAACGGAGAGTCCGAAGTAAGCAACACTGAGCGGAAAATCACATCCGAAGGTTCGGCATTAAAGTCACCCATAACCAGGAAAGCTTCATTCCTCAAGGAATCTGCCAAATGACGCAACGTATTGGCCGCGAGCATACGGTTTGCGGCACTGGAAGAGGAAGATCTGGCACGAGATGGGAAATGAACCACCGCCAAATGCAGCGTATCTCCTGTATATAGAACACCTTTTACATAAAGTATATCGCGTGTGGGACGATAACCGTGTTCTACAGACGGTATACGCACTCCGCGATGTTCCACCACACGGAAGAACAGAGACTGATAAAGTAATGCAGTCTCTACTCCACGGGCATCGGGACCCTCTGTAATGAGATAATCGTAATCCATCTGACGCAATTCGCTGCGACGTGTAAGGTCACGAAGACAGGAGTCGTTCTCCACTTCACAAAGTCCGAGGAATAGCGGAGGCCCGTAGTCTTCAGACATCGCCGCAATGACCTTAGCTATATGATGGAGTTTGCGCCAATAGCGATATGTGTTCCATTGACGCGATGCATCCGGCAGGAACTCGTAGTCGTTCTTTCCCTCATCGTGGATTGTATCAAAGAGATTCTCCACATTATAGCATCCGCACAGGAAACGCCTCTCCGCTGTCAACGAGAGAACAAGAAGCATACATATCAGAGAAAGAATACCGCGCAAACGCATTACCGCATATAAAAAGGGGGCGAAGACACATCTATCTTGTGCTCCGCCCCACTCTATTTTACATCATCTCCCGGGATTTAATCGTGACCAAGGAGAATCTTCATCATCTCAACAGCAGAATAAGCAACGGGAGTGCCGGGACCGAATATGCAAGCCACACCGGCCTTGTAGAGGAAATCGTAGTCCTGAGCCGGGATCACACCTCCTGCTGTCACCATAATATCCTCACGACCAAGTTTCTTCAGTTCCTCGATAAGCTGAGGGATAAGTGTCTTATGACCAGCTGCGAGGGAAGAAGCACCCACGATGTGTACATCGTTCTCAACTGCCTCACGTGCAGCTTCCTCGGGTGTCTGGAACAAGGGTCCCATATCTACGTCAAAGCCGCAGTCGGCATAACCGGTAGCAACCACCTTGGCACCACGATCGTGGCCGTCCTGACCCATCTTGGCTACCATGATACGAGGACGACGGCCCTCCTTCTTTGCAAACTCATCAGTCATCTGACAGGCCCTCTTGAAGAGGTCGTCATTCTTTGCTTCACTACTATACACGCCTGAAATAGTTCTAATAATAGCTTTATAACGTCCCACGACAGCTTCGCAGGCATCGGAAATCTCTCCAAGGGTAGCCCTGTGACCGGCAGCCTTCACAGCAAGGTCAAGCAGGTTGTTCTCTGACTTCTTGCCATCCTGGAATTCCTGTACGCACTTTGTGATAGCTTCCAGGTCAGCCTTCACCTGAGCCTCGTCACGGTTGGCCCTCAACTGAGCGAGAGACTCTTCCTGCTGCTTACGCACCGCCGTATTGTCGATTTCAAGGATATCAATGGGATCCTCGTGGTCGAGACGGTAGCGGTTGACACCCACGATGGTCTGCGTACCGCTGTCGATACGTGCCTGAGTGCGGGCTGCAGCCTCCTCGATACGCATCTTGGGCAGACCTGTCTCGATAGCCTTCGCCATACCACCCAGTTTTTCAATCTCCTGAATGTGAGCCCAAGCCTTCTCATAGAGTTCCTGAGTCAGTTTCTCCACGTAATAGGAACCTGCCCATGGGTCGATATGCTTACATACCTGTGTCTCGTTCTGAATATAAATCTGAGTGTTACGGGCAATACGTGCACTGAAGTCTGTCGGCAGAGCGATAGCCTCATCAAGGGCGTTGGTGTGCAGACTCTGAGTGTGACCCAGCACTGCAGCCATAGCCTCGATACAGGTACGACCTACGTTATTAAACGGATCCTGCTCCGTGAGCGACCAACCGGAAGTCTGAGAGTGGGTACGCAGAGCCATACTCTTGGGATTCTTCGCGCCGAAACTCTTAACAATCTTGGCCCACAGCAGACGTCCTGCACGCATCTTGGCAATCTCCATAAAGTGGTTTACACCGATAGCCCAGAAGAAGGACAGACGGGGAGCAAACGCATCCACATCAATACCGGCGTTGATACCGGCACGCAGATAATCCATACCGTCGGCCAAAGTGTAAGCCAGCTCGATATCGGCCGTAGCACCGGCTTCCTGCATATGGTAGCCGGAGATGGAGATAGAGTTGAACTTAGGCATCTTCTGTGACGTGAACTCAAAGATGTCTGCGATAATCTTCATTGAGAATGCTGGCGGATAGATATAGGTGTTACGCACCATGAATTCCTTGAGGATATCGTTCTGAATCGTACCGGCCATCTCCTCGAGCTGTGCGCCCTGCTCCAATCCCGCATTGATATAGAAAGCAAGGATGGGAAGCACCGCTCCGTTCATCGTCATGGAGACGGACATCTTGTTCAGGGGGATACCGGCGAAGAGCACCTTCATGTTCTCCAGCGAACAGATGCTCACACCAGCCTTACCCACATCACCCACAACACGCTGATTATCGGGGTCGTAACCGCGATGCGTAGGCAGATCGAAGGCAACGGAAAGACCCTTCTGACCGCTGGCAAGGTTGCGGCGATAGAAAGCATTGGATTCCTCAGCCGTAGAGAATCCGGCATACTGGCGGATTGTCCACGGACGGAAGGGATACATCATACTGTAGGGGCCGCGAAGGAAAGGAGGAATACCGGCTGCAAAGTCGAGGTGCTCCATACCTTCAAGGTCCTCTTTTGTGTAAACGGGCTGGATATCAATCTGCTCGGCAGTTTTCCAGTTTGCTGTGATATTGTTCTCTTTCTGCCACTCCAGGCCGTTCTTGGCCTCGATACCAGAGAAGATATCGATATTATTGAATGATTTACGTGCCATAGTTAGATACCGAGTTTTTGATTGTACTCCTTGAGGGTCTTCAACTGGTCGACTCTCACGTGAATATAGTTCTCAATGCCTTCTTTCTGCAGGTCCTCCATGCATGCCGGAGCACCGGCCACAACAAACATAGCACGACCGTTCAGATACTTGAATGCAGGCACAGCATACTCTGCGTATTCATCATCGCTTGAGCAAATCACCACGATATCGGCACCAGCGTTCAAAGCAGCATCAACACCCTCCTCAACAGTCTTGAAACCGAGGTTGTCTATCACCTGGTAACCGGCGGCTGCAAGGAAATTGCATGAGAACTGTGCACGGGCCTGACGCATTGCCAGATTGCCGATGGTGAGCATGAAGGCGACGGGCACTTTCTTTGCTTTCTCTGTGGTGAGACGCAATGTCTCAAAGTCAGATGCCAGACGTGTGGACTGTATGCCCTGACCTTCTGCTTCAGCATTACCGCAGCACTTGGCACATCCTCCAACGGGCTGCTTGCCCTCGCTCTTTTCCGTGAAGTTGGGGAACTGGTTGGTGCCCAACAGGAACTCCTTACGCTTGCCTGCGTTGGCGTGGCGCGCGGCATTTGTGTCGTTGATTACTTTCTGCACCGCACCGGCCTTGGCTGCCGCAAGGAAGCCTCCCTCCTCTTCTACGGAGAGGAAGAGTTTCCATGCCTGCTCGGCAAGAGCTTTCGTGAGTTCCTCAATAAAGTAGGAACCGCCAGCTACGTCCACCATACGGTCGAAATGACACTCGTCCTTCAGCAGCAGCTGCTGGTTGCGGGCGATACGCTCTGCAAAGTCCGTAGGCACTTCATAGGGAGCATCGAACGGCACTACAACAATACTCTCCACACCGCCCAGAGCAGCAGACATCGTCTCTGTCTGCGAGCGCAGCATATTCACGTATGAGTCAAAAATCGTCTGGTTGTATGTCGTAGTGTAGGCGCATACGTGCATCTTGCAAGCCTCCTTGTCGCCGGTGTACTGACTCACAATCTGAGCCCACAGCATACGGGCTGCACGCAGTTTGGCAATCTCCATGAAATAGACGCCGTTGATGCCTATATTAAACTTGATGCTGTTTGCTGCTTCCTCGGCCGACACACCGGCTTCCGTGAGCAGGGACATATACTCATTACCCCATGCAAGGGCGTAACCCAGATCCTGATAGCTGTAAGCACCGGCATCCGTGAGTTTGTAGGCATTCACCGTGACGGCGCGGAAGTTGGGATACTCCTTGAGGGCTGCCACCATTTCGGGAGCGACGGCAAGCACGGGGCTCACGTCCTTACCCTTCATCACAATCTTCTCGATGGGGTCGAAACTGATGCTGCCGCAAATACGGGCGGGCTCGTAACCCTTCTTCCTGAAAAATGCTGTAAGTATCTGTGCCAGCTCCAGGCAGTGACGCTGACATGTGCGGAAATTCAGCTCCACACAGTCGCAGTATATACCGTCAAGCAAGGTGTCGATATAGTCGGCACTCAACTTGTCGGCAGGAATTGTGAATCCCAGAGAGTCAACGCCACGCTCCATGATGTCGAGCGCTTTCTTGTTGGCTTCCTTGGGACAGTCGCACATAATGTCCTGACGCACATACCATGCGTTGTCGGCCTTCTTGTTGCCGCGCACATAGGGAAACTCTCCCGGCAAGGCATTCACTGTGGCCAGCTTGTCCACATCCTCCTTGAGATAGAACGGTTCCATGGAGAAACCTTCATTGGTTCGCCACACCATTTTTTTCTGATAATCTGCTCCCTTGAGGTCTACCTCAATCTTATCACGCCACTCCTGACGTGACGGCGCAGTAAAATCAGAAAAGAGTTTTTCTTTACTTTCTGCCATAATTAATGATATACTTTACACTTTTATGAGTATTCTTCCCCACAAAGATACGTCTTTTTTACCACTTATCCGCCCTCTCTACATTATTTATTAAGTATTTTTCATGTTTTTCCCATTTTTCTTTCCCTCAACATAGCGCGTGTGCATTCTTTTTCCTAAATTTGCTACGGATTTTTGACAAAAAACGGTATAAAACAACCTAAAGAATTCTAATTTCTATCCTCAAATATGGAATGGCTATCTAATCTTATTACGGCAACAGACTCTGTGGGACATATCATCCTGCTATACGCCCTTGTCATCAGCGTGGGTCTCTATCTGGGGCGTCTAAAAGTCGCCGGCATTTCGCTGGGTGTCACCTTTGTGCTCTTTGCCGGCATTCTGGCAGGCCATTTCGGTCTCACCGGCACAACCTCCACCCTCACCTTCATTCAGGATTTCGGACTCATACTCTTCGTCTATTGCATCGGTCTGCAGGTGGGACCAGGTTTTGTGGAATCGTTTAAGAAAGGCGGTATAGCGATGAACCTCATCGCCGTCGGCATTGTCCTGCTCAACGTTATCTGCTGTATAGGTCTTTTCTTCCTCGTATTCTATCGCGGAGGAGCCATTACCGGAGAAACGGCCAAGCAGCTTGCCATGATGGTTGGTGTGCTCTGCGGAGCCATCACCAACACGCCCGGCCTCGGTGCTGCCACAGAAGCTTGCGGACAGGTATTCGGAAGCGATGCACCTGCCATTGCCAACGGCTATGCCTGCGCCTATCCTCTCGGTGTCGTAGGTATCATCCTCTCCACCATTGTCTTGCGCTACATCTGCCGCATTTCTCTCCAGAAAGAGCAGAAGCAGATTGAGAACGAGCGCTCAGCCAATCCTCACGCCATTCCTCACAAGACCACTATAACAGCCACCAACGCTGCCCTCATGGGTAAGAGCATCCTACAGATACGCGAGTTCCTCGGACGCAACTTCGTTGTGAGCCGTATCTGGCACGACGGCGAGATAAGCATTCCCCGCAAGGATACCATCGTGCATCAGGGCGACAAGCTCTACATGAACAGCGCCCAGGATGACGTGGAAGCCATCATCGCATTCATCGGCGTGGAGGACAAGAACTTCATGTGGGAGGAGCAGAGTGTCAACTTTGTGTCCAAGCACATATTGCTCACCCAGCCCAACATCAACGGCAAGACCGTGGGTGAAATGCATTTCTCATCCATCTACGGCGTTAATGTGACCCGCATCCGTCGCGGCGACCTCAACCTCTTTGCCGACCTCAACCTGCGCCTGCAGATTGGCGACCGTCTCGTAGTTGTAGGTCCTGAGGATGCTGTTGATCGTGTGGCAAACAAACTCGGCAACACAGCCAAAAAGCTCGACCACCCCAACCTCACAGCCATCTTCATCGGCATCCTCGTGGGTATCATCTTCGGCAGCATTCCTTTGGCTCTGCCCGGCGTACCTACCCCCGTGAAACTCGGTCTGGCAGGCGGTCCGCTCATCATAGCTATTCTCATCGGTGCCTACGGTTATCGCCTGAAACTGGTGGCTTACACCACCACATCGGCCAACCTCATGCTGCGTGAGATGGGACTTGCTCTCTTCCTTGCCTCTGTGGGCATCAAGGCGGGTGCATCATTTGTCGATACTGTAGTAGAAGGCGACGGTCTAACATACGTGTGGTGCGGATTCATCATAACCACGCTGCCCATCCTCATCATGGGCCTCATCGCCCGTTTGAAGTTCAAGCTCAACTACTTCACCCTTATGGGTCTCATCGCCGGCAGCAACACCGATCCCCCAGCACTTGCTTTTGCCAATCAGACAGCCGGCAACGATGCTCCTGCTGTGGGTTATTCTACGGTATATCCTCTGGCTATGTTCCTGCGCATCCTCACGGCGCAGCTCATAATCCTTCTCCTCTGTACCTTATAAAATAACAATATTATTAACCTTAAACAAAAAGAAACACTATGAAGTACGTATGTGAAGTATGCGGTTGGGAGTATGACGAAGAAGTCGGCTATCCTGAAGGCGGCATTGAGCCCGGCACAAAGTTCAGCGACCTCCCCGAAGATTTCGAGTGCCCCCTCTGCGGCGTGGGCAAGGATCAGTTCTCTGAGGCTTAATCCTTCTTCTCGTCTTCCTTTTTCTTCGTTCCGAAGAGACCGTAGGTGGTGCGCAGCACTCTGAATTCCGTGCGTCTGTTCAAGGCGTGACAGGCTTCCTGCTTCTCTTCGCTGTCGAGTGAAAGGATAAAACGTTCTGTGAGCGTATCGCCTTCGTGCAAGAAGGGGGTACGCTCTGCTATTTTGCGGGTGACCACCTTCGGACGACTCTCACCGTAACCCTTCGGAGTGAGGCGGTCTGCTGCGATGCCGTGAGCGATGAGATAGTTCACCACACTCTCCGCACGGCGCTGTGAGAGACGCTCATTATAGTCGTCGGCACCTCGGAAGTCGCAATGCGAGGACAGTTCGATGGTGACGTTGGAGTTCTCCGTGAGCAGCGTCACAAGCGAGTCAAGAGCCTGCGTACTGGATTCCGTGAGAGCTGCGCTGTCGAATTCGTAGAACACGTTTCTCACCAGCACGGGAGCGTTGATGTTCGCCAGGGGGAACTGCAGCACATACTGCTTCGAGACGCTGGTGGTATCTACAGAGAGTTCCTCCTTGTGGTTGAGGAATCCCTTGCAGGTGCCCAGGAAGACATAATCCACATGCGGCTTCACTTCGTGCTCAAAACTGCCGTCGCCCCTTACCGATATCTTCAGGTTGGTGCCGTCGTTTCCCACCATATACACCACGCCTTCGGGCAGTTCGTATCCGTCCTTCTCATACACCCATCCCTTCACCATCTGCACCACCTCCGGGCAGTAGAAGCTCCACACCTTGTCCCAGCCTCTTCCGTCGCCTCTGTTGGTCGAGAAGAAACCTCTGTTGTGCAGGCCCTCGAAGGTCATACCGAAGTCGTCGCCGACGGAGTTCATGGGATACTTCAGGTTCTTCACCTCCCACGCGCCTGTGGTATCCTGCTTGGCAACGAAGATATCGAGTCCTCCCATACCGGGATGTCCGTCCGAGGAGAAATACAGTTCACCGTTCGGGCGCATCGTCGGATACATCTCGTCGCCCTCCGTATTGATTGAGGCTCCCAGATTCTCCACGATTCCCATTCCATGAGCATCAATCTCCACGCGCCATATATCGTAGCCTCCCACGCCGCCCGGCATATCGCTCGTGAAATACAGCCATTTGCCGTCGGGAGAGAGCGAAGGATGAGCGCACGAGGACAGTGTGTCGGACGTTATCTTCACCTCCTGCGGACTGCCCCACGAGGCATCGCTTCTCGTCGAACTGTATATCTGTGCGTAGCGGGGATACTCGGCATCATAGGTGCAGCGCGTGAAATACATCGTCTTGCCGTCGGGAGAGAAACTGCACGCTCCGTCGTCGTATTCGGAATTCACTTCGCTCTCCAGCAGTTCCGGCTGCGACCACTTGCCCTTGTCGTCCTTCTTCGACATGAAGATGTCGGTGAATTTCGTACCCGTGATGCCGCTCAGCTCATTTCCTTTTGCCTGCGGACGCGAGGATGTGATATAGAGCTGGTCCCACTCATCGCCCCCGAGTGCCGGACAGAAATCCTGACGGCGGGAAGAGAGTATCGGCTGCTTCTGTATGGTGTAGAGCGTCGGTTTCGCTTTCCATTGAGGTGCGAGGCGACATCCCAGGGCACCGTTTCTTGCAAGTTGCGAGAGAGGGTCCAGTTCCGCATACGTCTGGTAGTTCTTCTCAGCGTTCTTGTAGTCGCCCATCTTGTGCTGCTGCTGCGCCAGATACAAGATTGCCAGCGAGTCGGGGTACTTGTAGCGTATAGCATTCTGGTATGCTCCCGCGGCTTTCGCGCTGTATCCGATACGTCGGTAGCATTCGGCCATTTTCCAAGCTCTCTCTCCCCTCTTGTCGCGCTCCGTGTTCTTGGTGAGGGCGTATGCTTTCTTATATTCTGCGGCTGCGTCGAAGTATTCCCCTTTGGCGAAAAACGCATCGCCTTTCTTCACATGCTGGTCGGCGCTGCAACCCGTCATTGCAATCACCGCGAGCATAAAAAAGGCGAGTGACGCCAGACGGTGTACTGATTTTCTCTTACACATATACCATCTAAACGCACTCGCCGTGCATTTTATTGCCCGCGCGGCAGCTTACTTCATCTGTCCGCTCACGCTATACTCTACGCCGTTTCTCACAATTACAATACGTCCGCCTCTGAGATACTTGCCGTCCTTGCCGGCTTCGCCTTGCGTCTGCTCTGCCGTGAGCGCGTCAATAGCCGTAGGATCTTCGCCTGGAAGCATCACGGAGCGGTAGTAGTCCACATCCGCCTGACTCACTCCGAGATGATGGATGAAATAGTATTCAGCACGCTCCATGACAGAACTGCCCGGCATCGTCTGTATCACGTCGAATCTCTCCTTGAGCGCCGACTTCAGACGGTTGCCCGCAGGCGAGAAGGATGTGAGTTCGTAGTCCTTGTAGAAATTGTC
>JAGDCM010000087.1 GCA_017958545.1 Bacteroidaceae bacterium | reverse complement strand
TCGTCACCTTCGGATATTCCCTGTGGATCACACGTAGCATCATATTCGGTCAAGGCTAATGAACCTGCTACAGATCGACATACAGCAATCAAAGCTAATACCGTTTGTCGCAATCTCCCTGTTGATGACACATCTTTCCGTGTCTTTCTTCGACATGGAGATGTTTATGGCTTCATACGCGGCGCTGGCAGGCATGCTTTTGGCGTTTTTCGGTTCTTTATTGCTGCTCGGTCGCCAAAGGACTCTTCACCTGTTCGACTTCCTTGTCCTGATGTTTGTTTTCATCCTGGAAGGGATTTCGTTCATGAACGGGACAGACTGGAAAAACTGGCTCTACTCCACCCTTTCCATTTCCGCATACATTTTCATCTTCAACTACTATCAAGAGCAGTATCGCACACTCATCCTGAGTATACTGATTGTGCTTTCCATTGCCGTTTATTGCCAACTGTACCAATGTGCCACCCATCCTGAAATGTGGTTGATTGAAGAAAATAAGGATAATCATGGGTTCCTGTTGGGAGGCAACTACAACCAGATGGGTAGCAGATTCATCATTGCTCTTACCGCAGGCATGTTGAGCATCAGATACAGCAAGTGGCTTTGGCTGAACCTCGTTCCCCTCTTTATCAGCTGTTTCGCCATACTCTTCATGGTCAGATCCATGACAGCACTTTCCTGTCTTTTTCTTTTTCTTCTCTTCTTCCTTATTCAGAACAAAAGGCTGCTGTCATTCGGGGTGATAGGTGTATATGTAGGAGTCATTCTCTTTCAGGCGATAGTCTGTTTCTCAGGCACGGGGCTTGAGAACAATGACTTGGCACGGTGGTTTATCGTGGACATTTTGGAGAAAGACATGACGTTCACGGGACGAACGGAGATGTGGGATTCCGCCCTGCGCATTTTCACAAACTCGCCGATTTGGGGGTACGGCTTTGTCGATTCTGACTGGTATCGGGCACACATGTCCAACCGTGCCGTCGGCGCCCACAACTACATCCTGAATACCCTGATATACGGCGGCATCATGCTGCTTACGCTCTACTTCATCATCGCCGCTAAGAGCATCGGCAATCTGATACGCATCAACGACACCGTTTCTGTAAAAATGATTGCCGCCTTTGGCGTCATGTGCATCATGATGCTGTTTGAGGTCTATGAAACGCCGCTGGTCTTTCTGATGCTGACCGTCATGTATTATTATCCCGGTCAAGAACTGCCCGCTATCCAAAATCCTGATGCAAGAGAACAGTAACAGATCCATTGCCATCAACTCCATCGTGATGTACATCCGGCTGGCTATTGTGTCGGTCTGCGGACTGTTGTACACACGTTTTTCTCTGCAGGCTTTAGGCGTTGTGGACTATGGTATGTTCGCGGTTGTGGGCGGCATGGTTGCACTGATGGCCATCTCCAATTCCATCATGATTTCTGTCTCCAACAGGTTTATTGCCGTTGCTGTCGGAAAAGGGGATGCTGAGGCAACGAACAGGGCGTTTAATGTCAATCTGGTCATCCACATCCTGATTGCCGTCTCCGTGGTTCTTCTGGCCATACCGCTGGCTCATTGGTATATTGCCCATTATGTCAACTATGCAGGCGACATGCACAATGTGTATCTCGTTTGTGACATCTCCATCATTGCCTCGGCAGTATCATTCATCGGTGTGCCGTACAACGGCCTGCAGCTGGCACGCGAGCGCTTCTTCGTCTATTGCTCGACTGATGTTGGAGCAGCGCTGCTCAAGCTCGTTGTCACCTGGCTCCTCATCGACCATTTCGAGCACAAGCTTTTGATTTATGCTCTGACGATGGCCTTCATGACGGCATATCCCACCGTTATCTTCATTCTCTATTGCAGGCATTATTTCCCGGAGATTGTGCGGTTCCGTGTTGTGCGCGACCTCAACGCCTATTGGCACGTCCTGAAATTCTCTTTCGGTGTCGGCATCGGCACCTTGATGGGCATGGTCAAACTGCAGGGCACACAGCTCATCATCAATGTCTTCTTCACCACGACGGTCAACTCCGCCATTGCCGTAGCCAACGTCGTCAACCAGTTCATCCAGATGTTTGCCAACAATATCAGCAAATCCATCGCACCCCAGATATATAAAAGCTATGCGGCAGGCAATGAGGACAGATACACCTATCTGGTGTGCCTTGCTTCCCGCCTGACCTATCTGGTGATGCTGATGATTTCACTGCCGTTTCTTCTCATTCCCGAGACTCTGTTCGGGCTTTGGCTTGACGAAATTCCGGACGGAACGCTGATGTTTTCCCGCCTCATGATTATTGACATCCTGATCGTTTCGCTGAATTCCGGCATTGTTGACCTGATTTTTGCTTCCGGAAGAATATACCTGTATCAGATTGTAGTCAACATTCTTGTTGCCGCATCGGTTATTTGCGGTTTTATGAGTGTCCAAGCAGGTCACGGCGGTGAATCTCTGTTCTATTGCTACATCTTCTTCTCCGTCATTATATTCTTCACCCGTCCCGTCATCATGCTTCGGGTGGTCAGGTTCCATATTCCGACACTCATCAAAGAGTCATACCTCCCCGTTATCCTGGTCACATTGTTGACCGCTCCCGTTTTCCTCTTACGCCATCACATCAACGCCTGGCTGCTCATCTTCACCGCGATGCTATGGTATCTGGCTGTTGTATGGATTCTGGGATTAAGCACAAGGGAGAGGACGGCCATATTAAACTACGCACATGACAGAATCAGTAAAAAAACTCTTTAAGTCTGTCCTCTCTGAGCAGAACTACAAAAAGCTGCAGGACTTAAGGACTAAGATTTACATGAAGATTAGTCCCAGGAAGGGCGTCGGCATGATATTCCGCTCCGTCCTCGGATACGATATGCCATGGGACAATCCTCAGGATTTGAACGAGAAAATCAACTGGATGAAGTTCTATTCCGATACGGACGTGTGGTCCCGTCTCGGTGACAAATACCGCGTAAGAGAATACATCAGGGAGAAAGGATACGGTGATTTGCTTGTCCCCCTCATCGGCAAGTGGGACCATGTGGAGGAGATCGAATGGGACGCGCTACCCGACAGCTTTGTGATGAAGATGAACAACGGCAGCGGCGACATTCTCATCTGCAAAGATAAGTCACAATTGGATGTTGAGGCCTGGAAAAAGAGATTCAAAAGACTGTTCAAAAAGGATTTCGGCACTACACTGGGTGAATTTCACTATGCCAAGATGAAACCGTGTATCATCGCAGAAGAACGGCTCGATGCTGCGAAGCAATCCGTTAAAAGCACATCGCTCATTGATTATAAACTCTGGTGCTTCAACGGTGAAGTCACCTACATTTTGGTCTATCTTAATCGCCAGCCGGATTCCGTACAAGTCACCATCTACGATACGGAGTGGACGCCCCACCCTGAGCATTTCAGGTGTACGCCACAACGCATCCAGTATAAAGAAGCACTTCCGAAACCTTCTTCTTTACCGCTGATGATAAAGGCGGCATCGGATTTATCCAGGGGGATTCCACAGGTACGCGTGGATTTCTACGAGGTGGACGGCAAATTGTATTTCGGCGAGATGACATTCACAAGTCACTCCGGATATATGGATTACCACACCAAAGAATTCCTGCTTGAATTGGGTAAAAAAGTCCAGCTATGACCATCCTCTACGTTCTCATATCCACCGACCCTTACTCAGGCTCCACAAAATCGTTCCTGAGACTGCTCAAGGGCGTCATGCAAGCCGGAGTGAAGCCAGTCATCGTAGTGCCCGACACTGACGGCATTTACGGCACCCTGACGGACACGGGGGCAAAGGTCATCGTGCAATATGAAAAAGGTTGCACCTGGACCGGAGCCAAAAACATGAAGCAAACGTTCCTCTATATCCCTCGTCAGATTGGACGCATGCTGGTCAACTGTCGGGCACGCCGCAACCTTGAGAAGAAGCTGGCAGGCATCGGCATCGACCTGGTCCACAGCAACAGCACTGTGGCATCGCTCGGACGCCACATTGCCGACAGACGGGGACTCCCCCATCTTTACCACGTCCGCGAATATGGCGACAAGGATTTCGGTTTGACGTATTTCCCCACCAACGCCATCTTCCGTAAACACCTGAGAGAAAAAGGCACCTACACAGCCTGCATCACACGGGACATACAGCGCCATCAGGGACTCTCGGGATTGTCCTCGTCAAGGGTGATTTACAACGGTATCCTGCCGGAGAAAACCGAATGCGCTCCCGTGCAGACGGAGCGTAACTTTTTCCTCTACGCCGGAAGGATAGAGCCGACCAAAGGACTACTGAAGCTGGTGAAGGCCTACAGCCTTTATGCCAAGAGCATCCCCTCGCCGCTACCCTTGAAGGTGGCCGGAGAAGCCATCGACTGCACTTATATGCAATCCGTGGAGCGCTGCATTTCTACAAGCGATATCGGAAATCTGGTGATATTCCTGGGCAAAGTTGATGATATGGCTTCCCTGTATCAGACAGCGAAAGCCATCATCATTCCATCCGAGAACGAAGGTTTCGGCAGATGTATGCCGGAAGCGATGTCCTACGGATGCATAGCCATAGGACACGACACGGCAGGCACGAAGGAGCAGTTCGACAACGGCCTGAGGCTCTGCGGCACGGAGATTGGCCTGCGCTACCACACGCACGAGGAACTTGTTGACGCACTCCTCTGCGTGCACGACATGCCGGAGCGGGAACAGAACATTCTGCGTAAAAACGCATTCCGTTGTGTCAGCAGCCTCTACACCGACAGAGCGTACACAGATTCCGTGCTGAAATTCTATCAACACATATTGGAAGAAAATAAAAGAACCCACATATGAAACCCAAAATCTTCGCATACTACCTCCCTCAGTACCACCCGTTCCCTGAGAACGACGAGTGGTGGGGCAAAGGATTCACCGAATGGACGAATGTAGTAAAAGCCAGAAAACTGTTTCCGGGGCATTATCAGCCACGCATTCCCGCAGACTTGGGCTTCTACGACCTGCGTGTTCCCGAGGTGCGTCAGGCTCAGGCCCAGCTGGCTCGCGAAGCCGGTGTGGACTGTTTCTGCTATTGGCATTATTGGTTTAACGGTCACAAGATGATGGAGCGCCCCTTCGAAGAGGTGGTCAAAAGCGGAAAGCCGGATTTTCCCTTCTGTCTAAGCTGGGCCAACCACTCCTGGTATGCCAAGACATGGAACAAGGACATCCCCGACCGCCTGCTCATCGAACAGACCTACGGCGGCGAGGAGGAATATACCGCACACTTCAACGACCTTCTTGAAGCCTTCCGCGACAAGAGGTATATGCGCATCGACGGCAAACTGGTGTTCGGCATCTACGACGCTTTCGGATTTCCCGACATCCGCAACTTCATGACGGTGTGGAACCGACTGGCCAAAGAACACGGACTCGGCGGCTTCCACTTCTTCGGACAGGCTTACAAGAAGCACCAGATAAAGGAGTTGCAGGAGATGGACTTCGACACGGTGCTCATCGACTACACTTTCCTGCGCCAGAGCGCCAACCGCTGGTTCTCATGGCTGCTGCTGAAACTGCATCTGGCGCCGCAGATCATGTCGTATCCCGACTATATCGACACCTATCTCAACAACTATCCCGACCTGCCCGGCGTTGCCCCGCAGATTATCTCCAGCTGGGATCACACTCCGCGCAGCGGCATGAGAGGCTCCCTGTTTGTCCGCAACACACCCAAACGCTTCGGCGACTTTGTGGACCGCCTGCTCAAGAAACTCAGCACACACCGCAACGCCACTCCATTCGTCATGATTAAGTCATGGAACGAGTGGGGCGAAGGAAACTACCTGGAGCCCGACCAGAAATACGGCAAGGAATATATTCAGGAACTGCGCAAGGCAATAGACAATCACTAATCAGGCATAGCACATGAAAATATTCGGTTTTGAACTGGAGTTCAACCACGACACCATAAGGCAGAAGATAGAAGACTGCTGCCGCGAGCGCAAAAAGGGATACGTATGCATCGTGGACGGTCCCAGCCTCGTGCGTTCACATACAGAGCCTACATTCCTTAAAGTGTTACAGGAGGCCTACTTCAACTCATGCGATGGAGGTTCTGTAGCTGAAATGGCAAGTCATCTTCATAAACAGAAACTGAGAGCATTCACTGGCCCTGAGATTTTTGCAGAATACATCACGCGAAGAGAGTTCCGTCAGGTGCTGCTGGGCAACACGGAGGAGATGTTCCGCAAGGTGGAGGGCAAAGTTTCATCGCTTCCCGAACTTCCCAAAGTTCCCAAAGTAGAGGAACAGACATACCTGTTTCACATTCCCCTGCCCTTCTGCAGCGTGGAGGATTTCGACTACTCCGGCATCGCCCGGGAGATAGAGCGCCTTGATGCCGACATAATATGGGTCAGTCTGGGTGCCCCCAAACAGGAGTATTTCATGCAGAGACTCCTGCCGCATCTCAAACGCGGACTCCTGCTCGGCGTGGGGGCAGCATTCGCCTTCTATCTCGGCGAACTGAAGGACTACAGTTTCCGCATCGGAGAGTACCGCTTCAACTGGATATACCGCCTCTTCACCGAACCAAAAAAACAGTTCACCCGCGTGAAAACCATCTTCCGCTATTATCCCGTAATATATTATAAGGAAAAGAAAAAACTCCGCGGATGAAACACGTGCTGTGCACCATATTCCTGACCTTGCTGACGGCGACGCTGCATGCCATCACACTGAGCGTACGGACGCAGCAGGACTTCGACCTCCTGAGCGGGAGGATTGCCTCGGAGATACGACGCGGGGAGAAGAACATCACCGTCGTCATCGAAGCCCCGAAGCTCACCTTTGCCGACAACCAGATTCTCCTGAAGAGTATCCAGCGCAACGATGTCAGCATCTCCATTCACGGCAAGGGCGTGCAGCTCACGAGCCGTGGACGCCTTGTGCGGGCTGTGACTCATCCCTCGCTGACATACCTCAAAGACGGCAAATACTACAATCCCTGGACGCCGTTCCGCCAACTTTCCGACACCATATCGATTGCCGACGCTTCTTCCAGCCTCTGCCGCATCACCACCCCGGAGAGGAACAGGCGCAACCTGTATCCGCAGGACATTTACATCAACTACACCTGCTGGTACACCTCCAGAACCAGTCCGGTGACAAGCATCGGCGCGAGAGAGATCGAGTTCGACGGCGGCGATTGGGCCGTGCCGCGCAAAGGCAACTTCTTCAATGTCAATATGGATTACGCCTACGCCGGGATATATCCGCGTTACCGGCTCTTCGGCACCAAGCGAATCCCGAACGGGGTTTACGAGTGCGAGGCGTCCAACCTCGTGAAGCTGGAACGGTGCTCTCTGCGCAGCTTCCTCATGGACAGCGTCTGCGTCACCGGCAGCAGCAGTCGGGAAGCACTCATTCTGGTGCAATCCTGCCATGCCGACAGCATCGCCGTCAGAGGCTGCACGTTCCGCTGCATCGGGGGCACCGTCCTCATGGACCGTCAATCCTCCAACGTCTGCTTCTCGGGCAATCTCGTGGACACGTTCATGGGTTACGGCGTGGAGAGTGAAGTGGGAAGCACGGGGGCGAAGGTTACTGCCAATACTTTTTCCAACTGCACGCTGGGAATGGAAATGGGATTCGCCATAAAGATGCGCGGTGACAACTTCATCGTCAGGAATAACACCATCTCCGATTTCTGCTATGGCGGCATCGGAGTCGGCATATATGCAAAGACACCCACGGAATGCAAATGTCGGGGGACGATATCCGATAACGAGCTGTACTATACCGATGCGTTCCTCGCGAATCTGTCACAACACACTTTGATGGATACCGGTGCCATCTACACCTGGACCCGCACAGATGGAGTGACCATCAGTAACAACTACATCCACGACATCGCCGGCATCAAAAGCAACAGCGGCATCTTCTGCGACGACGGTGCAAAGGGCATCACCCTCTCCGACAACCGTATCGAGCGCATACACGGCGGCTACGACATAGACCTGCGCTGGTGTGAGACCTACAAGGCCGATGTGCCCGACCACAACAGCGAAAACCATATATTCAACAACCAGACTACCGGCAAAGTCCGCTTCGAAACCCAACGTCCGTAACAATGCCATCATCTGCAGCAACCAACGCTTATGCCACATCTCTCGATTGTCATCCCACTGTATAACAAGGAGAAGGAAATTCACACCACGCTGAAATCCGTGCTATCCCAGTCATTTAGCGATTTTGAGGTGGTCATCGTCAACGACGGATCTACTGACGGCTCCGTCCGGGAAGTGGAGCGCTTCGCCGACAGGAGGATACGCATCGTCACTCAGGAAAATGCAGGCGTCTCTGCCGCAAGAAATCAGGGAATAAGGGAAGCTACGGGACGCTACATCCTGCTTCTGGATGCCGATGACACCCTGATGCCCGGCGCCTTTGATGTGATGAAGAAACCGCACACGGAAGATCTCGTCATGTGCAGCTTCATTGAGACCAAAACCGGCGGCGAGATCTACAAGAAATCCATCCACAAATATGAAGGCGTCGTTGAAAATCCGTTCCGGTCGTTGTGCCGTAAAGAACTCTTTGTGAGAATAGGCAGCTGCTTCATCCGCAGGGACTGGCTTGACGGGAAAGAAGGGTTTCGCACAGACTTGAGGCAATACGAAGATGACGAGTGGCACTACAGAATTATGGACGGAGCAACAATCTACAGCAGCACGGAATGCATCCTCTCGTACAATCGCGGCGAGACGGGACTGAGCCGGGGCATTTCGCCGATAGAGAAGGATTTCGTCTCCACTGTGGTACTGCGTCGCGTCAGGGACAAATATCTGAGATGCATTCTGGGAGACTACATATTCCGCCGATTCGCCAGACGTCTTCAAATCGGCGATTGGAAGGGTGTCAGACGGATTTACTGCAACAATCCATTCATGATTACCTATTGCGCTGTCTGTTGCGTGTACAGGACCCTGTTGGAAAGGATTAAAGCACGCAGCTGAACATGTTTATCTGACGAGGATTTTCCTTGCCGTACCGTCCTTCATGCGGATGATGTTCAGACCGTGCCTGGACTTGCCAATATTCCGACCCGTAATATCATAGCACGTTCCGTATGCGGGTTCTGTTTCCGTATCCCCTTCTGTTTCTTCCGTATCATCCTGCTTCAGTTCCTTCACAGCAGATGGTACGGGAGGGAAATTCTCGTTGCCAGAGTTGTTGCTGTAGGTTTCAAAGCCCTCCTTGAGTGTCACGAATTTGAGCCCCTTCTCTTTGGCGTAGTCCACAAACTCCTTAAAACGGGTCTGCAGCAACGCTTCGGTCCAACCGTTGTAGATGTGCGTGCCGACTAACAGCCAGCCTCCGGTGACAGACACGGCATCAATGTGCTCCTTCAGGCGGCTCATGGTGGAGGTGCCGCCGTCCGTAGCATTG
>JAGDCM010000086.1 GCA_017958545.1 Bacteroidaceae bacterium | reverse complement strand
CGTCCGATGGACATCTTCATTGGTGCTGTGGCGCAATACACCATCATGCCTCTTGTGGCATGGGGGCTCTCGCGTCTTTTTCATCTCGACCCCTTCATGTCCGTGGGAATCATTCTCGTCGGTTGTTGTCCCGGCGGTGTGTCGAGCAATATCATGAGTTTTCTCTGTCGCGGTGATGTGGCTTACTCCGTCGGTATGACCACGGCATCCACGCTGCTCTCTCCCTTCGTCACTCCGGTGCTGGTGCTCTGGTTGGCAGGTGCGGAGATTGATGTCGATGCCAAGGGTATGTTCCTCAACATTCTCTACGTCACGCTGCTTCCCGTTGCGCTGGGTGTGGTGGTGAACTTCCTGTTCTCACGCACGGAGACTCTCAGGCGCTGGAATGCCGACATTCTGCGTCCTTTGCTCCCCGTGTGGAGCGTTCTGTGTCTGGCATGTATCGTGGGCGGTGTCATCTTCACCGTGCGTCCCCAGCTCATCGAGCAGGGCTGGCGCCTGATAGCCCTCACGCTGGCCGTTGTCACCTGCCACAATTTCTCCGGTTATCTTCTCGGCTACGGTGTCGGTCATCTCTACCGTTTCTCCACGCCCAAGAAACGCACGCTGTCCATTGAGGTGGGTATGCAGAACGCAGGTATGGCAACGGTGCTTTCGCGCAATTTCTTCGCCAATCAGGCAGTGATAGCCCTTAATCCGATGGCAGCCCTTGCTGTGGTGCCCTGCGCTGTGTCCTGTGCTTATCACAGTATTTCCGGCACCCTCGTTGCCACCTATTTCATCTGGCGCGACTCCCGTAAGAATAAGAAACAAATATAATACACATATACCATGAAAAAGATTCTCTTCTTTTGTCTCGGTCTTTTGATTTCGTTTTCCGCCAATGCCAAAACGACGGAGGTGGTGTGGAGCATAGCGGATGCCTCTTATGTCATCAACAGTGACGACGCTTCCCTGCTTTCTGCCAGTTATGCTCTTGGTGCAAATCTCACCAATGCCGGTACGATGGCTGCCAGTAATGCCGATGAAGGCTATGAGGCGGTCACCTACGACCCCGTGTTCACTACATACCGTCCCTCCTCGAGGATTTACTCCCGCAATGCCGGTCATGTGGTGGCGTTTCAGGTCACTCCGGCTGCGGGGCATAAGTTCAAGCCCACCAAACTGTCCTTCGATGCTGCCAGAGTAGGTACGAACAACGGTATCGTGATTGTGTGCACGAAACTGAGCGGCGGTACAGAGAACACAGTTGCTACGGTGACTCCTCTGCGCAATAAGATAGGGGAAGGAAATTCCACGGGCTACAGTCACTATGAGTATTATGTCAACGACTACAATAGCGAGACACCCTTCCTGGTGCTCCTCTATATTCTCGATGTTGCCGCCGACAAGGCGCTGGCTCTGCGCAATGTGGTGATAAAGGGCGAAGTGGATGGTGAGATATACGACGCAGCCCATTATATCTCGTCTCTCAGCTGTCAGGGAAATCTCGGCAGCGGTGTTTCTGATCTCGACTTGCTTCCCACGGTGAGTGCGCTGAAATTCGGTGAAAGCGCCCGTTATGGCAAGACGGTCTACGGCGACCCCTCGGATTTCGCCGCAGCTTTGCAGTCCTCTCTCTCCGGGCATTCGGTATCCACCGACTACGATGAAGCATCCCACACGCTCACGGTGAACGTGAAGGAAGGGGAGGAACTCGTCTTCACCTTCAATGTGAACTTCACTGTGACCAACCGTCAGCCGAAGGGTAAACCTACGGCTCTGAAGCGCGGTTTGATGGCTGCCAACCTGACAGCAGGGGGTGGTGCGGGTAATCTCGTTTCGTGGCGTTCGCGTAAGACGGACAACAGGAACTATAAGTTCAAGCTCTACAGGGGTACCAATGCCAAGACCATCACCACGAAACTCAATGCCGGTAATTTTATCACGGGTAAGACGAATTTCACCGACGCTGCCGGCACAAAATCATCCTATTACCGCTTGGAGGTGTATGATGAAAACGATGAAATCGTAGAAAACGACACCTGTAAGGCCTGGAATTCCCAGGTGATGTATATCGACCTTGAGGGCGGTGCGCCCACCGACATCTGGGGTCGCGGTGCCACCTATACACCCAACGATGCCTCCATCTGCGATATGGACGGCGACGGCGAATACGAGTTCATCCTGAAATGGAGCCCTTCCAACGAGAAGGACGCTGCATCCACGGGCACCACGTCTCCCGAGTACTACGCATGCTACAAGATGGACGGTCGTCGTCTGTGGATACTCACCGGCGGCCCCAACATGTTCTCCTCTGCCCACACGTCTCCCTTTGTAGCATGGGACTTGGACGGCGACGGGTTCGGTGAATTCATGATAAAGACCGGTCACGGTGCCATCGACGGTGAGGGCAACTATCTCAGTGTGGACAAGAACCCCACCGGCAACTACCTCAATTCACGCGGCAAGCAGGTGGATGGCGAGGAGTGGATTACGGTATTCGACGGTCTCACAGGAGCCGAACTCAAGACCATAAACTATCACACCAACTATGCGGACGGTTCATCCTATTGGGGTGATAATAATCAGAACCGTTCCGAGCGCTATCTCGGCGGTATCGCATGGCTCGACGGCGACGGCAAGAATCCCAGTGCCGTCTTCGCGCGCGGTTATTATAGCGGTGCATTCATCGGTGCCTACGATTGGGACGGAGGGCAGCTCACCCTGCGCTGGCTCCACCGTGCCTTCAACAATACGAGCGGCGAGGTGCGCTATGCCAATGGCCCCACAAAGACGCTCACCACGACGGTTGCCGGTGAGGGTTGTCACTGGTTCTCAAGTGCCGATGTCAACTTCGACGGCAAGCAGGAGATAATCTACGGTTCCGGTGCCCTGAAGTCCGACGGCACCACGCTTTATCGCACCGGTCTCGGTCATGGCGATGCGCTGCACGTCAGCGACTTCGACCCCACACGCCCGGGCATGGAGGTGTTCATGGTGCATGAGAAGAGTCCCTATGGTATGGACTACCGCGACGGCACCACAGGCGAATTAATCCTGCACAAGACGGCGGGCGGCGACACCGGTCGCGGTTTCATGGCCAATTTCGACCCGGAGCGCGAAGGTCCGCTGTGGCAGGCTTCCGCGTGGGGTAATATCTTCGACAAGGACGGCAACAGTGTTGTTGAATCCAAGACATGGGGCGGCGGTGCATCGGCGCAGGACCGCATTTACTGGACTGGCACTCTTGGCGATGACTTCTGGGGAAAAGGCGTCCTGGAGACATGGAATCCGCAGTACAATAACTTCAGTCGTCTCACCGGTTGTGTCGATGGTTCCAACTACACATATGGCAATCTCAACAACAGCACGAAGAACAATGCCTGCCTTCTTGGCGACATCTTCGGTGACTGGCGTGAGGAGATGGTAGGCTGGGTAGAGGGCGGCACCACAGGTTTTCAGCTTGTGGTTAATGCCACCAACTACGCCACCGACTATATCGTGCCCCATCTCATGGACGATTTCAACTACAGGGCGCAACTTATCGAGCAGAACTGCTGCTACAATCAGCCTCCTCATCTCGGCTACAATCTGCGTGAGTCGAAGAAGATAAAGGTGCAGACCATCGAGGCGGATGAGGAGTCCGACTATGGTAAGTACTGGGGTGCAGTCTATGTCAGCTATCCGGTAATCATCCCAGAGGATGTCACTGCATTCTCCGTTACCGCCTACGACCATGCCATCGGCGGTGGTGACACTCTCAAGGTGAAACGCATCGATGCCGGTAGCATTGTGGCCGCCAACAGTCCAATGATTTTCGTCTCCAAGGTGAAAGACCCCGTCTTCGTTCCCACGGCACGCGCCGTCACCAGCACTCCCTCGTCCACTCATATCAACGGTAGCTACTCCGACTATTTCAAGGAGATTACGGGTTCTGCGGCAGCCTACAAGCATGTCTACCAGTTCCGCAACGGCAATCGTGGCATCGGTTTCTACCAGACCGACGGCACGTGGGTGACACCGGGCGGTGAGGTATACGGTGTCTTCGGCTACAACAGCCGTCAGCCCGGTGCTGACTCCTATGTGATGGGCCCCCTCTATAACAGTCTCACGGGTATCTCCTCGTTGAAGGCCGCAGAGGAAGCCTCCGGACAGAAGGACGGCAAGTATCTCATCGGCGACCGCATCATCATCGTGAAGAACGGCACCTCCTACGATACCACGGGAAGGGTAATTGATAATTGATAATTGACAATTGATAATTGACCAGCCTACCCCCGACCCCTCCCTCAAGGGAAGGGAGTGAATGGCAAAGTGAAAACGAAAACCAAAACGAGAACGAAAACTTCTCCCTTTCCTTCAGTAGAGGGCTGGGGAGAGGCTCTTTAACCTCTAACCTCTAACCTCTAACCTTTAACCACCATGAAATTCCCCCTGTTCCGAGCTCTGCTCGCTGTCTTTGTGATTATCCTCGCGTCCCACGTTGTTGCCCAGCGAGGCAATAACCATGGCATACGCACAGTATCGCTCGAAGAGATACGTCTCAGCGACCCCTGCATCCTTGCCGACAGTGCCACGCACACCTACTATATGACGGGCACCGGCGGTATGCTGTGGAAGAGTCCCGACCTCAAGATGTGGACCGGTCCCTATAATGTGGTGCGCCACGACACAGCCTCCTGGATGGGCCCGCGTCCCATGATATGGGCTGCCGAACTGCATCGCTACAACGGGCGCTACTACTATTTCGCCACCTTCACCAACCGTGCCGTGAGCATCGACACCGTGCGCGGCAACAGGATAGAGCGCCGTGCCAGTCATGTGCTGGTGAGCGACAAACCCGACGGTTCCTACGTCCCCATGCAGGACAGCATCTATCTTCCTGCCGACCGTCCCACGCTCGACGGCACCTTCTGGGTGGATACCGACGGGAAACCCTATATGGTGTTCTGCGGCGAGTGGCTTGCCAACTGGAACGGTACCATTGAGAAGCAGCAGCTCAAACCCGACCTCAGCGGTCCTGTCGGTGAACCAAAGGTTCTCTTCCGTGCCAGCGACAGTCCTTGGAGCAGGGAGCGTGAGAATGGCAAGGTGACGTTCAACAAGGTGACTGACGGTCCTTGGCTCTTCCGCACGGGTACGGGTCGCTTGGGCATGCTTTGGACCAGTTGGATTTACGATGTCTATACTCAGGGTGTAGCCTATTCCGAGAGCGGCACGTTGGACGGTCCGTGGGTTCAGGAACCGGAACCTATCACTCCTCCCAACTACGGTCACAGCATGTTGTTCAAGACTTTCGACGGTCGTTGGATGATGTCTGTCCACAGTCACAAGAATGTCCGTGGCCGCTACATCCGCATCCCCCATCTCTTCGAGGTTGACCTCTCCGGCGACAAACTCGTCGTGAGACCGTAGGCTGACTTTTGGTTTGCCCTAATTCTTGCCCTCGCGATACTCGGATGGAGTGAGACCGAACATCTTCTTGAATTGGGAGGAGAAATTCCTTGCAGTGACAAATCCCACGCGGGCAGCAATCTCATTCACACCCAAATTCGTGTCTTCCAAAAAACGTGCAGCCCGCTTCAAACGTACGTTGCGGATGAAGTCCGTAGGTGTGATGCCGAGCATTGTCTTCAGCTTGTTATAGAGGCTTGCACGGCTCATGGCAATATCGCGGGCGAGTTGGTCGGCATTGTAGTCTTCATCTGCCAGATGCTCTTCGATGGCTCTCAACATCATGGAAACAAGCTGTTCCTCTTCCATATTGACGGTGATGTTTTGCGGTGTGATGTTTGTTGAAGCCGCAAACTGACGACGAGCCTCTTCACGTAGCTCGAAGAGCTGGTTGACCCGTGCCTCATTCTCCCGCACAAGAGCCGCCTTCTTTTTCTTCAGATAAAGAGCGATAAGACCTGTAAGACCCATAAGACCAATAAGGCAATACAGCAGTTTTGCCCACCATGTGAGCCATAGCGGCGGCAATATTGTGATACATAGGGAGGCGGCAGTGCTCCATGTTCCGGATGTGGTGGCTTGTGCCTCAAAAATGTATTTTCCGGGGGGCAGCATGGTATAGGTCACTGACACTTGCCCTTGCCCTTCACTGTTGGTTTCCCAGTCGTCGCTCAGGCCGACAAGACGATAGCGATAGCGTGTTCGTGACGGCGAGATATAGTCCAAAGTGGAAAATTGAAGATTCACGGTGGAGGAATCATACGCAAGCGCTATTTCCGGCTTGATGATGACGGGTGTGCCGTTGGCAGTGAGTCGTGTGAACACGACGGAAGACGGTGTTTCCTCATGAATGATATCCTTGGGACGGAAAGCCACAGCCTCCGATCCGCCGAAAGCGAATACCAAAAGACTGTCGTCTGTCATACAGGCAGCGCGGTCCATCATCGTCACCGGCGGTATTCCGTCGCTTTCTCCCAGGTTTACCACTGTGGGACTGACTCGCGAAATGCCGCAGGATGTACCTGCCCATACATCTCCGTCTGCGTCCATGACAAGGCTTCGTATGCAATGGTTGTTCAGGTCGGTGATGCGTTCTGCCTTATCGTCGGCGATGCGGAACAAACCGTTCTGGGTACCAATCCACAGCACCCCGTCGTTGTCTCTGAGCATGCAGTTGTATTTACTGCTGTATTGCTCTATCTCGCGGGCTGTGGGGAACGTAGCCAGTGTGTCGGCTTCCGTGTCAAGCAGGAAAATTCCGTTTTGAGTATACACAGCGGTCCATTTCCCGTCGATGACGCAAGCTCCCGCGATATGACGGTATTTTGCAAGGGACGGAATGCTTGTGTTGAGCAAATGGAACTCCATCTTTTCCGGCATGAAATAACCCAGAAGGCACAGTGAATCGCAGAGAAGATAGCGCTGTTCGGACAGTTGGGTGATGAATGTGGTGCGATTGTGCGGTAGGCTTGGGATATTGTTGCGGTCGTAATGTAATGTCTGCCCCCCATATTCGCACGTCAGTCCGTCCGGTTTGCACATCCACATACGTCCCGAACCGTCATGTGTGCTACGTGCCTGCTCGATGAGGGGGATGGCGGTGGTAATAATCTGTGGCTTGACCCGCATAGGCGGACAATACCATATTCCATTCGCACGTGTGCCCACCCACAGCCCGCCTTTTCCGTCGCAGGTGGCGCGGGTAACATCACGGATACCGTACTCTCCGATTGTTTCCCATTGCTTTTCTGTGGGCGGCGGTGTCGGAGTCTCGCACGCCAGGAATGAGGCGAGAGCCGATTCGTTGAGCCGCGATTCTATATCATAGCGGAACGAACGTGAACGTACGTCAAAAAGATATGCCCGATAGAAGTCATGTAGCCACAGGAGCGAATCCCCCTGCCACATCTGACCGTATTGGTTGACATATTTACGGAAGGTATGACAGCGGTTCTGGTCGCATGCGACGATGTCGAAGGAACGCCCGTTTGAAAGGCAGAACACCCCCTCACAGTTGACAAGCATCTGTCCGTTGGGCAGTGCCACGATTTGCTGGATTTCCCCTGTGGGCAGTCCTTCTGCGGCAGTCCAGTGCGTCTGGCCTGATATGTGTTCGGAGTAAATAAGCAGGCACAGAACGAGAAACTTATATAGACGTTTCATCGACATTATTTACGATAAATCCGTAGGCAAAATTATAAAAATATAGTGATACGGATGCCCATTTGTCTAAAAGATATGTTTGAAATGTCTATTTTTTCATTATAAACAATCAAAGCGCATAGTTTTAGACAGGTGAATACGTGCTATTATGTGTGTAACAGGTATTTTTGCACCGACAAATAACATGTAAAACGCAAAACGTTTGGAAAAATGGGTAGAAAAGTATTGCTGCTGTTGGCTCTTGCCTCTGTGATGGCCGCGGCACAGGAGAGCAACCTGAAGGTTCACTACAACTTCGAGCAGGTCTCTGGAACGAATGTCACCGATGAGGCGTCGGGTATATCTGCAGTCCTGAAGAACAAGGCAAAAGTGGTTGAAGTTGGTTCCTATCACGTGTTGGATCTCGGAGAGTCGAACGGCTATCTGGATATGACCAGAAACACCGGTAGTATTATTCAGGCTCTCTCGGATTTCACCGTGTCGGTATGCTATCGCGTAGACAAGTCTGCCGACATTTCCGCTGCAGGTAATTTCCTTTGGTGTTTTTCAAGACTTTCGGCAAATACGGAAACATCGTCTTTCTACACCGGCTACAGGGTGAATGCGCAGCGCATGGCCACCGCCTCGGCAGGCTGGGGCAGTGAGGTGGGAATGCAGGTTGGCACCGCTTCGGAGAAAGGGCGTTGGATACACATGCTCTACCGTCAGACGGGGCCGAAAGGTGAACTCTTCCTCGACGGCGTGCGCGTGCAGGTAAACTCCTCCATGCCGGTGCTCAGTGAGATATTCACCAATGTCACCATCTACAACTGGATTGGGCGTCCTCCATTTTCCAATGATACTTATCTGAAGAAAACCCTTGTGGCAGACTTCCGCGTTTATGATGTGGCGGTGAGCGACGAGAAGGTGTCGGAATTGTGTGCAGTGGCAACGGATTTGGAGATTGCATACCGTTACGGTGTGCCAGGTGATTTCACTCAGTTGAGTGCAATGGTGGAGACGTGCGATGCATTTGTTTCTTCCGCATCTGAGGGGTATGCCCCCAATGCCGTAAGGGAGCTGCAGGACAATCTTGCAATAGCAAAGTCGGAGTTGGCGGCAGGACGCGCTTCTCAGGAACTGATAGATAACTATGTCTCTACGCTGCAGTCCCTGTTATCTGCCGCTAAGGCTACCAGCGGTTATCAGGCAAAAAGGGTGTTCCCTGTGACGGGCGACCATGGCTTCGTACATCCGGGCGGTATTGTGTCGCAAGAGGATATCGACCGTGCCAAGCAGTTGCTGGCGGATGGCAATGAGCGTATGCAGCAGGCATGGAACATACTTTGTGCCAACGGGTATTCGCAGGCCGATGTTGCCACGTGGCCTACGGAGACGGTGATTCGTGGAGGCGGCTCCGGGCAGAATTATATGAACTGTGCACGTGGTGCAGCGATGGCATACCAGAATGCGCTGCGCTGG
The DNA here is from genome assembly GCA_017958545.1 of Bacteroidaceae bacterium. Taxonomy (GTDB): domain Bacteria; phylum Bacteroidota; class Bacteroidia; order Bacteroidales; family Bacteroidaceae; genus Physcousia. Next base: position 4,123 of record JAGDCM010000086.1, on the reverse strand, counting down.
AAGATAGCGGGCACACGTGCCAATGCCGACGGAGCGGTGCGTATCATGATGCAGTGGGCTCGCCAGTGCAAAGGCTTGGGAGGTGATACCAACATATCTCTCGCTGCGGGTATCTACGGACACGAATTTGCTAATGCCGCAGAACTGATGCGCGACTATGACGGATGGTCGCCAGAGGATTTTGAGGAGTTCAAGCAGTGGATAATCAAAGTGTTCTACAATCCTGCCATCGACTTTCTCCGCCGCCGTCACGACACATGGCTCAACGCCCGTTATTCCAGTCTGGGACAGCGTCCGGGACACTACTGGTCCAACTGGGGGCTGTGCAATGCTCTTTGTGTGATGTCCATAGGCATACTCTGTGATGACGTGCACATGTACAATCAGGGTGTTTCCTTCTATAAATACGACCACGTGGGCACATACAAGGACCGCTCGAAGAACAGCGTCATCCTCAATGACGGATGCGATGAATTCATTGGTAATCTCGTTCCCGTGGTGCTTCCCGATTCACGTGGACCTTTGGGATATCTCGGACAGATGCAGGAGTCGGGCCGCGACCAGGGACACTCGCTGATGGCTCTGGGTCTTGCCCTTGACATCTGTCAGGTGGGATTCAATCAGGGCGACGACCTCTTTGCCTATATGGACGACCGCATCGCTGCCGGTACGGAGTTTGTTGCGGCAATGAATTTCGGAGGTGTTGATGCGACGTCTCTTCCGTGGATCACCTATAATTATGCCGATTGTCGCGGCACGATGGGTGCCGGTTGGGAAATGACTGCTCCTAACACAGGAGGAGCGGGAGAATACCGTCCTTATTGGGATCGTGCTATCGGCTACTATGAGGGACTGCGCGGTGTCAAGTTGCAATATGCAGAGCAGGCAAGCGCCAGGGTCTGCCCTGACGGCGGTGGCGGCAACTACAGCCAGAATTCCGGCGGTTTCGACCACCTCGGCTTCTCCACGCTGACCAGCTGGCGTCCTGCAATAGATGCTTCTGATGCTATCGTGCCGTTGTCCGGTAATATTGTCTACAAAGGTGTGACGTATAAGAATCAGACCAATCTTGGCGGTTTGAAGTACAAGTACGAAGTGTGCCCCTCAAAGGGTATTCCGGCAGACGACAGTGAGATAACATTGTCTCCAGTGTTGCCGCAGGGTGCTGCCGACACAGGACTCTGGCAGTGGAGCACAGGTGAGACAACCCGTGAAATCACCGTGAAAGCGGACAAAAGCTACATATACCGTGTCACCTATACGGCAGAGAACGGCAAGCAGAGCCGTCAGTCGTTCGCCATTGCTGTCAGCGGTGATGCCGCACCCGATGTGATGACCAATGAAATCACCGTGGACGGCGTGATAGAGCGCATATTGGAAAAGACGGTACTCAGCGGTACAGATGTGATACTCTATGCCGGTGCCACAACGGGGTGGACCGATGATTATCTTTGGGACAACGGCGTGAAGTCAAGTGTTGTGGTGATACCCGCTGTGACGAGCAGCCGCACATACACCTGTCAGTATGCTAATCAGAGCGGTGCCGTCAGCGAGAGCGTGTTCCGCTTGAATGCGGTGCCGGCCATGCAGTTCATCAACGGCGAAGCAGCCACAGAGACGGAAGTGCTTTCCGGCACCAGACTGACCCTGCGCCTTGATATCCCGTCTTATGTCAATCCCGAGGAGATCAGCTGGGACGGCGGGCAGACGGGAAAGACATTCGTTGTGGATAATCTGCAGGAGACCACACAGGTGACGGCCACGTATCAGGGACAGCCCTATGTGTATAATCTGCAGGTGAAGGAGGCTCCTTATTCTTATTACAGCCTGTTGACAGCAGACAACGGTTATCAGCTGGTGACATCTGCGGACGATTTGGCTCTGTTGGCTGACGACCACTATTTCGTGCTTGCCTGTGATGAGGCAGACTTGCTCATTGGACTCAGGGATGCGCCACACAACGGCAATAAGGCGCTCTTCTACGAAACGCCGGTGGATCCGCTTACGGATTTGTCCAAGGTGTTCACCGTAGAGCCTTTCGACGGAGGTTTCTGTCTGCGTAATATCGACTACGACGGTCTGCTGTTGCAGACGGAAATGAATGCGCCGCACAATCTGCGCACTCACGACCAGCCCTTCGCATGCAGTTGGGCACGCCTGCTGATGACGCATACGGGCGGTGCCTGGACAGTGGAGAACGGCACTTATCCCGGTAATTGGTTTGGCCTTTGGACTCCTGAGAACGGCTATCGCGACGGAGAGGAGATAGCGTGCAACAAGAAGGGCGACGATATCGGCCATCTGCAGATATTTGCCATTGCCAAGTCGCGTTTCCATAGCGACGTTCTTGCCGATGCCACTCCCGACAATCCCGTTGATGCCACGCCGTTGGTGGTCAATCCTCAGTTCATAGGCAGCGGTTTCGGCTGGTCGATGGCCGGCACGTGGGGCAACCAGCGCTACAACGGTGCTGTGGAGGTGTGGCATTCCACCAACTTCAGTTTCACGCAGAGGCTCTACGGCCTTCCCGACGGCTACTACACAGTGACCTGCCAGATGGTGAACGGCGAGGGTTCCAATACGGGTTATCTCTTCGCCACATCCGGCGGCATCACGGAGAAGGATATTGTCACGGTGAGCTGTGCCGGCAGTAATTTCGATGCAGAGCGCGATAAGATGACCGCAAATGCATCCTACGGTTTGCTGTCAGTGGAGGTCAGGGTGACTGACGGCACATTGTCGTTTGGCATCAAGGAGCCCACGAGCGGCACCACGTGGCTTGTGTGGGATAATTTCACGCTGACTTACACCGGCAGCAATCCTTCCGATGTGGTAAGTCTTCCGGGTACGCGTATGACAGAGAACGATACGATCTACGACCTCATGGGCCGTAGGGTCGGCGAGCCCCGTTCCGGCAAAATCTATATTAAGGGAGGGCGCAAGCTTTTGTACAAATAGCTTTCTTTATTTTGGACATTAACGGTTTTTACATCATGACGAAAGGGATTATTGCACTGCTTCTGTTTTTTCACACATTGACCGTGCAGGCTCAAATCATCTATGCCGACTACAGCGACCCGGATGTGTGCGAGGGTACGCATGGTGATTATTGGCTGACGGCCAGCAGTTTCCAGTGCACACCGGGACTGCCTCTATTGCACAGTACGGACTTGGTGCATTGGGAGTTGGTGAATTATGCGGTAGAACGCCTGTTGCCCGCGAGCCATTACAACTCCGTGCAGCATGGTTGTGGTGTATGGGCTCCCAGCATCCGTCGCCACGATGACATTTATTACATCTATTGGGGCGATCCGGACTTCGGTGTCTTCATGGTGAAGAGTGATAATCCGTGCGGACGGTGGAGCGAGCCGGTGCTGGTCGTGGAGGGCAGGGGAGTTATTGACCCCTGTCCGCTGTGGGATGATGACGGACGATGCTATCTTGTGAACGGATGGGCTGCCAGCCGCTGCGGTTTCAACAGCGTGCTGACGGTGCGCGAATTGTCTTCAGACGGTAGCCGGGTCATCGGTAACCCGGTTCTTGTTTATGACGGACAGGTGGAAGGTAATCACACGATAGAGGGACCTAAGTTCTACAAACGCGACGGCTGGTATTATATCCTCGCTCCAGCGGGCGGTGTGGAGAGAGGTTGGCAGGTGGCGTTGCGAAGCCGTAACGTGTATGGCCCTTATGAGAGTCAGATTGTGTTCAACAAGAACGGCATTCATCAGGGCGGTTGGGTGGCAGACAAGTTCATCGCGTTTCAGGATAAAGGTCCTTATGGACGCATACTTCATCTGCTTGATGTGGAATGGAAGAACGGATGGCCTATGATGAAGGAAACGAAAAGCAATGGAGTGAAGTGTGATAAATACAAATCACCGATAAAACTTCAATACCAGTGGCATGCCAATTATCAGGACAGTTTCGGGTTTGAAACGAATAGCGGTGTGCGCGTCTATGGCCACGCGGTGTCACCCGGCTTTAGGAACCTGTGGGAAATTCCGAATCTGTATCTGAGGAAATTTGAGGGAGAGACGTTCACCGACACTCTTCATCTGATTATCACGGCAACAGACGAAAGTCAGCAATCAGGCTTCGTTGTGATGGGGCGCGACTACTG
>JAGDCM010000085.1 GCA_017958545.1 Bacteroidaceae bacterium | reverse complement strand
GGCAGGATTCCCCTATCATGCTCTGGAGACATATCTTCCGAAGCTTGTGAGGGCAGGAATGCGGGTGGCAATCTGCGACCAGTTGGAAGACCCGAAACTGACAAAGAAACTGGTGAAGCGCGGTATCACGGAACTGGTGACTCCGGGTGTGGTGCAAAGCGATATAGTGCTGGAGGCCGGGAAGAACAATTTCCTGGCAGCGGTGCATTTCGGGGGCAATGCCATCGGTGTGTCGTTCTTCGATATATCCACGGGTGAGTTCCTTGTTTCCGAGGGTGCTCCCGAGCATGTGCGTTCCCTCTTGTCCGGATACAATCCCAAAGAGGTGCTCTTCGAGCGCGGAAGGCGCGACAAACTCGCCACGTTGCACTATCAGTCGGCCACATTCGAGATGGACGACTGGGCATTCTCCGAGCAGACGGCGAAAGAGACGCTGTGCAAGCATTTCAGGGTGAAAAACCTCAAGGGCTTCGGCATTGACCATATGCGAGCTGGCATTGTGGCAGCGGGAGTGGTGATGCAGTATCTGGAGATGACGCAGCACACGCAGTTGCGCCACGTCACCCATATCAGCCGTATCGAGACAGACAAATATGTGCGCCTGGATAAATTCACCATACGCAGCCTAGAACTAGTCTCCACGATGGGCGAGGGAGGTATATCGCTCAGGGAGATTATAGATCAGACTGTGACTCCGATGGGAGGACGTATGCTGGTGCGCTGGATACTCTTTCCGCTGAAAGATCCAAAGGCCATAGATGAGCGACTGGATGTGGTGGAAGAACTCTTCCGCAATCCCGACCTGCGTGATGAGATATACGATGAAATGCGGCGCATAAGCGATATGGAGCGTATCGTGGGCAAGATAAATACAGGTCGCGTGACACCCCGTGATCTTTTGGCTCTTGCCTCGTCACTGGAAGCGTGGGATGTGGTGCTTCGCATGTCAGAAGGACGTTTTGGTCTGAATGATGACGAAGGAAAGAATGCCCTGAGAGAGGTGAGCCAGATGATACGCCAGCAGATTGTGCCGGAGCCTCCGGGAATGATGGCTAAGAGCGGATTCATACGTGACGATGTGGACAAGGAACTGGACACCTGCCGCCAAATAGCCTTCCATGGGAAGGAGTATCTTCTGGAGATGCAGCAGCGTGAGATAGAGAAGACGGGAATACAGAGCCTGAAAGTGGGATTCAACAATGTTTTCGGCTATTATCTTGAGGTGCGCAACACATACCGTTCCCAGGTGCCGGCTGATTGGATACGCAAGCAGACTCTGGTTTCGGCAGAACGCTACATCACGGAGGAACTGAAGTCGTATGAGGAGAAGATTGTGACGGCGCAGGACAAGATGGAAAGCATCGAAGCCCGTATATTCATGGCCCTCGTGAGCCGTCTTGCGCAATACACCGAACAGATTCAGCGCAGCGCCAATGAGATAGCGCGCCTGGATTGCCTTCTCTCGTTTGCCCTCACGGCCGGAAGGAACAGGTATGTACGCCCCGTTGTGGAGACGAGCGATGTGCTGGATATTCACGGAGGCCGTCACCCCGTCATAGAACAGCAGTTGCCCGCAGGTGAGCGATATGTGGCAAACGACACATACCTGAGCAGCAGCGACCAGCAGATAATAATCATCACCGGACCGAATATGGCCGGTAAGAGTGCCCTGTTGCGTCAGACAGCCCTCATTACGCTTATGGCACAGATGGGTTCGTTTGTTCCTGCGGAGTCGGCACGTATAGGAGTGGTGGATAAGATATTCACCCGTGTGGGAGCTTCAGACAATATATCGTTGGGCGAGAGCACCTTCATGGTGGAGATGACGGAGGCTGCCAACATCCTCAATAATCTCTCACCAAACTCTCTGGTGCTCTTCGATGAACTCGGACGCGGCACATCCACCTACGACGGAATCTCCATTGCGTGGGCAATAGTTGAGTATATTCACGAGAATCCGAGAGCTCACGCCCGCACCCTCTTCGCCACTCATTATCACGAGTTGAACGAGATGGCATCGAAATTCCCGCGCGTGCGTAATTTCAATGTATCCGTGAAGGAAATGGACGGCAAGGTGGTGTTCTTGCGCAAATTGCAGGAAGGCGGTTCGGAACACTCGTTCGGTATTCACGTGGCCCGTTTGGCGGGTATGCCTTCGGGCATTGTGAAGAGAGCGGAGGTGATTCTCAAGCAGCTTGAACAGACGATGACACGTGAAGATTTGGGCAAAGGACTCGTTGCGGCTCCTTCGGGTGGCGACGGTGTGCAGATGTCGTTCTTCAAGCTCGACGACCCCGTACTTATTGCCATTCGCGATGAGTTCCTGGGATTGGATATCAACAGTCTCACACCCCTGGAGGCATTGAATAAACTCAATAGTATACAAAAGCTCGTCAAGGGCGTAAAACACTAATCACATGACACAGATTTTCCGTAAAGAGGGATGGATACTTAATCCCAGCGACAAAGTGGTGAACGCGATTCTCAAAGGTGTGGAACGCAACGGTGGCGAATGCCCTTGCCACAACGACAGCGTGGACAAACACTGTCCCTGCAGTGACTACCGCGAGAAGGACGTCTGTCACTGCAACCTGTATTTAAAGGTAGAGGGCTGAAAGACAGCTTTCTTATTCTGAAAGTTTCTCTATGGCCTTGAGGACGATGGGATCGTCTTCATAGATGATGGAGAAATATTCGCTCATATCCCAGATGTCTCGTGCAATAAGTGC
>JAGDCM010000084.1 GCA_017958545.1 Bacteroidaceae bacterium | reverse complement strand
TAGTATAACTGTTCGCCTATCCACAACGGCTGCTCATCATCGAAGCCGCCCATATCCTTGACGGTATTGGTGACTGTAGTCAGCAGTTTGTCGCCGTCGTAGAGCGAGACGGTTTCACCCTCGACGGTATAACGCAGGCGCTGCAGCAACTCCTGCTGCACAGCGTAGGGATTGACCACAGTCTTGATATACGCCGTTTCGTTCTCGCCGAAGCGTATCTGATAAAGCCACTCCACACGAATGCCCGTACCCTCCATCGCAGAACTGGTCAGCCAGAGGTCGCCCGTGGGAGCATTGTAGCTCGCCTGCGGATTGCGGGTATTACGGATATTGGGGAAGGTGGTTGACATCGCACCCTTCGTCACCTCGATGCCATAGCCCTCAGTCGGTGTCTCGTCTATCTCGTCGATGCTCGACACGCAGATGTCGTTTATGGTGTCGCAGAAGAGCTCATGGGAGTGGTACTTGAATGCTTCGGCCAATGCCATCTGAACACTGTCGGGCATCATGTCAGAGGGTAGGGGGGCTTCCATCGTGCCGAACATCTGTTTAGCATCATCACCGGCAGTCTTGCATCCTGCCACCATCAGGCCGACAGACAATAATGCTACGGCCAGAGAGAGAAAGGGGGTTCTTTTCATATTTTCAGTGTTGTTTCTCCTGTATAACGTTTGACAATAGGAAAAGTTGTGTGTTTAGTGTTTTTTAAGTCTAATTGGTCCAATGGGCCTAATGGGGCCAATGAGACTAAAGACTAAGGACTAAAGACAAAAGACTAAAGACAAAAGACTAAAGACAAAAGACGAAAGTTTTTTTAATAACCAATAAATTTTACTCATTTTTGAAAAAGTAACAACTCGTCAACTTGTCAACTCGTCAACTTGTCAACTAAATTCACTATCTTTGCAGCAGAAAATCGTATATGTAAGCATTCATACAATGAAAAAAGTCTTTATCGGCATCATGATGGCAGCGCTGTCAACGATGAGTTATGCACAGAGTGTGGTAGGCAAATGGGTGACAGAAGGCGGTGAGTCGCACGTGGAAGTGTATCAGGTGGGCGACAAAATCAACGGCAAGATAATATGGCTGAAATCAGGCGACGGCAAACTCGACAGCAAGAACCCCGACAAGTCGCTGCAAAGCCGCAAACTCGTGGGTACGAACATACTCAACGGTCTGACCAAAAACAAGGACAAATGGGAAGGCGGCAGCATCTACAATCCCAAGAACGGCAAGACATACAGATGCTCCATCTGGCTGGACGGCGATAAGCTGAAGGTGCGCGGACATCTCGGCATCTTCCACGAAACACAGACGTGGACGAAAGAGTAATTGAGAATTGACAATTGATAATTGAGAATTGATAATTGACAATTGAGAAATCCCATTGGTCTAATTGGCCTAATTGGTCCCATGAGCCTCATTGTTTTACTGAAAAAATCCTTCAATAAGCGATAAAAATAGCCAAATACTAAAAAGTAACAACTTGTCTACTCATCAACTTGTCTACTTGTCAACTAAATTTCGTATCTTTGTGGCGAGTTTAATATTTAACACAAAATAATATATGGAAAAAAGTGCATTACAGAAAGCTCGCGCTGCATATCAGCCCAAGCTGCCAAAGGCTTTGCAGGGTCCTGTGAAGGCCGTAGAGGGTAAGCCCACCCAGAGTGTAGGCAACCAGGAAGAAATCAAGAAGCTCTTCCCCAACACATACGGTATGCCCGTGGTGGAGTTTCAGGCTGCTGACAGCGAGAACACACAGCCCATCAACGTGGGTATCATCCTCAGTGGCGGTCAGGCTCCTGGCGGACACAACGTGGTGTGCGGTCTCTACGACGGCGTGAAGAGCCTCAACAAGAGCAGCAAGCTCTATGGCTTCCTCATGGGTCCCGGCGGTCTGGTTGACCACAAGTACCTCGAGTTCACTGACGAGTACATCGACGAGTATCGCAACACAGGCGGTTTCGACATCATCGGTTCCGGTCGTACGAAGCTGGAGAAGGTGGAGCAGTTTGAGAGCGGTCTGCAGATCATCCGCAAGCTGGGTATCAACGCCATCGTAATCATTGGCGGTGACGACTCAAATACCAACGCATGTGTGCTGGCCGAGTACTACGCAGCACAGAAGTACGGCGTGCAGGTGATCGGTTGCCCCAAGACCATCGACGGCGACCTGAAGAACGAGCAGATTGAGACCAGCTTCGGTTTCGATACAGCATGTAAGACATACTCCGAGCTCATCGGTAACATCCAGCGCGACTGCAACTCGGCACGCAAATACTGGCACTTCATCAAGGTGATGGGTCGCTCTGCTTCCCACATCGCTCTGGAGTGCGCCCTGCAGTGCCAGCCCAATATCTGCCTCATCAGTGAGGAAGTGGAGGCCAAGCAGATGTCTCTGGATGACGTTGTGGAATACATCGCAAAGGCTGTGGCTCAGCGTGCTGCCGACGGTAACAACTTCGGCACAGTGGTGATTCCCGAGGGTCTTATCGAGTTCATCCCCGCTATCAAGAAGCTCATTGCACAGCTCAACGAGGTGCTGACAGATCCCGCTACGGGTGAGCCCCGCGTATTCGGCAGCGCTGAGGAGCAGATTGAATTCGTGATGAACAGCATCACAGCTGAGAACAAGGCCGTGCTGGAGTCTCTGCCCGCCGACGTGAAGCGTCAGCTCTGCCTCGACCGCGATCCTCACGGCAACGTGCAGGTGAGCCTCATCGAGACCGAGAAGCTGCTCTCCGCTATGGTGGAAAAGAAGCTCGACGAGTGGAAGAAGGAAGGCAAGTATGTGGGCAAGTTCGGCACACAGCACCACTTCTTCGGCTACGAGGGCCGCTGCGCAGCTCCCTCCAACTACGACGCCGACTACTGCTACAGCCTTGGCTACAACGCAAGCCGTCTGATCAGCAACGGCAAGACCGGCTACATGAGCGTGATACGCAACACCACAGCTCCTGCTGACCAGTGGATCGCAGGCGGTGTGCCCATCACAATGATGATGAACATCGAGCGTCGTAACGGTGCCAACAAGCCCGTTATCCGCAAGGCTCTCGTAGAACTGGACGGTGCTCCCTTCAAGTATTTCGCCGCTCACCGTGAGGAGTGGGCCCGCAAGACAGCCTACGTATATCCCGGACCTATCCAGTACTGGGGTCCCACGGAGGTTTGCGACCAGTGCACAATGACTCTCGCTCTGGAACAGAAGAAGTAAGCTGAGGGAAACTTGAACAAAAGTAACAATAAACACACAGTGAGAAGGCCCCGGCAGAAAAAGTCCAGCCGGGGCTTTCTTCGTTTTCTCCACAGAATGCCGATATGGACATTTGTCCTGGGCGGTCTGGCTGTGGCAGGACTTTACAGCTTCGTGCTCTTCTACTTCTTTGTGGACCCCTACAGTTTCCAGTGGAAGGCAATATACGGAGAGCCCACTTACCCCGAGGGCTACAAGATAAGGGGTATTGACATATCGCACTACCAGAACCGCATCGACTGGGAGAAGCTACGCAACGCATCGATGAACAACGACCCCGTGACCTTCGTCATAATAAAGGCTACGGAGGGTGTGTCGCTGATGGATGACAACTTCAACGATAACTTTTACAAAGCACGCAAAAACGGCTTTGTAAGAGGTGCTTACCATTTCATGACTCCCGATGTGCCGGCTCGCAAACAGGCGGAATTCTTCCTGCACCAGGTGCATCTTGAAGAAGGCGACCTGCCTCCTGTGCTCGACATCGAGGACAAGAAAAAATGGAGTGGAAAGACGAAGTTGGAAGTGGAACGTATGGCGCTGGAATGGCTGCGTATAGTGGAAGCGCACTACGGGGTGAAGCCGATAATATACAGCGGCCTTGCGTTCCGTCGCGACGTGCTGAACGCCCGTGTGTTTGACGAATTTCCATACTGGATTGCGCACTATTACGTGGAGAAACCTGCGTACGAGGGCAAATGGGCCTTCTGGCAGCACACCGACTGCGGAAAGGTGGAGGGAGTGAGAGGAACGGTGGACTGCGACGTGTTCAACGGCAGTCAGGAAGAATTCTCACAGTTGCTAATCAAAGAGGAGTGACCACTCGCGGAAACGCTCCACGTTGCCGTCGGGGAAGCGTGAGAGCATGGCGATGACCTGTTCGGATGTCTTCTCAAGAGTGAGTTTGGAAGGCGTCTTCGAGAAGAATTTGTCTGCCCAGCAGATGAGTTTCTCCTCCATCGTCTCGGGCGAGAAGTCCTGCAGGGGAAGAGGCAGGTTCTGCAGGCGGATGGATTCAATGGTGAGTCCCGTACCTGTGTGACGTTCTGCAACGCGCGCGTGACGTTCAAGACCTTCCTTGCGAAGTATTTCAGCTCCCATAAGACCGTGACGTATGTAAGGCTCTGTGCCGAAACAGGAGATTCCGGGCGCATCGCAGAGGACAACACCTATGTCGTGCAGCATCGCAGCCTCCTCGATGAAGGCGGTGTCGAGATGCAGTTCGGGATGACGCTCGGCAGCCAGCAGGGCCTTGTGGCACACGAGGCAGGAGTGGGTGAGGAGGATGTGGCGGAGAGGGGCGTTGTCGCCGCAGTATTTATCTATGAGTGAGCAGTACGACATTTTCTACGTGATGAGTGTGGGGGAACATATCTACGGGCTGGATGCGCTCCACCTTGTAGGCGGAATCCAGAAGCTGGAGGTCGCGTGCCTGTGTGGCGGGATTGCATGATACGTAGACGATACGGCGCGGGTCGGCAAAGAGTATGGTGTCGATGACATCCTGATGCATGCCGGCACGAGGAGGGTCGGTGATGATGACATCCGGCTTGCCGTTCTGACGGATGAAGTCGGCATTGAGGATGTCTTTCATGTCGCCTGCATAGAAGACAGTGTTGTCGATGCCGTTGATACGGCTGTTGACCTTGGCGTCCTCGATGGCCTCGGGAACGTATTCGATGCCGACAACCTTGCGTGCATTGCGTGCCACGAAATTGGCTATGGTGCCCGTACCCGTATAGAGGTCGTAGACCAGTTCGTCGCCTGTGAGGCCGGCAAACTCGCGCGCTACCTTATATAATGTATATGCCTGGCGGGTGTTGGTCTGATAGAAACTCTTCGGTCCCACCTTGAAGCGGAGACCCTCCATCTCGAGGAAGATGTGGTCGCTGCCGCTGTAGAGAAGGATGTCCTGATCGCCTATGGTGTCGTTGCACTTCTGGTTGTCGAGATACATGAGACTCGTCACCTGCGGGAACGTTTCCTTCACATAGGAGAGAAGGTCTTCAGCCTGGCAACGGCTTGCGGAGAGCGTCTCGGGAGTGGTGTGGTCGTAGTGGAAGTGAAGTATCACCATCCATTCGCCTGTGTTGCTGCAACGTATGATGATGCCTCGCATGAGTCCCGTCTGCGCACGCAGGTCGAAGAAGGAATATCCGTGGGAGAGAGCATAGTTCCGTATGGCGTTGCGTATCTCGTTGTGGAGAGGATGCATGAGACGGCAATCGTCGATGGGGAGTATCTTGTCGAAGGCTCCCGTGATGTGGAATCCGACAGCCGGGGCGAAGGGTACGCCTGCGAGGAGTTGCTCTGAGGTGAGCCATTGCTTGTTGGCACAGCCGAAGTCCAGTTTGTTGCGATAGCCTTCCGTCTGTTCGCTGCCGAGAATGGGAGAGCACTGGGGGAGCTCGATATGAGCCAGCCGGGTGAGGGCGTCCATCACTTGTTTCTGTTTCCAGCGTATCTGTTCGGAATAGGGCAGCATCTGCCATTTACAACCGCCGCAGACTCCGAAATGGGGACAGAGAGGAGCAACTCTCAGAGGACTCTCCTTAACTATCTTAGAAACAACGCCTTCCATGTAGGAATGCTTCTTGCGAACGATTTCTATATCCACTATATCACCTGGCACGGCGTAGGGTACGAAAACCACCTTGTCGTTGATTCTTGCCAATGACTTGCCTTCAGCCGCCACATCGGTGATTTCTACAGCCTCTATAATCTGTCTTTCTTTATGTTTTCTTGACATCTTTTCTGTGTTTTGTGCAAAATTACGCATTTTCCTTGAAAAAAAACACAAAAACATTTGGAGTGAAACGATATTTTTAATATATTTGCACGAAAAGACAAAATTATCCATAACAAATCAATAACTAAACTAAAAACATGAGTCAAAAAAGAGTTTATACCTTTGGCAACGGACAGGCTGAAGGTAATGCCCAGATGCGAGAAGTGTTGGGCGGCAAGGGTGCCAATTTGGCTGAGATGAACCTGATTGGCGTACCTGTGCCTCCAGGTTTCACTATCACAACTGACACCTGTAACGAGTATTACGAAGTGGGTCAGGACAAGATTGTAGAGCTTCTGCAAGACGAAGTGAACGCAGCTGTGGCCCATATCGAGAAGTTGATGAACTCTAAGTTCGGCGACCTGAAGAATCCTCTTCTGGTGAGTGTACGTTCCGGTGCCCGCGCTTCCATGCCCGGCATGATGGACACCATCCTCAACCTCGGTCTGAACGACGAGGTGGCAGAAGGTATGGTTGCCAAGACCCAGAATCCTCACTTCGTGTACGACTCATACCGTCGTTTCGTGCAGATGTACGGTGATGTAGTGTTGGGTATGAAGCCCGTGAACAAGGAAGATATCGATCCCTTTGAAGCCATCATCGAGAAGGTGAAGGAGGAGCAGGGTGTCGTTCTGGACAAGGACCTCTCTGTAGAGAGCCTGAAGAAACTCGTGAAGCTCTTCAAGGAGGCTATCAAGTCTCAGACCGGAAGCGATTTCCCCAACGATCCTATGGAGCAGCTCTGGGGTGCTATCTGCGCTGTGTTCCGCAGCTGGATGAACGAGCGCGCCATCCTCTACCGTAAGATGGAAGGTATTCCCGACGAATGGGGTACGGCTGTCAGCGTGATGGCTATGGTATTCGGTAACATGGGTGACACCTCCGCCACCGGCGTA
>JAGDCM010000083.1 GCA_017958545.1 Bacteroidaceae bacterium | reverse complement strand
GCTGCTGGCCGCTGTACAGAAGAAGGAGAGAGGTGCTGCGCTGACAGCTTGGGTGAAGGGCACGCTGTGCTTTGCCGCCGGTTGTGTGCTCGGTGTGGCGATGAATATATCCAATATCTACCACACGTGGGAATATTCCAAGGAGAGCATGCGCAGTAAGTCGGAACTGACACAGAAGACCAAGGACCCTGCCGACCAGACCTCCAGCGGACTGGAGCGCAGCTACATAACGATGTGGAGTTACGGCATCGGCGAGACATGGACACTGCTCATCCCTAACGCCAAGGGAGGAGCCTCCGTGCCCCTGAGCCGCAGTGAGACGGCAATGAAGAATGCCAAGAATGAATACCGTCCGATATACCAGCAACTGGGACAATATTGGGGAGAGCAGCCGGGAACGTCGGGACCTGTTTATGTGGGAGCCTTTGTTTGTATGCTTTTCATCGTTGGTCTTCTGATTGTGAAAGGACCGATGCCGTGGTGCCTTTTGGTGGTGACGATGCTGTCTATAGCATTGTCGTGGGGACGCAATATGATGGGATTCACCGACTTTTTCCTTGATTATTTCCCCATGTATGATAAGTTCCGCACAGTGGCATCGATACTCGTTATCGCGGAATTCACCATACCGCTGCTTGCTCTTTTGGGATTGCGTGCCATCTTCGAGCACGGAGAGCGTCGTGAGATGTTCGACGTGAAGCCTAAGAAGGCTCTCTGGATAGCTTTCGGTCTTACGGCAGGTATTTGTGCCTTGTTCTATGTGGTGCCCGACCTCTTCTTCGGACGCTACGTTTCCGAACAGGAATACGGGGCAATTATGGGACTTGCCCGGCACGGATGGCCTGCAACCGATATAATAGACAACCTCAATGATATGCGTCGTGCTGTATTCAAGGCAGATTGTCTGAGAAGCCTTGCCGTGATTGTTGTGGGTACGGCGTTGTTGTGGCTCACGATGAAGGGTAAGTTGCAGCAGAAGTGGGGAGTGCTGCTTATTGCCGCGTTGTGCCTGTTGGATATGTGGAGTGTGAACAAGCGCTATCTCAACGACGGGATGTTCCAGAGGAAATACAATGCTGCTGCGCTCTTTCCCAAGACGGTTGGCGACGAGATGATAATGGAGGATGAGGGACTTTACGACCGCACGCTCGACCTCACCTGCTCCACATTCAACAGCAATGATGCGAGCTACTGGCACAAGTCAATAGGCGGCTACCACGCTGCCAAGCTGCGCCGCTATCAGGAGGTGATAGAAGAGCATCTGCACGGTGAAATCACCGCTTTGCAGCGTGAGGTGCCTGCTACGGGAGGAAATCTTGAGGAGGTAAACGGCGACTCGATATTCCCTGTGCTCAATATGCTCAACATGCGCTATATCCTGTGGCCCGCCGCAGAGGGAGGCAAGATAGCCCTGAAGAATCCGTGGGCAATGGGCAACGCATGGTATGTTAAGGAATTGAAGCGTGTTGACGGGGCTGACGAAGAACTGGCCGCACTTTCCAAGATAAACCTCCATGAGGTGGCTGTGTCGAGGGATGAGAGCGGTAAGGGCGGCGAAGGTGTCTGCACACTCGTCAGCTACGAGGCCAACAGCTTGCGCTACGAGGCGGAGAGCAAGGAAGACGGTATCATCGTCTTCTCTGAGATTTACTATCCCGGATGGACAGCCACCGTTGACGGCAATGAGACGGAAGTGATGCGTGTGAACTACATACTCAGAGCCATACGCATACCGGCCGGAAAGCACGAGGTGACGCTGACCTTCGATCCCAGAACGGTGAAGGTGACTGAGGCCGTAGCCTACGGAGCACTCGCCGTACTTATCATCATATTGATTGCAATGACAGGACGTGCTGTATGGAAGCGACGCCGCTCATAAGTGTCATCACCTGCACCTACAATGCGGAGGCAACGCTGGAGCGCACGCTGCTCAGTGTGACCGGGCAGACCTATCCATGTGTGGAGCACGTCATCGTGGACGGTTGCAGCGCGGACGGTACGTTCGCCCTCGTGCAACGCTACGTGGAGACGGGCCACCGTCAGCAGATACGCGTCATCAGAGAACCGGATGAGGGACTCTACGACGCGATGAACAAAGGTGTGAAGCATGCAACGGGCGACTATGTCGTTTTCCTTAATGCCGGCGACACCTTTCATGAGAGCAGTACGTTGGAGAAAATCGCCCGTCATCTGGATTGGGAGAAGGGCGACTTCCGCAGTACGGCAATAGCATACGGAGAGACGGACCTTGTGGACGGTGAGGGACAGCTCATCCGTCATCGTCGTCTGAAGGCACCAGAGAGGCTCACATGGCGTTCGTTCCGTCAGGGCATGCTGGTGTGTCATCAGAGTTTTTATGTGAGGCGCGATCTGGCGCTAGCTATCCCCTATGATTTGCATTATCGTTATTCGGCAGATGTGGATTGGTGCATACGCCTGTTGAAATATGTTGGGAGGAGGCGATTGTCGGTGGTCAACACACACGAGATACTCACCGACTATCTGTCCGAGGGAATGACGACAAAGAACCATCGCGCTTCGCTCCTGGAGCGCTGGCGTGTGATGCAGCATCACTACGGCTGGTGGCAGACGCTGGCTATGCACCTGTGGTTCGCCGTGCGTGCCGTCTTTTTACGATAAGTCTTTGAGGTAGAGCGACAGATGCTCCTGCACAATTTTCTCCGGAGAGAAGAGCGTGAGAGCCGAGCGGGCAGCTGCAGAGCGGCACTCCGGATGGGAGAGAACGTGACTGATGCCGCGTGCCAGGTCGGCCGCGTTGCGGGGCTCGGCAAGGTAACCTGTTTCGAGATGCGCTATCATCTCCGGTATGCCGCCTACGCGGAAAGCTACGCAGGGTGTGCCGCAAGAGAGTGATTCGGCGATGGTGTTGGGCAGGTTGTCTTCCAATGACGGTGTGACGAAAACATCTGCGGCAGCGTAGGCCAGAGGCATTTTGTCGGGCGGTAGGGTGATGCCCCCTCGACCGATGATAAGCGGTGTGATGCCAGGCAGT
>JAGDCM010000082.1 GCA_017958545.1 Bacteroidaceae bacterium | reverse complement strand
GCGAAGCTCAGCGACATTGGTGGGGCAGGCCTTGACACACTTGCCGCACTTCAGACAGTCGGGGTGCAGATAACCCTCGGCATTGCCGCGCGCATCGTAGGGCGTGAGCTGCATGGGACAGACGCGGGCACACATCTTACATTTCATACCGCAGGCGTTGTCCACATGCACCGAGGTGAAACGCTTCGGCAGTGGCGCGCGGCGGGGAGCCACCCACGAGGAGATGGTACCCATAGGACAGAAGGAACACCACGTGCGGGTAGCGGCACGGAGGAGGACAACGCCGCCACCGATTCCATCGACACTGAAGAGGAGGAATTCGTCATCCAAAATATTCGTGTCCCAAAGTCCCAAACTCCCATTTTAGAAAAAATCAAGATTGACAGGGCAATAGCGCAGACTACTCATTTATTTTTACGTGAGCAAGCTCTTCTTCCGCAGTTCCGCAGGTGCACTGGGGACTCTGAGGCCACTCTGAGAACAGTCTGGGAACACTCTGAGTTGCCTTTTGAAATCCGTAAGCCACTGATATTCAACATACAATTTCTGTAATTTTCTAAAAAGAAGCATGAAAAACACGCACAATGCATGGTAATTTTATTTTACGAATAGCATTTGCGGTTTGGGACTTTGGGACTGACGTATTTTGTGTCAAAATTAAAAAGCCTAAATACAAAAGTATCATCTTCTCAACTTGTCAACTCGTTCACTTGTCAACTTTTCGACTAAATTTCATATCTTTGCAGCGAATTATACTATGAAAAGGGTTATAATGACACTGGCAGCCGTCCTTTTCGGCTTTCTCGTGAGCATTCCGCAGACGGGGCGTATCACTGTGGCCGACAGGGAGATGACATGCAGTCTCCGCGACGGGGAGGGTTATCTGTGGTACGGAGGCAGAGGTACGGGTCTGTGCCGTTTCGACGGTTACGAGACAGAAACATTCCGCAGCGACAGGCAGAACCCGTACCTGCTGCGCAGCAACGACGTGCTGTGCATGACAGAGCAACGCGACAACGGCGAGATATGGTTCGGCACGAAGGAAGGGGCATATATCCTCCGCAAGAAGGACTATCAGGTGCGCCCCGTCGTGGTGAAAACCCCTCAGGACAGCAGCGAACTGGCAGACAAGCGTGTGTCGTGCATGTTGGCGGCTGCCGACGGCACGATGTGGCTGTCGTTTCGCAACCAGCTGCTGCACTTCTCCGCCGGTGCGGAACTGCTGGAACGCTTCGAAACGACATGGAAGGGAAAGAACCGCAGCATCACATCAATACGCTTCGATGCGGACAGCGCACTGTGGGCGGAACTGTGGAACGGCGGACTTATACGATGGAAGAAGGCCGGGGACGGATGGCAGACGGAAAAAATAGAGCGGAGCGAATATCAGGGACAGCGGCACGGCGCAATGACGGAGGAAGAGACCGGACGGATGCTGGATTCCGTGATGAGCAGGCAAACACTCGAAAAAGACACCACCGTGCTGTCGTGGGCGAGAGTGACCCCGGCAGCCTTCTACATAGGCACCTATCACTCGCTGTATTTCTACGACGGAGAGCGGGTGGAGCTGTTGCAGGGAGAACTGGATAAGGTGCGCAGCATGGCGTATTCAGAACCCTCGCAGAGCCTCTATCTGCTGAGTAAATCCCGCGGAGTGTGCCGATGGAAGGGGGAAAGGCTGACGGTGCTGCTGGACAGCACACGATTCCGCAAACTGCGATTGCAAGGCGACACGGCCCTGCTGCTGTCGGAAGGTGTGGGAGGCGTCAGCATGCTGAACTTGCGCACGCAAACACTTGCAGCAGACACGACAACGGCAGACGTGCGTCCGGTGGTGACAGCCTGTGTGACAGACGGAGAGAGGCAGTTGATACCTTTCGGCCGACGTGAGCTGGCGCTGCCCAAGGGGACGGACTTCGTGGAGATATGCCTCTCCACGCTCGACTACGAGCATGCCTCGCAGGTGCAGTTCGCTTACCGGGTGGATGAGGACGGTGTGTGGACGGAACTGCCCGAAGGGGAACATGTGGTGAAGATGACACATCTGCCCGCAGGTGCCAGCCGGATTCAGGTGCGTGCCACCGACGACTTGGGGCGATGGAGCGCTCCCGCGGAAGTGCTGACGATAGTGCGCCCGGCACGGTGGTATGAGCACGTGTGGCTGTGGGTGATATGCGCTGCGCTGTGTCTGGGGGCAGGCTGCTATCTTGTGATGAGAATAAGGAGGGGAAGGCACTCTGAATTGTCCGAAAATCCGGACAAACCGGCACTTCCCGTGGCCGATCAGGAATTTCTCGACAAGGCTGTGGCAGCTGTGGCCGACCACATGACAGACTCGGACTACAGCGTGGATGCACTGGCCGGCGACCTGTGTATGAGTCGTGCCAACCTGCATCGCAGAATGCGCAGCGTGATAAATCAGACGCCGACCGACTTTATCCGAAATCAGCGTCTGGAGCGTGCAGCAAAACTGCTCCGCACAACATCCTACAGCGTGAACGAAATAGCCGATTTGGTCGGATTTTCCTATGCCAGCTATTTCACTAAATGCTTCAAGGAGAAGTACGGCGTCCTGCCCAAAGATTTCCAGTAGAAAGCACTTTGCAACGATTGTTTTATTATCTGCGACGACGTTTTAAGGGTGTGTCGTGATTTCTTGCGACCTTTGCCGCCGGAAATTTAACCCAAGACAAAATCATGAAAACAAAAGGATTTCTCCTCGCGGCAGTGATGATGCTCCTGCCTCTGATGATGGCCGGACAACGCTTGCAGCAACCGTTGGGACGCGGTGTGGTGGCAGTGAACAACAATGGTGACATCACCGTCACATGGCGACGTCTGGCACAGGAACCGGAAGATGCCACCTACAATGTGTATGTCAACGGTGCGAAGAAGACAAGCACCCAGCACACATATTGGAAGACGACATCGTCTGTGATACCTTCCGGAGCGAAGGTGACCGTCACCATGACAAACGCAAAGGGAGAGGAGTCGGCACAGAGCGTAGCCTACGACGTGAAGAACTACGACATGCGTAATATCTTTGTGGACATCAACTTCGAAAGGGGCGGCTCACCACTGGTGTCGGCCAATTTCAATACAGCCTACGTATGGCCCATAGACCTGGACGGCGACGGAGAGATGGACTATGTAGTAAACCGCAAGTCGAACACGGACGGCCTGGACTGTTATGTAGAAGGTTACATGCGCACGGGTGAGCACCTGTGGACGGTGAAGCTGGGGCCCAACGAACTCTCCTGTGCCGGTCAGGACGACATGATAACGGTGGCCGACATGGATTGCGACGGCAAGGGCGATGTGATTGTCCAGTCGTCGGACGGTACGCAGTTCTGGAATGCCTCGGCGAAAACATTCGGCCTCTACGTGAAGGGCAACTCCACTGGTGATACCGACGGCGACGGCATAATAGACTATGAGACGCAGTCGACACGCAATGCTCCGAGATACATCTCCGTCGTAGACGGTATGACAGGACAGGAGAAAGCCAGCTTGGAGCAGAGCTACAACCAGCACTACAACCGTACCAACCGCGCTTCGCTGATGGGAGATGAATACAACAAACACGTGGGACACATGGGCGTATGCTATCTGGACGGCATACATCCCGCCGTGGTGATGGAATGGCACATACGTGGCACTGGCGGCGACCATCACTACTATAACCTCGGCGTGGCCTATGATTTCAGCGGCGGCAGTGCAGGAGCGCTGAAGGAGCTCTTCAACGAACCGACGGGCGGTCCCGCATTCCATCAGATACGCGTGGGCGATGTGGACGGCGACGGTTGTGACGAGATGATAGTGGGCGGCTACACGATGAACAACAACGGCAAGACGCTGTTCAATACGGGTATTGCACACGGCGACCGTTTCCGCACCTCGGATATCGACCCTGAGCGTCCCGGTCTGGAGACCTTTGCCATACAGCAGTACGCCCCCGATATGCTGGGACAGGTGCTCTACGATGCGCGTACGGGCGAATTCATTAAAAAATGGTATCTTTCGGCCGTTGATGATGTCGGTCGCGGAGAGTGCATAGATATAGACAGAAACCGTCTGGGCTGGGAGATGTGGTCAACAATGGACGACAAGGTGTATGATGCCAGGGGAAACCTCATCACCGGATACACGAACCAATACCCGTGTGAGGGTATCTGGTGGGATAACGAAGCTGACCGCGAGGTGGTGCAGACCAGCGACAGCCATTACAATGTCTATGTGCAGGACTTCTTCAAGGGACGCGAGGTGGAGTTTGCCAAGATAAGCGGCTATCGCTACGTCACCGTCTATGCCAAGCGTGCAGCCTTCTGGGGCGACATCATAGGCGACTGGCGCGAGGAGATGATACTGCTTCACAAGGAGAACGGTGTCATCGTGGGCATTACGGGTGTTTCCACCGACTATGCCTCCGACATCGATTTTATCTATTGTCTGCAGCAGGACCCGCACTATCGCGGCGACTGCTCCACGAAGGGTTACTACCAGAGTCCGAATACAGGTTTCTATCTGGGATACGATATGCCGCGTCCGCAGTTGCCGCCATGCATGGTGACCGACCTCGTGGCACAGTCTTCGGGCACTTTCGTGAACTATAGTCGCACGGCTGCTGCTCCCTATGCTGACGGTAAGAGCGTGCTTTTCGACCTCACATATCAGGGTGAAACATATAATGTGAACAATGCCTTCGCGCCGTCCGTCATCTACGCGATGCCTGTTAAGAGGCAGAGCATCACACTCAGCGGAACGGGCAGTCTGGAGGGCGAGATGCAGCTGTGGAAGAGTCAGCAGGGACGCTTTGTGGTCAATACACCGCTGAAACATACCGGAGGCACCTTTATTTCCGAGGGCGTACTTGAGGTGAACAATACGATTCAGGGTGATGTGGATTTGCGCGCCCGTGGAACGTTGGCGGGCAACGCCGTCGTGGCAGGCAATCTGAAGATGGAGGGCGCGCTCAACTACGAGGGATGCCGGCTGATGCCCGGCAGCGAGACGGGAAACATCGGTGTCATCACCCTGAAGAAGGGGCTCACCGTAGACAAACGCCTGTTTATCGAGTCGGATATCAAGGATGCCGATGGGAGTGCGGACTTTGTGAGGGTGGAAGGCGACCTCTCCATTACAGAAGACGGACAGCTTGTGTTCACCGTAGTGCCTGACGTGGTCAAGCCACAGCCGGCGCGGTATAAACTGATGGAATATACGGGAGAGTTTGCAGGCAGTCTTTCGCAAATCGAGGTGCGCGGTCTGCAGGGTCTTTCCTACAATGTCGTCAACGAGGGACAGGCTCTATGGCTGGTGATTAATGCACAACGTGAGGCGTCCGAGGGAGTGCGCTGGTCGGGCGAGGTGAACAACCAGTGGGACTATCAGACAGCCAATTTCTCGCTTAGCGGTGAGAGTACGGAGTTTGTGGCCGGAGATGGTATAATAATCGGCGACGATGCCGTGAGGAATACCCTGCAGGTGGATGAACTGATGCCTGTGAGCGGTCTCACTTTCGAAAACGATACCAAGACCTTTACTGTCAATGGAACGGGCGGTATTACCGGCAGCGGTGATGTGGTGATGAGCGGCAAGGGTCGCGTCGTACTCAATGCCACAAACAGCGACTACACGGGCAAGACGATTATCAACAGCGGCACCGTCACCGTGGCCGAAATGGCCGACGGCGGACTGCCCAGCAGCATCGGCGCAGCCGGCACAGCAGCCGCCAACTGGCAGATGGGCAAGGCGACTCTCATTGTCAGCAATTCGAATACGGCAACCAATCGCGGACTGACCCTCAACGATACCGCCACCATACAAATCACAAGCGGTGTCACAGCCCTGAAGGGTATCATACAGGGCAAGGGACGTCTAGTCAAGAAAGGCAGCGGACAGCTAAATATCACGTATGCCGGCAACAACACATGGAAATCAACGGAACTCAATGCCGGCACACTGGCAATGGGAGTGTGGAACACAACCTTTGGCACCGCGACCTCAACCATCGACGTGACAGGCAATGCCGCCATCACCATATTCAACAACAATTCTACAAGCGCCGTACCAACGCTGAGCAACACCATCAACGTCGTTAAGGGAAAGACGCTTACCGTCAACGGCGGTCAGCGCTGCGCAGTGCAGGGCAAATGGATAGGAGAGGGTACCGTAAAAATCAGTTTCCCCTACGTGCGCGGTGACTTCTCCACCAACATGTCGGACTTCGAGGGTACGCTCAATCCCACAAGCGGGCAGTTCCGCCTGACGAGTGCGATGAATATGAAGAAGGGTACTTTCATGCCGGGAGCCGGAGTCTATGCTGTGGGCGCAAAGGCCGGAAGTGGAACGGAGTCCAGTTATACCCATAATATCGGTGCCTTGTCGTCCACCGCTGCCGATGCCCAGCTTGGCACAAGTGTGTGGAATGTGGGCTATCTGGGCACCAGCACCACCTTTGC
>JAGDCM010000081.1 GCA_017958545.1 Bacteroidaceae bacterium | reverse complement strand
ATTCATCGGATAATAATGACGGCAAACCCGTAGACAAGAGCAAGCGTCAGTTCCTCGTAGGTACCGCACTTCTGGCCGGTGCTGCAATGGCACAGGAGGAAAAGAAGGTGGACGGAGGACTCGCCGTGATTGAAGACAAAGTGGCTCCCAAACGGCAGACACCGCTCACACCTCCCGGAAGCCTTTCCGCCCGCAATATGGCGCAGCATTGCACTTCGTGCCAGCTCTGCGTGTCGGAGTGTCCGAACAAGGTGTTGCGACCCTCCACATCGCTGGAGACATTCATGCAACCCACGATGAGCTATGAAAACGGATACTGCCGTCCCGAGTGCACACGTTGTTCGCAGGTATGTCCCGCAGGAGCCATCCGTTCCATCACACCACAGGAGAAATCGTCCCTGCAGATAGGACATGCCGTGTGGGTGAAGAAGAACTGTATACCGCTCACCGACGGTGTGTCGTGCGGCAACTGCGCCCGCCATTGTCCCACGGGAGCCATCACGATGATTCCGTCCGACCCCTCCGACGAGAATTCATTGCGCATCCCGATGGTGAATACCGCAGTCTGCATCGGCTGCGGAGCCTGTGAGAATCTGTGTCCCGCACGTCCTCTCTCCGCCATCTATGTGGAGGGTCACGAGGTGCATCGGGAAATATAAACCACACAATATCGAACGACTATGAGCAAACATATTGAAAGACGAGATTTCCTGAAACTCTTCGGCACAGGTGCTGCCGCAGTGACTGCCGCACTCGCAGGGTGCAAGGGAAAAGAGGGTACACAGCAGCCCGTTGAGGACGACTACAACAGTCTGCAGGAACCTCCAGAGGACCAAATGACCTATCGCACCAATCCCACAACGGGCGACAAGGTGTCGCTGCTGGGCTACGGTATGATGCGACTGCCGAATCGCGAAGGCTCCGATGAAATCGACCAGGAAACTGTAAACACCCTGGTGGATTACGCCCTCAAACACGGTGTCAACTACTTCGACACATCGCCGGCCTACTGTCGCGGCATGAGCGAGCGCTCCACCGGTATCGCCCTGTCGAGACATCCGCGCAACAGCTACTTCATCGCCACGAAACTCTCCAATTTCGGAGGCTCCACCTGGAAGCGCGAAGAGAGCATCAAGATGTTTGAGAATTCTCTCAAGGAACTGCAGACCGACTACATCGACTACTACCTGTTGCACGGTTGCGGAATGGGTGGAATGAACGCTCTGAGAGGCCGCTATCTGGACAACGGCATACTCGACTACTGCATCGAACAGCGCGAAAAGGGACGCATCCGCAACCTCGGTTTCTCGTATCACGGCGACGTGGAGGTGTTCGACTATCTGCTCTCGCGCCACGACGAGATACATTGGGACTTCGTGCAGATAGAACTTAACTATCTCGACTGGGACTACGCCAACGAAATCAACAACCGCAACACGGATGCCCGCTATCTGTACGCAGAACTGCAGAAACGCGGCATCCCGGCTGTCATCATGGAACCGCTCCTCGGCGGTCGTCTGGCCAACATACCGCAGTATCTCATGGAACGCATGAAAGAGCACGACCCCGAAGCCACCATCGCTTCGTGGGCATTCCGCTACGCCGGCACTCCGGAGGGTGTGCTCACCGTACTGAGCGGTATGACGTATATGGAGCACCTGCGCGACAACCTGCTCACCTACAGTCCTCTGCACCCCGTGAGCGAGGAAGAGGAGGAGTTCCTCTACGATATCGCCTACCATATCGTCAACGTGAAACTCATCCCCTGCAACGACTGCAAATACTGTATGCCCTGCCCCTACGGAGTGGACATTCCCAGTATCTTCGTGCACTACAACAAGGTGAAGAGTCACGACCGTCTGCCCGAGGATACACAGAGCGAAGAGTACGCCCGTCTGCGCCGCGAGTTCCTCGTGGGACAGGACCGCAGTGTGCCACGTCTAAGACAGGCAGCGCACTGTATCAGTTGCAATCAATGTGTATCACATTGCCCTCAAAACATCCGTATCCCTGACGAATTGCACAAGATAGACGAGTTTGTGGAGAATCTGCGCCGCGAAGAAGCGTGACATTTCAAAAAAATGTCGTACCTTTGCACGCGCAAACCATAAACGCTGATGAGTATTTACACTAAAACGGGCGACAAAGGCGAGACATCCCTCGTGGACGGACAGCGCGTGAGCAAATGCTGCGCACGTCTTGAGAGTTATGGCACCATCGACGAACTCAGTGCCCACATCGGACTACTTGCCGCGCTGGGAAGCGAGTATGTGGCTCTCACAGCTTTCACATCCCGCGTTCAAAACGACCTCTTTGTGTGCGGAGCCTATCTGGCTTCTTCACAGGGCGAATGCCCCTGCATCGGAGAGGATGCCGTGAAGGCTCTGGAGAGTGAGATAGACCGGCTCGAGAGCGAACTGCCCCGCCTCCACAGTTTCGTTCTGCCGGGAGGTTGCGTAGCAGCAGCTCAGGCTCACGTGTGCCGCACCGTGTGTCGCAGAGCCGAGCGGGAAGTGTTGCGACTTCTGCGCGAATGCACCGTGGATGACACCCTCCTCAGATATCTCAACCGTCTCAGCGACTATTTCTTCGTACTGGCCCGCGCCCTCAATCAGGCTTCCGGTACGGAGGAAATCACATGGACTGCAAAGAAAGGATAAACAGACAAAACAAAAATACGATGAAAAAGAATCTCGAGACCATCTGCATACACGGCGGATGGAAACCCTCCAAGGGAGAGCCTCAGCAGCTTCCCATCTACCAGTCCACCACCTTCCGTTATGAGACCTCCGACCAGATGGCACGTCTCTTCGACCTCAAAGACTCAGGATATTTCTACACACGTCTGGCCAATCCCACCAACGATGCTGTGGCAAAGAAGATTGCTGCCCTCGAGGGCGGTGTCGGTGCTATGCTGACATCCTCCGGACAGGCTGCCAACTTCTACGCCATCTTCAACATCTGTCAGGCCGGCGACCATTTCATCACCTCCAACTGCATCTACGGCGGCACCTACAACCTCTTCGGCGTCACCATGAAGAAACTCGGCATCGAGTGCACCTTCATTGATCCCGACTGGGACGACGAGAAGATAGAGGCATGTTTCAAGCCCAACACGAAGTGCTTCTTCGGTGAGACAATATCCAATCCCGGCGGTAACGTGTTCGACATCGAGCGCTTCGCCAAGATGGCTCATAAGTACGGTGTGCCCCTCATCGTGGACAACACCTTCGCCACACCCATCAACTGCCGTCCCTTCGAATGGGGTTGCGACATCGTCACCCACTCCACCACGAAATATATGGACGGACACGCAACGCAGGTGGGCGGTTGTGTGGTAGACAGCGGCAACTTCAACTGGGATGCACACGCCGACAAATTCCCCGGTTTGACTACGCCCGATGAAAGCTATCACGGCCTGACCTACACGAAGGCTTTCGGCAAGATGGCCTACATGACCAAGCTCGTGGCCCAGCTCATGCGCGACCTCGGCAGCATCCCCGCTCCCCAGAACTCCTTCCTCCTGAATCTCGGTCTCGAGACACTGGCGCTCCGTATGAAGCAGCATTGCCAGAACGCCCAGAAGGTGGCAGAATGGCTGGAGAAGAATCCCAAGGTGGGATGGATTAACTACTGCGGTCTGCCCTCCAACAAATACTATCCTCTGGCACAGAAGTATATGCCCGAGGGTTCCTGCGGTGTCATCGCTTTCGGTCTGAAGGGCAGCCGTGAAGAGGCTATCCGTTTCATGGACAACCTCGACTTCATCTCCATCGTCACCCACGTGGCAGATGCCCGCACCTGCGTACTGCATCCTGCCTCACATACCCACCGTCAGCTCTCTGAAGAGCAACTGCGAGAAGCTGGTGTTGCTCCCGATCTGGTACGTCTCTCCGTGGGTATTGAGAACGTGGAGGACATCATCGCCGACCTTGAGCAGGCGATGGCAAAGATGTAAGAAAAGGGCCTACCTGCTTATTTCTTCACACGCTGATAAATGCGCACGTAGTCTATTTCGTAGCGCATGGGCATCTGTGTGTCGTCTATCTCGCCGCCGTTGTCTCCACCGAGAGCCAAGTTCAGCAACAGATAGTGAGGGCGGTGGAAGGGATTAGTGCCCTGCCCGATGCGTCCGTTCACCGTCTTTGACAGATCCACCTCGTTGAGCAGTTCGTCGTCCAGATAGATACGAATAAACTGCTCGTCCCAGTCCATACGCCAAATGTGGAACGAGTCTGCCCAGTTCTTGTCGCGTTCC
Organism: Bacteroidaceae bacterium; assembly: GCA_017958545.1. GTDB lineage: Bacteria > Bacteroidota > Bacteroidia > Bacteroidales > Bacteroidaceae > Physcousia. Next base: position 1,704 of record JAGDCM010000081.1, on the reverse strand, counting down.
GTAAAGTGCGAGAACGGCACCCGCTTGCTGTTCCATACGGCGTGAAAGCGGCGGTCGCTTCCCCAGGCTGCATTCGCCAGGATGTGAGGCACACCTCCGATGCGGTAGTATTCCATTATGTCTATCTCTCCGCACGAGGGCCAAGGCATCCCCTGCCCCAGCGTCCAGATAGCAGGCCACGCACCTCCCCCGGTAGGTATCTTGGCACGCACTTCGAAGCGTCCGTAGAGCCACTCGTGTTTCCCGCGCGTGTGTATGGAAGAAGAGGTGTAGGGATGCTCCCCCTCCTCCTTCCTCGCCTCGATGACAAGACTGCCGTCCCTGCACACAGCATTCTCCCACTGATACCACTGCGCCTCGTGATTGCGCACATAGCCCCTTTCCGGCGACCAGTCGCTCTCACTGGGAGCACCCTCCCCGTTGAATTCGTCACTCCACACCAGCGTGTAGTCCTCCTGCGCATGAGTCACGGCTGCCGCCGTCAGCACTATCGCCGCAAAAATCTTCTTCATGTGTATCATCGTGTCTTTCATCATATTCCGAGTGCAAAGATACGTTTTATTTCCTTTGCGTGCAAGAAAAACGTGCAAAATTTTTCTCTTTGCAACCGAGTTGCACTCCTTTTGCCGTACCTTTGCAGCGAAAAAAGTAACACAACGTACATCTGTAACACGTTAACATCATGATTATCATCGACTGGCTCACGCTCTACTGGGATGCCCTCGTCACCATGACGGCTGAAATGGCTCCCTACCTGCTCCTCGGTTTCTTCATTGCAGGACTCCTGCGCGTCTTCGTGCCGAAAGACATCTATTCCAAGCACCTCGCACCGCGCAATATGAAGAGCGTCTTCAAGGCCGCCCTCTTCGGCATTCCCCTGCCGCTCTGCTCGTGCGGAGTGATACCCACCGCCGTGGGACTGCGCAAGCAAGGAGCCAGTCACGGAGCCTGCACCGGTTTCCTCATCGCCACACCCCAAACGGGTGTTGACAGCATCGTAGCCACATACTCGCTGATGGGTCTGCCCTTCGCCATCGTGCGCCCCGTTGCCGCCCTCTTCACATCTGTCTTCGGCGGCTGGCTCACCAACAGATACGCCAAAGATGACGAGACGCACTCAGAGAAAACTGCTGCCGACACGGATGCCGAGGAATGCTCCTGCGGCTGCGACGACTGCTGTTGCGAGAGCGAGCATGAGCATACCGACACGTTTGCCGGTAAGATGCGCGAAGCCCTCTCCTATGCCTTCATCGAAATGATGCAGGACGTGGGCAAATGGCTCATCGTCGGTCTCCTGATTGCAGCCCTCATCACTGTGGCTGTGCCCAACGAATGGCTCGCCGCCCTACACGACTACAAGCTCCTCAATATGCTCATCGTGCTCGCCGTGGCAATTCCCATGTATGTCTGCGCCACGGGTTCCATCCCCATCGCCGTATCACTCATGGCAAAGGGTCTCACACCCGGTGCCGCCCTCGTACTCCTGATGGCCGGTCCCGCCGTCAATTCCGCTTCCATGCTTGTCATCGGCAAGGTGTTCGGTCGTCGTACGCTGTGGCTCTACATCCTCTCCATCGTCATCGGAGCGATGCTCTTCGGTCTGGGTATCGACTATCTGCTGCCGCAGGAGTGGTTCGCCGTGCAGAGCCGCATCACAGGCATCTGCGCCCACCATACCGTGGGTCTCACCACGATGGACTGGAT
>JAGDCM010000080.1 GCA_017958545.1 Bacteroidaceae bacterium | reverse complement strand
AGTTGACAGGTAAACAAGTTGTTACTTTTTAGCAAATGACTGACATATCAAGCAAAAATGTGACTCCGACAAAAACTCGCAAACACACACAAAATATACATTTGCACCATATCAAGCAGGTCGCAGGCTCAATATATGTTTGTTATTTTGACCTGTACTGATTTTGGTTGACACGTTTAGATACCTTACAGATGGCTGATGGGAAGACAGATGTAAGATGGAGGGGATTACTTGTCCCCGTAGTGACCGTAGGCGGTGAGTATGTCTACGTGAACTTCCGTCTCGAAGATACGATAAACCAGACGATGCTTATTCGTAATCTTACGACTCCAGCGATTTTCGGACAAACCTTTCAGCGGTTCCGGATGACCAGTACCTGTCTTGGGATGTTCAGCAATTTCATTAAGCAACTTAACGGCTTTCTTGAAAGATGCCGGCTCGCTGCGCTTCAATTTTACCAAACCTTCTTTGGCCTCGGGAGCATAAGTTATGGTGTACATACTCAAAGCGAATTAAGCCAAGCGTTCATTTCTTCGCTATTGTTGAACGTGGTGCCCTTTCCCTCCTCAATTTGTTTTTCGGCCTTTTCGATACGGGCGACAAACTCCTCGCGAGTCATTTCCGTGGGGTCGGCTTGCTTCTCAGACACAAGTTTGCGGAGGTACTTGGCCACCCGGTTCAAGAGGGTCTCGTCCTCGGCTATGATACTCATGTTGCGCAGTATTTCGGCATTCAACTGTAAGGTACTCATGTCTGTAATGCTTTAGTAATTCGCTGCAAAGGTAAACAATTATTTTGAAATAACAAACATAAATGCATATTATTAACACAAACGAGACTGGAAAACGGTTGCCAGTCCCAGAAAAGGTAGCCAATAGGCATTTCACAAACTTCCACCTCCACAACAAGTGTTGCTGCGGGGGAGTCATTCAGATAAAATGCTAAATTCTCGGCTTCAGGTAAATGTCAATTATAAGAGATTAGTTTACCGTTTGAAGACAACAAAACAACTCAATAATCATTAACCTTTAACCGTTAACCTTTACAAATTCAACTAAATTTCGTATCTTTGCATCGCAAACGCTAACAAAACCATAAAACCATGAAACATATACTTGCACTGATAATGACACTGATGGCGGTGATAGCTGCTGAGGGACAAAGTTTCGAGCAATACTTCGAAGACGCTACGCTGCGACTCGACTACGTCATAGCCGGCGACATCAAGAAGACCGACATCTACTTCTCCGACATGCGCCGCCAACCCTTCTGGGCGGGACGCAGAGGACAACTGGCAGAGAAACCCCTCTTGGGCAACGGTCAACTCACCATGCGCGATGCAGCAAGCGGTGAGATTATCTACGTCACCACCTTCTCCACCCTCTACCACGAATGGTTGCAGAGCGATGAGCCGCGCACACTGCGACGCGCTTTCGAGTCGAGCTACAACGTGCCCTTCCCCAAACAACCCGTGGAAATCAAAATAACGCTCACCGACAACCACCAGCGCGTGTCGGCCTCGATGACACATCGCGTAGACCCCGCAGACATACTCATCCGCTCCGTAGCCCGTGCGCGCTACCCCTATCAATACCTCTGGAAGGGACGTTGCGTCACTCCGATGGTGCCCACACCAGAGCGCGACAAGGACAGCATCAGCGGCGGAACAGGACGCAACTACACGCAGATTCCCTTCTCGCCGCTGGAAGGCGTGGATATCGTGCATAACGTCGATCTGGCCATCGTGGCCGACGGATACACAGAGGCGGAGATGGGCAAGTTCTACCGCGACTGTCAAAGAGCTGTGGATGTGCTCTTTGCCCGCGAACCGTTCCGCTCGCTGAAATCGCGCTTTAATGTCGTTGCCGTAGCGCCTCCCAGCCACGACAGCGGTGTATCTGTGCCTCATCTTCACGACTGGCGCGATGGCACCAGCGGCGCGCGCTACGACATGTTCTATATCGACCGCTACTTCGTCACCCAGGAGATACACCGCGTATTCGACCTTCTGGACGGCGTGCCATTCGAGCACATCATGATTCTGGCCAACACATCGACCTACGGAGGCGGTGGCATCTACAACCATGTGACAACCTCCACCAGCGACCATCCCACCTTCGCTCAGGTATTCGTGCATGAGTTCGGTCACAGCTATGCCGGTCTGGGCGATGAATATGCCTACAACACACCCACGCCCACTATCTGGTATCCGAAAGACACAGAACCCTGGGAACCGAACCTCACAACCAAGAAGGATTTCCGCAGCAAATGGCAGGACCTCATCGACGAGGGTGTAGAGGGTGTGGGTCTCTACGAGGGAGCCGGATATCAGACGAAGGACTGCTGGCGCCCGTGTGAAGACTGCAGAATGCGCACTAATGCAGCACCAGACTTCTGCCCCGTCTGCGACCGAGCCATCCGCCGCATCACCGATTTCTACACAGCAGAGTAACAATACCTAAAAAATAAAATATTTACAATATGATTAACAGTTTTAACGGAATCCGGCACCACCGCTGCGGTGGATTTGGCCTGCTGTCTGTCGTAGTCTTTGCGACCCTTTGCCTGACATCGTGCGACGATGATTCAGACAGTCCTGACATGAAACCCGCCACCACAATGTCGCTGACGGTGAACGGTGAGCATTATGAAATTAACCTCACCGGAAAGACGGATACCATCAACCTGAGAACCCTCACCGTGGAGTTTCCATCCCATTTCACGGTAGATAATCCCCAGAGCTTCCCCGACCTGACCATCGGTGGCAAAGAGGCTCCGGACGGCGATTGCTATCTCATGGTGGACAAGATCTCCCACCTGCATCATATAGATATTGTCTACACCGATGCAAGCAAGGTGGGCAAGATACACAAGGTGGTGCTCAACACGCTCCACAAGCGTGTGCCTCCCATCGTCACCAAAGGAAATGCTACATCCAAAGGGGATTTCTATCTCTCCTTCGTTTACCTGCGCCTCATTGAAAAGGTGGACAACAAGGGCCGTCTGCTCTACTACCGCTTCGAACCGCTGGATAATTTCGGCGACGGCAACACTGGGTGGTGGGACTTCAAAAAACATCACGCTGACAATGGCAATACCTACTACAGCTACCACGAGCCCGACAGCAAATTCGCTTCGCTGGTGATGAGCGGTTTCAATCCCGGCAAACGCATCATCATGGACGAAAAATACAATAAAATAAAGGAGATTCAGCTTATGGCCGCCGATGGTGTTGAGGAGGGTTCTCCCGTGGACGGACACGATTTCTACATGTACACCCCCCACCACTATATCGTCTCCTCCTACATCAAAAAGACCTCGACCAAGGACAAGGACATCTATGCCGCCTACCTGCAGGAAGTCAAAAACGGACGCGTGGTCTTCGACTGGTGGAGTACGAATCATACGGAGATGGAAGACTGGGTGGACCCCATCTTCACGGAGTCCGAACCGGATTTGAAAGACTACGTTCACTACAATTCCATCGACATTCTTCCCGACGGCAACTGGCTCTGCTCCTTCCGCCACAGCAGTTCTGTTGTGAAGATCGACCGTGTGGGAGGTACGGGCAACTTCCTGTGGCGCGTAGCAGGTGCCGACAATGACGGCTCCTACTCATTCCACGGTCAGCACTATGTGCGCTATCACAAAGAAGATGGCACTGTCAGCATATTTAATAACGGTAACGACACCCGTCACACACAATTGCTTCGCCTCAGTGTCAATGTCGACGACGGAACGGTTTCCGGCTCCGACGTGCTCCACAACGACGGCTACTTCACCCAAGCCTGCGGTGCCCTTGTCTTCAGCGACAAGAACACGATTGCAGGTTGGGGCATACCGGGAAACAACGACGATTGTCGTCGCCTGCTTACGGAGTATGACCAATCAGGCACTGAGATATTCAGCATCAGTTGGCCAGCCGACAGCAAGGTCGACAGTTTCTTCGGTTCCTACCGCTGCGTAAAGTGTGAATAATTTTCCGGCAGGAGAGACAGAGCATCATCTTCCGCACGTCGCATCTCTTTTTCCTCCTCCGGTGTCTTGTCCTTGAGGCCGCAGAGGTGGAGTATGCCGTGAATGATGACACGATGAAGCTCGCGGTCGTAGTCCTCACCCAGTTGTTCCGCATTGCTGCGTATCGTGTCGAGCGAGAGAAAGAGGTCGCCCGAGAGTACGGTGCCGCCGCTGTAGTCGAAACCGATATGGTCGGTGTAGTAGTCGTGGTGGAGGAATTCGCGGTTGACCTCCAGTATGCGCTCGTCGCTGCAGAAGATATAGTTCACCTCACCGACAGTGCGTCCGTAGGTGGACGCCACGCGTTCTATCCACTTCCTCACGGCAGCGGCATCGATGGCAGGCATCGCCACACCTTCTGTATTAAAGCTTATCACACCCATCGGAACATGCGGCGCCAGCGATAGTGGCGGGGATTGTAGAGACCCGGGTGGTCCTTGTCGGTGGAGAGCCAGATGAAGATAGGTTTGCCCACAATGTGGTCCTCGGGCACGAAGCCCCAGTAGCGCGAATCGGCACTGTTGTGACGATTGTCGCCCATCATCCAGTAGTAGTCCATCTGGAAGGTGTATGATGTGGCAGGAGCACCGTCGATGAGTATCTCGCCCTCATCGGTGACACTGAGGGAATGACCCTCGTAGGCACGTATCACGCGCTCGTAGATGGGTAAATTGTCCAAGGTGAGGTCGATGCTCTCACCCTTCTTGGGAATCCACAGGGGACCGTAGTTGTCACGCGTCCAGGTTTTGTGGAGGTTGAGGGGGAAGAGTTCGTCGGTGGTCTTGTCGACGATGAAATCGATGCGTCCCACGAGGTCCTTGCGCTTCTCCAGCACCTTGACTGCCTCCGCTGTGAGAGGTATGATGTCCTGCGGCGCTGCGTTGTCGGGATTCATGCCCTGCCCGTATAGGTCGTCGTAGGAGAGCGATGCCTCGGAGACGATGGGGTCGTCCTTGTCGGGACGCATGAGCCATTCCACGTTGTAGTCGAACTGCACATCCTTGGGTTGCTCCGTCTTCTTGCCGTCAATATAGATGACACAGTCGCGTATCTCAAACGTCTGACCGGGCAGACCGACACAGCGCTTCACATAGTTCTCGCGACGGTCTACAGGGCGTGAGTCGATACCTCCGAACTCTTGCGGATTGCGCTGCAGGAACTCGCGTCCGAGGGCATAGTAGCTCTCGTAGATGCGATAGCGCTGCAGGGATGTGAGGGAATCCATCTCTGGTTCGGCACCCATCTCCCTTGTGATTTGTGCCCCGTAGAGATAGCAGAGCATCGTGAAGTCGGCTGCTGCGTAACGGGGAGAGGTTAGGATGGTGTCGCCGGAAGGATAGTTGAACACCACGATATCGCCTCGCTTCACAGGATGGGGTGTGACGCGCTTGTAGTCCCAGCGTATCCACTCCAGATAACTCTTACCGCCCCAAGGCAGCGTGTGCTGGCAGAGAGGCATGTGGAGAGGTGTCTGAGGCACGCGGGGACCGTAGCTCATCTTGGAGACGAAGAGGTAGTCGCCCACGAGGAGACTCTTCTCGAGAGAAGAGGATGGAATGGTGTAGTTCTGGAAGAAGTAGATGTTGATGAAATACACCGCTGTCAGCGCAAAGACGATGGCATCCACCCACGACATCACGGTACGGAAGACTGGATTCTCGAGGTCCTTCCACCAGCCCCAGTTTATCATGCGGGTGATGTAGGCATCGAAGATGAACGGGATGACCACAATGCCCAACCACGACTTAATCCATACGAGGAACGCGATGTATAGCAGGATGACGACGGCGCACTTCGTTTTATCCTTCCATGTGAGTGCCGGTTGTATTTTCTTCATTGTCGGGAGAAATGATTTGTTGTCTTAGAATTTGAAGAGGTCTGACATAGTGAGCAGGCCGTTGTGCGTAGCTGTGTATTCGGCAGCCAGGACGGCACCCAGAGCAAAGCCGCGACGGGAATGTGCATCGTGGGTGATGGTGATGCAGTCGGCATCGCTGTCGTAACGCACAGTGTGTATGCCGGGCACCTCGCCACGACGTATATGGTCGATGCGCAGGAGTTTGGGATCGGTGGTGTCCTCTGCCCAGGAGTCCTTGCGCTCCAGTTCGGCAACAATCTCCTCACCCAGCGTGATAGCTGTGCCGGAAGGGTGGTCGAGTTTGTGCACGTGATGGGTTTCCTCCAGTTCGACATCGTACTGCGGGAACTGGTTCATGATGCGTGCCAGATAGCGGTTGACAGCTCGGAAGATGGTGACACCGAGGCTGAAGTTGCTGCTCCAGAAGAGCGTCTTACCTTCCTGCTCGCACATGCGACGCACATCGTCGCCGTGCTCCTTGAGCCATCCTGTGGAACCGCTCACCACCTTCACTCCCTGAGCAAAGGCCTTGAGATAGTTGTCGTAAGCCACCTGGGGAGCTGTGAACTCAATCGCCACCTGAGCCGAACGGAAGGCATCGCTGTCGAAGTCCTCCTGATTGTCTATATCGATGATGGATACTATCTCGTGACCGCGAGACTTAGCTATTTCCTCTATCATACGGCCCATTTTGCCGTAACCGATTAATGCGAATTTCATTGTTTTTTCTTTTTTATTTCAAATATATATATGTACGCGCAGAAGAACAGGATGAGAATGGTGTTGACACCAAGACGCAGGAAAAGGCTCCAGGTCTCTGGTTCGTAAGTCATCGCTGCGTAGAAGAGAGCCGTCATTGCCACATAGAAGAAGATGGAACCCATGGGATAGTCGATAGGATTCTTGCGCTGACCTACAACGTAGGAAAGCAGCATCGAAGTGCCGTAACCGGCCACACCTCCCCACGCACACGCCATATAGCTGTAGCGGGGAATGAAGATGATGTTGACGGCCACCAGCACGGCACATCCGGCAATCGAGAACCACGCTCCGTAGATGGTCTTGTCGATGAGTTTGTACCAGAACGAGAGGTTGAAATACACTCCCATCATTATCTCGGCCACCATAACGATGGGCACCACACGGAGACCTTCACGGTAGTCGGCTCCGATAAGATACTGCAGTATGTCCATATAGCCAATCACACAGAGGAAAGCCAACAGCGTGAAAATGATGAAATACTTCATACCGAAAGCGTACATCACCTTTGCGTCCTTGTCCTTTGAGGCAGCGAAAACCATCGGCTCATAGGCATAGCGGAAAGCCTGCGTAATCATCGCCATAATCATGGCTATCTTGACGCAAGCCCCGTAGATTCCGAGCTGTTCGGCCGTGCCACCCACCATGATAAAGGCTATCTTGTCGAATGTCTGGTTGAGGATACCCGCCACACCCAGTATCAACAACGGCCACGAATATGAAAGCATACTGCGCAGTAACTTCCCGTTTATGAGTCTCACACTGAAGTTGCTCCACATATCAGGCACAAAGAACAGTGTTATAAACGCTGTAGAGAGCAGATTGATGAAGAAAATATAGAACACCGATGTCTTGCCCAACCACAGAAAATAAATGCAGTTAAGTCCGATGTTAAGGGCTATGAACAGCAGTTTGAGCGAAGCAAAACGCACAGCTCTTTTCTGAAATCTAAGGTAACTGAAAGGCAGGGCCTGCAAAGAATCAAGAGCCAACACCACACCCATCATCATAAGATACTCCGGATGCTCTCTGTAGCCCAGCCACACGCTTATAGGATCTATACACAACGTGAGCACCGCAAGAAAAAGTGTCACCAACACCGCTATGAAGGCAAAGGCTGTGGAAAACACCATCTTCGGGAACTCTGTTTCATTACCCTTTATCCACCTCGTCGCATCACCGTTGGCATATCGGAACATGGTGGTTTCCATGCCGAACGTCAGCACCACGAACATCAGTGCCACAAGGGCATACATATTGGTGGAAATACCGTAGTCGCCCGATGTGCTCGGCAGACAATGCGTATAAAGAGGTACGAGCAGGTAGTTGAGAAAACGGCCTACAATGCTGGACAACCCGTAGATAGCTGTGTCTTTTGCTAAGGATTTCAACGATGCCATATTCCTTTCAGTATAAAGAATCCACCTAGGAGAACAAACGGGATGGAGAGCAACTGACCCATATTCATCAGCATACCGCTCTCAAAAGCCACCTGATTCTCCTTGGTATATTCGATGAAGATGCGACTGAAGAAGATGAGGAAGATGCACAGGCCGAAGAAGAAACCCGTCCCCACCCTCTCGGGCCACTTGCGATAGCACCACCAGTGGATGAGGAAGAAAATGCCGTAGCAAATGGCCTCGTAGAGCTGACCGGGATGACGGGGCACCATATCCACACGCTCAAAGATGAAAGCCCAGGGAACATCCGTCGGACGACCTATTATCTCCGAATTCATCAGATTGCCCAGACGTATGAACATCGCCGTGATGGGTGTCACGATGGCCACGTTGTCGAGCACGTGGAGATAGGTGAGTCCCACCTTGCGGGCAAAGAAGTAGAGAGCCAGAATGATACCTATCGTACCGCCGTGAGAGGCAAGTCCCTCGTAACCCGTGAAGTGCCAACTGCCGTCGGAGGTGAACTTGACGGGAAGTATCATCTCAAGGGGATGAGCCAGGAAATATTCCGGTTCGTAGAAAAGGCAATGACCCAGACGGGCACCCACCAAAATACCCACGAAGCAATACAGGAACATCGGGTCGAACTGCTCGTCTGTGAGCTTCTGCTCACGAAACATGCGATGCATCAGGAAGTAGACCGCCAGGAGTCCGATGCACCAGCAGAGCGAATACCATCTGACGGCGAAGAATCCGATGTGGAACGCTACGACGTCTGGATTCCAATTTATGAACAAACTGCTAAACATTGAATCTGAAATGCATTATATCACCGTCCTGCACCACGTATTCCTTTCCCTCAACGCCCATCTTACCGGCTTCACGCACAGCAGCCTCGCTGCCGTATTTGATGTAGTCGTCGTACTTTATCACCTCGGCACGGATGAAACCCTTCTCGAAGTCGGTGTGTATGACGCCGGCACACTGTGGAGCCTTCCATCCCTTGCGGAATGTCCAGGCCTTCACCTCCATCTCACCGGCTGTGATGAAGGTCTGCAGCGTGAGAAGATGGTAGATGGCTTTGATGAGACGATTGCAACCGCTCTCCTTGAGACCCATATCCTCGAGGAACATCTGCTTCTCCTCGTAGGTGTCGAGTTCCGCTATATCAGCCTCCGTCTGCGCAGAGATAATCAGCATCTCGGCATCCTCGCCCTCGATGGCTTTCTCCACAGCACGGGTGTAGTCGTTGCCTGTAGATGCCGACTTGTCGTCCACGTTGCAGACATAGAGAACGGGTTTTGCTGTGAGCAGGAAAAGTCCCTTGGCAGCATTCTGTTCGTCCTCCGTCTCAAACTGTACTGTGCGGGCACTGTTTCCGGCCTCGATAGCTTTCTTGTAGGCCTCGATGACATCCAGTTCTATCTTTGCCTGCTTGTCACCGCCCACACGAGCAGCTTTCTCCACACGCTTGAGTCGGTTTTCGAGTGTCTCGAGGTCCTTAATCTGGAGCTCCATATCGATGATTTCCTTGTCGCGCACAGGATCCACCGAACCGTCCACATGCACAATATTACCGTCGTCGAAACAGCGCAGCACATGAATTATGGCATCGCACTCGCGTATGTTGGCAAGGAACTGGTTGCCCAAACCTTCTCCCTTGGATGCACCTTTCACAAGACCTGCGATATCCACTATGTCGCACACAGCGGGAACGATACGTCCCGGGTGCACTATTTCCGCCAGTTTGGTGAGTCGCTCATCGGGCACACTTACTTGTCCCATCTGCGCATCGATGGTGCAGAAAGGGAAATTGGCTGCCTGCGCCTTTGCGCTCGAGAGACAATTGAAAAGAGTAGACTTTCCCACATTCGGAAGTCCCACAATACCTGCTTTCATCTATCTTTATTCCTTATATTATATTCTACTTAAATCACTCAAATGTTATTTCTCCGTCTTTCATGCTGAATTCCGGATGTGTCACCAATCGCAGGAGTTCCACCTGTTCGTATTCTCCAAGAATCCACAGTACCTCGTTTTCTGTGAAAACATGTTGTGCTCCCACGCGTTCGAGGTCGCCGTCCTTATCTTCAATACCTATCACACTGCAATGGAAGTCGCTTCTTATGCCGCTTTCCATGAGTTTCTTGCCGATGAGCGTTGAATTGGGCGCTATCACAAGTTTCTTCAGAACGAGCTGTTCGCGCAACTCCATATAATCCGCACCAGACACTTTCGTCTGCATGAGACTTCTTACTTTTTCTATGGATTCATCGTCGCCCACCACTTCCAGAATGTCGCCTGGGAACAGTCGGTTTTTACCGTCGGGAATGTTGATGCGCAGACGTCCTCTCACGATGGCAGCCACCACCACCTGCATCTTGTTGCCAATGCTGAGCGATGCAAGCGACTTTCCTGCCCACGCGCTGTCCTCCGGAACAGTCAAAGAGGTGAGATGAAGGTCGCTGCCCTTGAGCATACGACCGTAGCCTGGAATCTCTTTCTTCATATCCCTGCGATGCAGATTCTGGAAGAAGGTGCGCTCCAGACGTATACTTACGTATTTCAGGTCACGACTCAGTATGATGAGTATGATGGCAATGTTTGCAAGACCGTAGTTCCAATACCAGCGAAGAGGGCTGTGTATATCAATAAGTCGCAAGACAGAAATCACCACAATGTGGTATCTTATGAGGAACAGCAGTATTACCATGAGACGAGTGCGCCAGTTCTTGCGCCAGAAATACACCATATTCACATTATGGTTTTTCCTCATCATAATGGCACGCAAGAACGGGCTTGCTACCACCAGAGATATCACTACGCTCATCACATTCGTCCACCAGAGATCCAGGAAACTGTGGAAAATGGGTTTGAATAATGACACCACAAGATACATCACCGCGTAGGCAAGCACGAGATACGATGCCGTCTGATACGTCAGTACCGCCAGAAGATGCTTCCATCGCTGGGAATCCTCACTGAGGTTTATCTTCTTCTTTTCCCCTATAGTGGATGAAACTTTCTGAAGCTTTGATACGTCGAGCTTGTGAAGCAATTTCTCCAACTGTTCGGACACAGGCACAGAGGCCTTTATCATATACGGTGTGGTAAAGGTGGTGACGATACTCACAGCCACAACTATCGGATAAAGGAAACCGCTTGTCACATCGAGACTTTCTCCCAGAGCTGCGAGGATGAAAGCAAATTCACCTATCTGCGACATACTGAAACCACTTGATATGGCATCCTTCAAACTGCTTCCTGTCACAAAGAAACTCAAACTGCCGAGAGTCATCTGTCCGATGAGTATTGCTACTGTGATAGCAAGAATGGCCGGCCAATGTTCTATAAGCACACCAGGAGAAACCATCATACCCACACTCACGAAGAATACAGATCCGAAGAGGTCCTTCACAGGTCCGATGGTATGCTCAATATCCTCCGCTTCCATCGTTTCCGAAAGAATACTTCCCATCATGAAAGCTCCGAAAGCCGGAGAATAACCTGCCTTTGAGGAAAGTACTACAAGCAGGAAACAAAACGCACTCGATACGATGAGAAGCGTTTCCTTATTTATATACTTTTTGTTTTTCTTCAGGAAAAGAGGCAGGATGTATATTCCCACGAGGAACCAAAGCAGAAGCACACTGCCCAGTTGTGTGAGAGAGTTGAAAAGAGCTCCTCCTTCAAATTTCCTTGTGGCAGCCATTGCACTCAGTACCACCATAAGAAGTATTCCTAGTATATCTTCAAGAATGAGTACGGAAAGCACATTCGAAGCAAACTTCTTATGCCTCATTCCCATATCGTCGAAAGCCTTGTAGATAATTGTTGTGGACGACATAGCAAGCATACCGCCCAAGAAGAGTTGGTCCATATCTCCCCATCCGAACAAATCGCCTACAAAACTTCCAACACCCATCATACTGCCCATCACCAAACAGGCACATATAATAGGACTTATTCCCATCTTCACTATCTTCTTAAACGAGAATTCAAGACCAAGTGAGAACATCAGGAAGATTACACCTATCTGACCCCAGTCCTCTATACTATCCATATTACCTATGGAAGGCATATACGACATGTTGGGACCTGTGAGGAAACCTGCCACAATATATCCAAGGACAAGCGGTTGCTTGAGTCGCTTGAAGATTATTGTGGTGATACCCGCTACAATAAGGATGTATGCAAGATCGGTGACTATAACAGGAAGTTCGCTCATTTATTTTTTTCTATTAAAGTCCGAGACTTGCACTTATTTCAAGCATCTTCTTTATAGGAGAAAGAGCACGCTTGCTTATTTCCTCATCAACATTTATCTCAGGAGTCTCGTTCTTTAGACAGTTGTATACCTTCTCAAGAGTGACGAGTTTCATATAGTTGCACTCATTGCAGGCACAAGTGCTGTCATCGGGAGGTGCAGGGATGAATGTTTTATGAGGAGCCTTCTTCTGCATCTCATGAAGTATGCCGCTTTCTGTTGCTACGATGAAGGTATCTGCAGAGTCTTCAATACTGTATTTCAAGAGAGCAGCTGTACTGCCTACTTTATCTGCCAGTTTCACCACAGCACCTCTGCACTCAGGATGCACAAGTACTTTTGCCTCTGGATATTGCTTTTTCAAAGCTACAATCTTCTCAACAGAGAATTTCTCATGAACATGACAAGCACCGTTCCAGAGCACCATTTCCCTACCGGTGATACTGTTTATGTATCCTCCAAGATTTTGGTCAGGACCGAATATTATAGGAGTTTCCTTTGGAAAATACTCTACTATCTGGCGAGCGTTGCTGGATGTAACAACTACATCCGTGAGAGCCTTTATATCTGCAGAAGTATTTACGTATGATATTACGGTATGACCAGGATGTGCTTTCACAAAAGCTTCGAATTCCTTTGCAGGACAACTTTCAGCCAAGGAGCACGTAGCTGTAGCATCCGGAATGAGAACCTTCTTCTCAGGACAAAGTATCTTACATGTTTCACCCATAAAGTTAACACCGCACATCACAATGATGTCTGCAGTTGTTTCGGCTGCCTTCTGAGCCAAAGCCAGAGAATCGCCAACAAAGTCGGCTATATCCTGTATTGCTCCGTCTACGTAGTAGTGGGCAAGTATCACAGCATTCTTTTCTTTTGCCAACTGCTTTATCTGCTCCTTTATATCCATAATCAATTTATATTTTATTTTTTTAAATTTTAAATAGAATGTAATGCTAATAATGATAGGCTGTCGAGAGTGTAAATAAGTAGTTTAAGTATTTAATTATTAGTAATTTTATATTGTATATAATTGTGTATAATTTGTTTTACTTATCGTTTATATTCACTCTCATCTCTGGTGTTTTGAAACTGTGTTGAGGTTTTATGTTAGTATATACGTTTTGCCTGTTTACATTTATTGCCATTATCAACACTTATCTACAACTTGTTTACAACACAGATGCCAGATTACCATTCCGGCTGTCACACTTACGTTCATCGAATGCTTTGTTCCGAACTGCGGTATTTCCATACATCCGTCGGAGGCATTCACCACTTCCTGCTGCACACCTTTCACCTCGTTTCCGAGTATGATGGCAATCTTCTGCTTTGTATTTACCTTATATTCTATGTTCTGCAAAAGTGTGCTTCCTTCACATTGCTCCACACTCCATATTTCATAACCTCTTTCCCTGAGTTCCTTTACTGCGTCGAGAGTATGCTGAAAATACTTCCAACTGACAGTATCTTCTGCTCCGAGAGCTGTTTTATGTATTTCAGGATGAGGAGGTGTGGCTGTTATTTCACACAGATATACTGCTTCGAGTGCCATAGCGTCGGCTGTTCGCATCACACTGCCTACGTTGTAGAGCGAACGGACTCTGTCCAAAACCACAACGATGGGTACTTTCTCACTCCTCCTAAATTCTTCGGGAGAGAGACGGTTCATTTCTATGACACTGAGTTTGCGCACTTTTTCCTTTAAAGGGATTCAAGCATTCTCTTGAGTACTACGGTAGCAGATATTTCTCTGTTTGCAGCTTCGGGAATAACCAGCGAAGTGGGTGCTTCAATCACATCGTCCGTCACTATCATATTTCTTCTCACAGGCAGACAATGGAGGAAGAATGCATCGTTGGTTACCGACATCTGACGGCTGCTTACCGTCCAGTCCATCCATTTGTGATAGTCCTCCAGCACTTTTCCGTATTGGTCGGGAAGAGTTACGCCCGGACAACTCCAGTTCTTTGCATATACGAAGTCGGCACCTTCGAAGGCCTTCATCTGGT
>JAGDCM010000079.1 GCA_017958545.1 Bacteroidaceae bacterium | reverse complement strand
TAGATATCGGAGTCGTCGCAACCGTTCTGGGCCATCAGGTTGATAGCGTTGTTGAGCTTGTTGATATCCTCCTTGTATGCATCGAACTTCTTGGTGTAGATGGCAATGATCTGCTCTCTGTCAGCAGCACCGGAAGCAGCGAAAGTCTGGTCGATGAATGCCAAAGGACCATCGTAGGTGGCAACGAGTTTCTCTGCCTTCTCTGTGTCGCCCTGCTCCTGAGCCTCCTTGGCAAGCTGCAGCATCTTCTCACAGGCATCCTTCGAGTCGAGATAGTCCTGCAGATACTGCTCGCGCCATACATCAGGAGTGTTTTGGCCGGCATAGTACTTATAGATGGCATCTGACACCATGAAGAAGGTCTGCAGACATCCGCCCGTGATTTCGCGACCGCCCTGCTCGTTGACCATCTTGATGGCTGTTGCGAAGTTGTCCCACGCCTTGTTGAGAGTGTAGCCGGAACCGGGCACGTTGGGAGCAGTCCAGTTGTAGTACTCAGCTTTCACGGCCAGCACATCACCCAGAGTGCTCCTGAGAGCATCGCTCTTCTCCATCTTGTTGAGGTCGTCAAGACGCTCCTGACGTGCTTCGAACATATTCATCAGGTCGTCGAAATACTGCTTCTTCTTAGCTTCGTCAGTGGTGGCGTTGATGAGGCTGTAGAGCATAAAGGGAGCGTGCCCCTTGTAGATGCCCGTGATAGAGTAGGGAGCCTTCTCCATAAGCCACTTCCATGAGATATAAGCCTCATTCCAATCCTGATTTTGCAGAGCTATTTGATAGGTGGTCACGTGCCCGCGAGCCTCCTGCACGCTGTCGGGACAGGTGTAGGCAATACGCTCGTTGATGTCCTGCCAATCGTTGATTTGTGCATTTACGGCACCACAGCATACCAATGCTCCGAGTGCCAAAAGATTCTTTAGTTTCATTGTTATTTTAAGTTCGTTTTATCGTTTTTCGTAAGCAAAGGTAGTAAAAAGTTGCAGTATGCTTGTTTGTCAACGGCGATTATTTTAGTAAATTAAGTTTTTTTTGTACTTTTGCAGCATGATATTTGTCCAAATAATATTTATCGCACTTGGAATGGCCCTCGTTTTGTGGGGCGCAGACCGTTTTACGGATGCTTCTACGGCTATTGCGAGACGCTACAGGATAAGCGAGCTGGTAATAGGCCTGACAGTAGTGGCGATAGGTACCTCTTTGCCGGAGTTCATGGTGAGCCTTTTCAGCGCCCTTCGCGGCAGTTCGGATATGAGTGTGGGTAATATCATGGGTTCGAACATTTTCAACGCCCTGATGATAGTGGGTGCCTCAAGTATAATACTCCCGCTGTCAATATCGAAACGCGCATTGTTTACTGATATGCCGGTAGCAATTGGAATATCCATCATATTAGTTATCCTTGGATGTCAGGACGGTCTGTCTCGTTGGGACGGGGTGGGGCTGGTGCTGATATTTTCTGCCTATTTGGGGTGGACAACCTATTATGCTCGTCATCACAGGACGCAGGATTTGTATCCTGAAGAAAAGATAATGCCTCCGATGCATATTGTGTTATATCTGTTGATAGGTGTATTATGTCTTGTCGTCGGTGCTCGTTTGATGGTGGATAATGCCGTGAAATTGGCTCAGGCTGTGGGCGTTTCGGAGCGTGTTATAGCCATCACGGTGCTGGCTACGGGAACATCGCTGCCGGAATTTGCTACGAGCCTCGTTGCGGCATACAAGGGCAGGGAAGGGCTTGCTATCGGTAACGTGCTGGGTAGCAACATCTTCAATATCCTCTTTGCTCTGGGACCCTGTGCTATAATACATCCGCTGATGATGAATGGACTTAAAGTGGCAGATTTCTGTTACTTTATAGGTAGTGTGACACTGTTATTTGTCCTGTCTGCGATGGGAGGACGTATAGGACGTGTGAAAGGAAGTATTTTGATATTGGCATATTTGATTTACGTTGCTTTACTTATTACCTACCGAAATTAAAAAATGGAAAGATAAGCAAAAAAATGTAAAAAAATCATAGTGCTAAAATAAAAGAAATTCGTAACTTTGCGCCCGTAAAAATTTACAGGTAGTTTTAGATTTCAACATATGGCGACAAAAAGAAAGACTCTTTGCCCCGATTTTATATTTGAAAGCAGTTGGGAGGTGTGTAATAAAGTAGGCGGTATCTATACTGTCCTTTCTACACGAGCCAAAACACTGCAGCAGGAAATGCAGGATAAGCTGATATTCATCGGTCCTGACTTCTGGCAAGAAAAAAAGAACCCTCTCTTCAGCGAGGAGAAGCAGCTCTTCAAGGAGTGGGCTGCCGAAGCTGGGAAAGAAGGCCTCAAGGTGAGGACAGGTAGGTGGAACATTCCTGGAAATCCGTGTGTTATCCTTGTTGACTTCAGGCCTTTCTTTGACATAAAAAATGAACTCTACGGAGCAGCGTGGATGGACTTCCAGGTGGACTCCCTGAATGCCTACGGAGACTATGACGAGGCTTCCATGTTTTCGTATGCGGCAGCACGCGTGATAGAGAGCTTCTACGGCTACTACCTGCAGGGAACGAAAAACGTGGTGTATCAGGCCCATGAATGGATGACCGGTCTGGGTGCGCTCTATCTAAGAAAGCACGTGCCGGAAATAGCTACGATATTCACCACTCACGCCACTACCGTAGGCCGCTCCATAGCCGGCAACGGCAAACCACTTTACGAGTATCTGTGGGCATACAACGGCACGCAGATGTCGCACGAACTGAATGTGGCGGCAAAGCACTCCATTGAAAGGCAGACAGCACACAACGTGGACTGCTTTACCACCGTTTCGGACGTGACAGCGAAGGAGTGTGCAGAACTGCTGGACAAGCCCTGCGACGAGGTGCTGATGAACGGTTTTGAGGCTGATTTCGTGCCTGCAGAGGCTGACTTCGAGAAAGTGCGCAAGGAGGCCAGAGCGCGCATCTTCCGTGTGGCAAACGCCCTCACGGGATGCACTTTTGCCGACGACACCCTCGTAGTGGCCACATCGGGACGCTACGAATTCAAGAACAAGGGTATCGACGTCTTTGTGGATGCAATGAACAGGCTCCGTCACATGCTGAATGCAGAAGGAGACGGAAAGCAGGTGCTGGCCCTGGTGGAAGTGCCCGCGTGGAGCGGTGAGGCCCGCGAAGACCTGAAGGCCCGTCTGAAGGGACGCGCAAAGGTGTATGACACAGCACTGGAGTGTCCTGTGATCACCCACGAACTGCACAATTTCGACGAAGACAACGTGATGGGTCAGCTGCACTATTTCGACTTCTGGAACGGTGCCGACGACCGCGTGAAGATAATCTTTGTGCCCTGCTATTTGGACGGCAGCGACGGTGTGTTCAACAGGCACTACTACGACATGCTGATAGGTAACGACCTGTCGGTATATCCTTCCTACTACGAACCGTGGGGATACACCCCGCTGGAGTCGGTGGCATTCCACGTGCCCTGCGTCACGACATCGCTCTCAGGTTTCGGTATGTGGGCAAATGCCGTCAAGGGAGAGCGCTCGGAGATAACCGACGGAGTGGAGGTGGTGACACGCACCGACTACAACTACTCGGAAGTGGCTGACACGATTGCCGCAACGGTGAAGCGCTATATGACGCTCGCAGACAAAGAGGTGGCCGCAGCACGCAAGGCAGCACAGAAGCTGTCGGAGAAAGCGCTGTGGAAACATTTTATCAAGTACTACCACAAGGCTTACGACATTGCTCTGCGTAAGGCCCAGGAAAGAACAAACAAATAATTCTTATATACCAAATTATGAAGATTAAATCTGATTATGCAAATGCTCCTCAGTGGAAAACATTGACTGTGAAGTCGAGTCTTCCCGAGCAACTGAAGTGTCTGGATGAGATTGCTCACAACATGTGGTGGGTGTGGAACTTTGAGGCCAGAGACCTGTTCCGTGACATCGATCCCCAGGTGTACCACGATGTGAAGCACAATCCCGTGATGCTGCTGGAGCGTCTGAGCTACGGACGCAAAGAGGAGATTCTGAAGGACAAGGCGCTGATGAAGCGCGTGAAGGATGTTTACGCCAAGTTCCGTGCTTACATGGACGTGAAGCCCGACAGCAAGCGTCCTTCTGTGGCTTATTTCTGTATGGAATACGGTATCCACTCTGCCCTGAAGATCTACAGCGGCGGTCTGGGTATGCTGGCCGGCGACTACGTGAAGGAGGCTTCCGACTCTAACGTGGATATGTGTGCTGTAGGTTTCCTGTATCGTTTCGGCTACTTCACACAGAGCCTCTCGATGGACGGACAGCAGATTGCCAACTACGATGTGCAGAACTTCGGTTCGCTGCCCATTGAGCGCCAGCTCGACAAGGAGGGCAATCCCATGGTGGTTGACGTTCCTTATAACAACTATCAGGTGCACGCATACGTATGGCGCGTGAACGTAGGTCGTGTCAAGCTGTATCTCCTGGATACCGACAACGAATTGAACTCGGAGTTTGACAAGCCCATCACACACGCTCTCTACGGCGGCGATTGGGAGAACCGTCTCAAGCAGGAGATCCTGCTGGGTATCGGCGGTATTCTGCTGCTGAAGAAACTGGGCATCAAGAAGGATATCTATCACTGCAACGAGGGTCATGCCGCGCTCTGCAACCTGCAGCGTCTGTGCGACTATATCAGCGAGGACGGTCTGACATTCAACGAGGCTCTCGAGCTGGTGCGTGCCAGCGGTCTTTATACTGTGCACACTCCCGTGCCCGCAGGTCACGACTACTTCGAGGAGGGTCTCTTCGGTAAGTACATGGGCGGCTATCCCCAGAAGCTGGGTATCACATGGGACGAGTTCATCGGTATGGGCCGTACAAACCCCGAGGACAAAGGCGAGAAGTTCTGTATGTCAACCTTCGCCTGCAACACATGTCAGGAGGTAAACGGTGTGAGCTGGCTGCACGGAGAGGTGTCTAAGAAGATGTTCGCACCCATCTGGCAGGGCTACTATCCGGAGGAGAACCACGTGGGCTACGTGACCAACGGTGTGCACTTCCCCACATGGGCAGCTGCCGAGTGGCGCGATCTCTATGCAAAGTACTTCGACGAGAAGTTCATGAGCGACCAGTCCAACGAGGAAATCTGGCACGGCATCTACAACTGTCCCGATGAGGAAATCTGGGCAACACGTGAGGCTCTGAAGGCTAAGCTCTTCGACTATATCAAGATTCAGTTTCAGGAGACATGGCTCAAGAATCAGGGCGATCCCCAGCGTGTGGTGAAGCTGATGGAGCGTTTCGACCCCAAATCACTGGTTATCGGTTTCTGCCGTCGTTTCGCTACCTATAAGCGTGCTCACCTGCTGTTTACCGACCTGGATCGTCTCGACAGAATCGTCAACAATCCCGAACGTCCTGTAATCTTTATCTTTGCAGGTAAGGCTCATCCCGCCGACGGTGCAGGCCAGGGTCTTATCAAGAGAATTTTCGAAATCAGCCAAATGCCTCAGTTCCAGGGCAGAATCATCTTCCTTGAGGACTACGACTTCCTGCTGGCCCGCCGTCTCGTGTCGGGTGTGGATATCTGGATGAACACTCCCACACGTCCTCTCGAGGCTTCCGGTACATCCGGCGAGAAGGCTGAGATGAACGGTGTTGTCAACCTTTCTGTGAAGGACGGATGGTGGCTGGAAGGCTATCGCGAGGGTGCAGGATGGGCTCTGACCGAGAAGCGTACATACCAGAACCAGGGTTATCAGGATCAGCTCGACGCTGCTACCATCTACTCTCTGCTGGAGCATGAAATCGTGCCTCTGTACTTCGACAAGGACAAGAAGGGTATCTCCAAAGGCTGGATTCAGGTGGTGAAGAACTCTATCGCCAAGATTGCTCCTCACTACACGATGAAGCGTCAGCTCGACGACTACTATTCAAAGTTCTACGAGAAGCAGGCCAAGCGTTTCAAGGAACTCTCGAAGGACGGCAACCGTCTTGCCAAGGAGATCGCTATGTGGAAGGAGAGCGTGGCAGAGCGCTGGGATGCTATCGGCGTTGTAAGCTCTGAGACTTCTGCTGCAGCGAGCGGAGAATATGAGACAGGCAAGGAATATCTCCTGAGATTTGTCATCAACGAGGCCGGACTGGACGACGCTGTAGCTCTGGAGAAGGTCAACGTGGCCACCAACGAGGCCGGTGAGGACTATGTGTTCTCCGTAGAGCCCCTGAAGATGGTGAAGAAGGAAGGCAACAACTACACATTCGAGGTGATGCACTCTCCCAAGCAGTCCGGTCAGTACAAGTCGGCTGTGCGTATGTATCCCAAGAACGACAAGTTGCCACACCGTCAGGACTTCTGCTACGTTAAGTGGCTGACTTTGCCCAACTATTAAAAATAACAGTTCCAGGGAAACCCCTCCGTTTCATACTTTTGGTAGCAGGTCCCTGGAACTACTTAATATTATAAGTATAAATTTAATAACATTAAAAGTATGAGAGTTATTATTGAACCGGACTACGATAGAATGTCCAAGTGGGCCGCCGACTATGTTGCAAAGCGTATAATCGAGGCCAATCCCACTCCAGAGAAGCCTTTCAAGCTGGGTTGCCCCACGGGTTCCAGTCCTCTGGGCCTTTACAAGGAACTCATCAAGAAGTATGAGAAAGGGGAAATTTCTTTCAAGAACGTCATCACGTTCAACATGGACGAGTATGTGAAGATTCCTGAGGATCATCCCGAAAGCTATCACTCTTTCATGTGGAAGAACTTCTTCTCCCATATTGATATCAAGAAGGAAAACGTGCATATCCTCGACGGAAATGCTCCAGACCTTGCAAAAGAGTGCGAGAACTATGAGAAGGCTATCGAGGCAGCCGGCGGTATTGACCTCTTCATGGGCGGTGTGGGTCCCGACGGACACCTGGCTTTCAATGAGCCCGGTTCAAGCCTGTCCAGCAAGACCCGTGTCAAGACCCTGACTACGGATACTATCATTGCCAACTCACGTTTCTTCGACAATGACATGAACCTCGTGCCGAAGCAGGCCCTGACAGTCGGTATCGGCACCGTGATGGCAGCCAAGGAGGTTCTCCTCGTCTGCAACGGACATCACAAGGCACGTGCTCTCCAGCACATCGTGGACGGAAACGTAAGTCACATGTGGACGGCTTCCATGCTGCAGATGCATCCCCACGCTATCGTGGTGTGCGACGAGGCAGCTTGTGACGAGCTTACTGTGGGCACCTACAAGTACTATCTGGACAAGGAGAGAGGTAATCTCTAAATCCGGTCGGTATCAGAATGCCATAAAGCCCTCGGGTCGCTGTGAAAAAGCAACTGCCCGGGGATTTTTGGTATTATGAGACGACGTAGGCGGAGATTGAAGAAGAAAAAATGCCTGATTCTTTGCTGTTTCAAGAAAAAGACGTACCTTTGCGGCAATGAACTAAACTGTTGCAGGACTATGGCTACGAGTGTCGCAGAACTTATACAGAAGAGTGAGAAAACAGCGTTCTCGTTTGAGGTGTTGCCGCCGTTGCGTGGCAAGACTATAGATTCGGTTTTCCGCACAATAGATATCCTGATGCCGTTTCAGCCGCTTTTTGTTGAGGTGACGACACACAGGAGCGACTATGTCTACAGAGATAAGGGCAACGGCACATACGAACGTGTGGAGCAGCGGTTGCGTCCCGGTACTGTGGCTATAGCATCTGCAATCAAGCAGCGTTATCATGTCCCAGTGGTTCCGCATATCATCTGTTCTGGATATAACAGGCAGGATACGGAGAACGAACTTATCGACTATTCGTTTCTGGATATCAAGGACTTGCTGGTTCTCCGCGGAGACAAAGCCAAGCAGGATGCGCGCTTTGTACCAAAGGCTGGTGGGCTGTCTCATGCAACGGAACTGATAGAGCAGGTGGAGCAGTTCAATAAGGGACTGCTGGAATACGGCGACAGACATGAGTTTTGTGTAAACCGTCCGTTCACATACGGTGTGGCAGCCTATCCAGAGAAGCACGAGGAAGCAATGAATCTGCAGCAGGATATAGAACGCCTGAAAGAAAAGCAGGACTTGGGTGCCGGGTATGCTGTGACGCAGATGTTTTTTGACACAGATGCTTACCTGCGTTTCGTGGACAAGTGCAGGGCCAGTGGTATCACAATGCCTATTGTGCCGGGTCTCAAGCCGTTGGGCACATTGAACCATTGTACGATGCTTCCGAGAGTGTTTCATGTGGATTTCCCTGTGGAGCTGTCGGAAAAGCTTTCCGGCCTGAAATCGGATGACGATGTGAAGAAAGTGGGTATAGAGTGGTGCATCGCACAGTGTGAGCGACTCAAGAAGGAGGGAGTCCAGTGTATCCACTTCTACACGATGAATGCTGCGGGAAGTATTGAACAAATAGCAAGAGAAGTGTGGAAATGACGCTTCGTGAAGCATTAAAGGAACGTATGTTGTTGCTGGACGGGGCAATGGGCTCCTTGGTGCAGCAGATGATGAGAGGCTACAAGGGTATGCCTGATTTGCTGGTGTTGAGCCATCCGGAAGTGGTGAGTGAGATACACAGGCAATACCTTGAGGCTGGAGCCGACATCATTACGACATGTACGTTCAATGCCCAGCGCCTGAGTTTGAAAAGCGCTCCGGAATATAGCGACAGTTTGGTAAGAGATATCAATGTCGCAGCTTCCCGTCTGGCCAGGAATATGGCAGATGAATATACCAGAAGGACGGGACGGAAGAGATATGTTGTGGGAGATATAGGACCTACATCGAAAATGTTGTCGCTTTCTCCGGATATCGCACTGCCGAGTTTCCGTGATTTGGAATTTAATCAGTTGCGCGACATATACAGGGAACAGGCCATTGCGCTGAAAGAGGGCGGTGTGGATGCAATCCTTTTGGAAACGTGTACGGATGTGCTCAACGTGAAGGCTGCTGTGTCGGCTCTGGAAGGTTTGGATATGTCGCTGATGATAAGTATGACTGTCAGCGATGCTTCCGGACGTATTCTTTCGGGGCAGACGATAGAGGCGTTTGTGGAAACTGTGATGTATGCACATCCTCTTTCTGTAGGCCTCAACTGCGGTTTCGGGGCGGATAAGATATTGCCTTGGTTGCGTGACATGTACAAGGCTGTGGAGGGACGTTGCTTTCTCACATGTCATCCTAATGCCGGTCTTCCGAATGCTTACGGAGGTTATGATGATATGCCGGAGGACATGGTGCGTATGATGCGTCCGATGGTGCAGGAAGGACTGGTGAATGTCATTGGTGGATGCTGTGGCACTACTCCTGAACATATACGGGCTATGCGCTCTCTTTGCGAAGAAACTCCACGCAGCAGTTACTCTAATATAAAAGATGTAGTAGAGGGCGCGGTATATACCGGTCTGGAAGTGTTGAAACTAACTCCCGGAACATTCTGTAACGTTGGGGAGCGATGCAACGTCGCAGGAAGTCGTAAGTTTCTCAGGCTGATATCGGAAAAGCATTATGATGAGGCTCTCGCCATTGCGAGGAAGCAGGTGGAGGACGGAGCTATGGTGCTTGATATCAATATGGATGACGGCTTGTTGGATGCAAAGAAGGAAATGCAGAACTTCCTTCGTCTGGCAAGTGCAGAGCCGGATATCGCCCGTGTGCCGGTGATGGTGGACTCTTCTCATTTTGAGGTGATAGAAAGCGCCCTTAAAAATATACAAGGTAAGGCTATTGTGAACTCCATTTCGCTCAAGCAGGGTGAAGAGGAGTTCTTGCGAGAGGCACGTTTTGTTAGGAATATGGGTGCAGCAGTCGTGGTGATGCTGTTTGACGAAAAGGGACAAGCTACTGACTACGAGCGACGTATCGAGATAGCGGATAGGGCTTATCGCCTGTTGACCGAGAACGTTGGATTCCTTCCGGAAGATATAGTATTCGATCCCAATGTGCTGACTATAGCAACGGGAATGGAGGAGCACAATCTCTATGCTTTGGACTTTCTGCGTGCTACGGAGTGGATACACGCCCATATGCCGCTTTCAAGAATAAGCGGCGGTATATCCAACCTGAGTTTTGCTCTTCGTGGTCAGAACTACATGCGTGAAGCAATGCACGCAGTCTTCCTGTATCATGCCATCAGAAGAGGAATGAATATGGCGATAATGAATCCTGCGACAACAGTCACGTATGAATCTCTTGATGTTGACTTGCGGCAGGCGATAGAAGATGTCATATTCAATACTCGGGAAGATGCGACAGAACGACTCCTTGCTCTTGTGCCCAGATATTCGTCAGAGGGGAAGGAGGAGAGTAGTCTGTCGTCAAAAACAGATGTGTTGACACCGACAGAGGTGGTAAAGATGTGTCTGCATCAAGGAAGAAATGAAGGTTTGACGGAATCGCTCAAAAAACTGATAGACGAAGGAAATAGCGCACTTGACATCATCAGCGGGCCTCTCATGGACGGTATGATGGAAGTGGGACGTCTCTTCGGGGAGGGTAAGATGTTCCTTCCTCAAGTGGTGAAGACTGCCCGTACAATGAAGGAGGCATGTGCCTT
Organism: Bacteroidaceae bacterium; assembly: GCA_017958545.1. Classification (GTDB taxonomy): domain Bacteria; phylum Bacteroidota; class Bacteroidia; order Bacteroidales; family Bacteroidaceae; genus Physcousia. The sequence continues at coordinate 6,695 of JAGDCM010000079.1, read as the reverse complement.
CCTCGAGCCATATATGGATGATGAAACGGAATCCTCGTCGCATGCAGGCAAAATACTTATCGCCACAGTAAAGGGTGATGTTCATGATATCGGTAAGAACATTGTTAAAGTGGTGCTTCAATGCAACGGCTTCCATGTGATAGACCTCGGTGTGATGGTGCAGGCGGAGACCATTGTGGATACGGCAATAAAGGAGAATGTCGATATCGTGTGTCTCTCTGGCCTGATTACGCCCTCGCTCGAGGAAATGTGCAATGTGGCGGAGGCTATGGAGAGAGCAGGACTTAGTATTCCTCTGTTTGTCGGCGGTGCTACGACATCGGAACAGCACACCCGTTTGCGAATTGCACCGCTATACAGTGGCGGTGTGTACCACATGAAGGATGCCACAGAGAATCCCATTGTGGCGAGAAAACTCCTGCAGTCGCATCCTGTGCCGCCGTTCATGGGAGAACAAAGACATAGGCCAATTACAATTGAGGATGTGTTGCCTTTGGTGGACTGGAGATATCTCTATCATGCCTGGATGGTGAAAAACGACAGTAAAGAGGCTAATCAGCTCAGACATGATGCCTTGCAACTGTTGGATGAGTTTCACGATGCCGGGTTTGCACTTGAAGCTGTGCAGGCCTTTTATGAGGCGAAGGGGGAATCGGACGGTTTCTGGATAAAAACAGAAGACGGGAAGGATATTTTCATTCCGACTCCCCGGCAAAAGGCTGGAGAAAAACAGGCATTATCGGATTACGTAAGTGAAGAGGGAGATGTTGTCGGCGCATTTGCTGTAACAGTGAACAGGGCTTTTGTGCAAAGGTTGGAGCAACTTAAGACGGAAGACTCGGATCCGTATAGGAGTTTGCTTTTACAGACTCTTGGCGACCGTCTGGTGGAAGCTACTGCGGAATGCCTGTCTGCGGAACTGAAGAAAACGGGGTGGGGAGGTATTCGCCCGGCAATAGGATATCCTATTCTGCCAGAACAGAAAACGATATTCCTGTTAGCAGATGTTTTGGATATAGAGGGGCTTGGTATTTCGCTTACGGAAAACGGGGCAATGTATCCTCAATCTTCTGTTGCCGGATTCTATATTGGTAACCCGAAATCCAAATATTTTGATGCACGTTAAGCATTGAAAATAGCAGAAATTTCGTTGAGCCTTAGTGTGTATTTTGTTGTCATTTTATTGTGTATTTGCATGAAAAGTGCCCAAAAATGAATATTTTTAAGAAAAAAAAGCATTTTTTTTATAAATTTTCATGTTATAAGGTAAAAAAGCAGTACCTTTGCACACAGAGTATAGAAAAAAATATAGAAAGTATTTTTTAAATGTTTAACCATATGAAAAAAATTTTTGTTTTCCTTTCGGTGATGGCGTTGACAATGTCCGCCTTTGCTGAAGAGACCGTTGTGACGGTTAAGAACGAGAAAGAGTATGTGGCTCCCAAGAGTGCTTGGTTTATAAGCGTCATGGGCGGTGTAAACCACGCCGGTACTGATGTTCTCGATTTGGGTGATTTCGATGACAACATTCATGGTACAGGAACTGCTGAAGTAGGTTATCGCTTCAATCCTTATTTGAGTCTCGCTGGTCAGGTGCAGTACAACCGTTTTGGTTCTTATAAACTTAGCGGTGCTTATCGTGGCATTAATGACCTAGAGGGCGCTGTTGTTCTGTATTGGAACTTGGTTAACACCATTGGTGGTTACAGAGCTGACCGTAAGAACCACTTCTATCTGTACGGTGGCTTTAACAGCGGCTTCACATTTGCAGGTCAGCCCAAGGAGTTTGAGCTCTCTTACGGCTTCAAGGCTGGTCTTCAGTACGAGCGTCTTTTCAACCGCGGTTGGGCTTTCGTTGCCGATGCCAGCTGGAACATGTTGACTGACAACATGGATTGCATTGAATACATCAATGACAACATGGAGAAGCACATCAATGTACAGGTAGGTATCCGTAAGTACTTCGGTCTCAACCGTAAGACTGCCAAGTACTACGCTTCTGAGAGCTACACCAACTACATTACTCGCCGTGATACCACTGTTATCAACCAGGTAGAGGAGGTTGCAGCTAAGCCTCAGCCCACTTATTCTTGCTTCTTCACAATCAACAAGATTGACCTGAATGAGGATTCTCAGAACTCTATCAAGCAGTGCGCAGCTTACCTGAAGGCTAATCCTGGTAAGAAGGTTACTATCTTCGGTTATGCTGATAAGAACACCGGTACTGCAAAGCGCAATGCTTGGTTGGCAAGCAACCGCGCTCGTGTCGTTAAGGAGGCTTTGGTTGCTGAGGGTGTCAGCGAGGATCGTATCAGCTGCTATGACGAGGGTGACAAGGTTCAGCCTTATCCCGAAGCTGTGTTCGAGAAGAACCGTGCAGCCATCATGCTCATTACTGACTAAGAGAGAGAGAATAAGTCTGTATAATATTAAGGATATAAGAGACTATGAAAAAGATAATATTTGCATTCCTCGTGATGGTTCTTGGCGCTGCTAGCGTACAGGCAGAGGAGACTAATTTTGAGTATGACAACGGTTATCGTTGGTTCATCAACGCTCATGGTAACATCGGTATGAGCGCAAACGAAAGTTTTAGTGATTACAAGTTCGGTAAGTGGCTTGCTCCCGGTGCAAACATCCAGATTGGTTACAACTTCAGTGATTACTGGGGTCTCTTCGCTGCAGCCGGTTGGAACAGAAACCGTACATTCAGCAATGGTACTTCCTATAAGTTCACAAGCTGGGAGCCCAGTTTGAATTTGTCTTATAACCTCACAAACGGCTTCTGCGGCTACAAGCCCAACCGTCGTCACAACTTGTATGCATATGCAGGTTTCGTGCTGGGTATCACTCGTAATTTCGAAGATGGCTTCCTCGCAACTGCTCCTTTCCAGATTTATCCTGATGAGGTTTGCTACGGTGGTCGCATCGGTTTGCAGTACATCTGGAGCTTCTCTAAGTGGGTTGGTTTGAGCATGTATGCTGACTTCACAGTATTCAACGACAAGTTCAACGCTATTGATGTTAGCTTCCCTCTTGACGGTCGTGTAAACGCTGGTATCGGTTTCCACTTCAACATCTCTAAGAACACGAAGAAGGTTACCAAGACCTACAACGACGAGATCACCTTCAAGCACGACACCATCTACAAGAAGATCGTTCGTACAGCTGAGCCCGAGAGAGTTAGCTACAACTACGCTACTCCTGAAGGTACAGACGCTGTTAGTAGCAATGAGAATGACAACCTGAAGGCTATGGCTACCTACCTGAAGAACAACAAGGATCGTGTAGCCTTCGTTGTTAAGTATGGTGACGGTGACGCTATTGTTAACAAGCTCCTCGAGTACGGTGTAGACAAGAACCAGATTATTGTTCACGACACCAGCAAGATGGCTGATTCCAGCAACGCTGATAAGAACAACACCAAGGTTTACATTGTTAAGGACTTCCGTTAATAGTATACCTTATTAATATAAGAAAAGCGCCGGACATTTGTCTGGCGCTTTCTTTTTGTCTTTTAATGGGGAGTAAAAAGGGGAGTAAAATTGGGAGTAAAAACGGGAGTTAAAGATGGAGTTAAAGTTGGAGTAAAAGTCGGAAAATAATCAGAGCAGTCCTATGCTCTTTGCATAGTTAATCACTTCTGTTGTGATTTCCTCTTCGTGCTCGATGAATGTGTCATCGAAATCGTCCGCTTCCGGAAACTGTTCAAACAGCGCCATAAAGTCGTCATCGCTCATTTCCCGTTCGATTTCCTTGTGGTGTGCCTCGTAGAAAGCCCGTCCCTCGTAGATGAGTTTGGAGAAATCCTTGAGACCCCACATTCTCATTGCCTTTGCAAACGGGTTGAGAAAGATGAAAGCTCCGTAGCCGTTGTAGATGAGTTGCACGAGTCCTCCGTCCATCACTTCCTCCCTCATGATACAGTAGGCCAGCAGTGTGATTTCGTCGGATGTGAGCATAGCCATGCTTTCTCCTGTGAGCTCGCCGCCCACCTTGTCGAGCACCTGTTGCCTGAAAGCCTGAAGTTCCTGCTCCATAAATTTTATCTGTATTTTGCTATCCGCACCGCAGCGTTGAGTTCTTTCTCCTTCTCTGCGTTGCGTTTGTCGTATTCCTTTTTGCCCCGGCAGAGTGATATGTCGAGTTTTGCCCGTCCGTTGTCGTCTATCCACAGCAGGGTGGGGATGATTGAGAATCCGGGGCTCTTCACGGCATTCTGCAGTTTGTTTATCTCACGACGTGTGAGCAGCAGCTTCCTGTCACGACGCTCCATATGATTGTTGTACGAGCCTTCCTTGTATTGGGCCACATACATGTTTTTCACCCACATTTCGCCGTTGTGTATGAAACAGAACGTGTCCACCAACGAGGCTTTTCCCTGACGTATGCTCTTTATCTCGGTACCCGTCAAGACGATTCCCGTAGTGTAGTCATCCAAAAGCAGGTAATCGAACTCTGCTCGCTTGTTTTTGATGTTGATGACCTTTGATTTATTGGCTTTCTTAGACACTTCTTACACAATTTTGCCTGCAAAGGTACAAAAAAAACGCGAAAAATTTCATTAAATACCCACTATTGAGTATATTTGTACGCAAAATCGGTTAATTCGTACGGTAACATACAACCTAAAACGTTAAAAAATATGGTTTACACACAAGAAGTTCAAAACATGTGTTGCGTGGCCAAAGGCCCCAATCATGGTCCTGCTCCTATCCCCGAAGAGGGCAAGTGGGTTCAGGCAAAGGAAATCAAGGACATTTCAGGTCTCACCCACGGTGTGGGATGGTGCGCTCCTCAGCAGGGTGCCTGCAAGCTGACGCTGAATGTCAAGGAAGGTGTCATTGAAGAGTGTCTCGTTGAGACAATCGGTTGCTCCGGTATGACTCACTCCGCTGCTATGGCAAGTGAGATTCTTCCCGGCAAGACCATTCTCGAGGCTCTTAACACCGACCTCGTATGCGATGCTATCAACACAGCAATGCGCGAGCTGTTCCTGCAGATTGTCTATGGCCGCACACAGAGTGCATTCTCTGAGGGTGGCTTGACGATTGGTGCCGGTATGGAGGACCTCGGCAAGGGCCTTATCTCCCAGACAGGTACTCTCTACGGTACAAAGGCAAAGGGCACACGTTATCTGCAGCTCACAGAGGGCTACATCAACAAGATGTATCTCGACGAGAACGACCAGGTTTGCGGCTACGAGTTTGTTCACATGGGCAAGTTCATGGACGCTGTGAAGAAGGGTATGGATGCCAACGAAGCCCTCAAGAGTGTAACTGGTACTTATGGCCGCACAAAGCCTGAGGACGGTGCTGTTAAGTGTATTGACCCCCGCAAGGAATAAAAGATTAGGAGGAAACAAACTATGATTAGAGAAGTAAAGTTCGAAAGTCAGGACCGTCGTATCAAGCAGATTATTGCTTGTCTTAACAAACACGGTATCGCCTCCATCGAAGAGGCCAATGAGATTTGCGACAAGGCTGGTCTGGATCCTTACAAGACTTGTGAGGAAACACAGATGATTTGCTTTGAGAACGCCAAGTGGGCTTACGTAGTAGGTACTGCCATCGCTCTCAAGGAGAAGGCAAAGGACGCTGTCGAGGCAGCTAACTATATCGGCGAGGGTCTGCAGAGCTTCTGCATTCCCGGTTCTGTTGCCGACGACCGCAAGGTAGGTATCGGTCACGGTGAACTGGGTGCCCGTCTGCTCTCTCCCGACACCAAGTGCTTCGCATTCCTGGCCGGTCACGAGTCATTCGCTGCTGCCGAGGGTGCTATCAAGATTGCTCAGATGGCCAACAAGTCAAGACCAGCTGACAAGCCCCTGCGTTGTATCCTCAACGGTCTGGGCAAGGACGCTGCCATGATTATCAGCCGTATCAACGGTTTCACATACGTGCAGACACAGTTCGACTACTTCACCGGTGAACTGAAGGAGGTTAAGCGCATCGCTTACTCCAACGGTCCCCGTGCTGCTGTCAACTGCTATGGTGCCGACGATGTTCGCGAAGGCGTTGCCATCCTTTGGAAGGAGGATGTTGACGTTTCCATCACAGGTAACTCCACCTACCCCACTCGCTTCCAGCACCCCGTTGCAGGTACTTACAAGAAGGAGCGCATCCGTGCCGGTAAGGCCTACTTCAGCGTAGCCAGCGGCGGCGGTACGGGCCGTACACTCCATCCCGATAACATGGCAGCCGGACCCGCCAGCTATGGCATGACCGACACTCTGGGCCGCATGCACAGCGACGCACAGTTCGCAGGCTCCAGCTCGGTACCCGCACATGTTGAGATGATGGGCTTCCTTGGCATCGGCAACAACCCGATGGTGGGCTGCTCCGTAGCCTGCGCTGTGAACGTCGATTTGGCACTCAACCACAAATAACAACGCACGACTATGAAACATCTAAAGCAAATCTTCATGGCGATCTTCGGCCTTTGTGCGCTGACTGCTTTCCATGCTTGCGGCGGAGGTGACGAAGAAGGAGGCGGCGTTGGAACCCAACAGTACTACATCAAATCAGTCATTGTGGATGGTGCACAGCTGTCTTCGAAAGAATTGAATTATCTGGAGGAAGTGTGTGCAACGTGTTACAACAAGCTGAATGCAAAGAGTACTGAGGCAGCTGCAATCGCGCTCTACAATACCCATCTAACGGAGTACATAGATTTCATCCAGAAGCATTTGGGAG
>JAGDCM010000078.1 GCA_017958545.1 Bacteroidaceae bacterium | reverse complement strand
TTCGTCCAAACCGCCGACATAGTGCATTCCCGTGTCGAAATGACGGCCTTTGCGCAGGTAGCTCTGCAACGAACCGCCAGGCTGTCCCTGACGCTCCAGAACGACAACCTTCAGTCCCTTGCGGGCAAGTGTATGGCCACAAGCCAAACCTCCTAATCCACTACCTATTATGACGACGTCGTACATAACGGAATATTGCGGGCTGCGCCACATAACTCAACACCACAGCGCTCACCATACCTACGAGTGTGGCAAATCCCACGCTCTGAATAGCAGGATGCTTCGCCAACAACATGGAAGCAACCGTAACTACAAGGATAAAGGCTGAGAACATAATGGCTGTCTTGTGACGGCCGAGCACCTTGTCATTACCGTCGTTCTCATGAATGAGGCCCGACATGATAAATATACTGTAGTCAACACCAATACCGAATATGAATGTGGATATGATGATGTTGATAAGGTTGAAACGCACTCCGAAGATTGCCATTGCACCCAAGACGATGAGCCAGGAAAGCACTATCGGGAAAAAGCCCAGAAGCGTGTATTTCCAGTTGAAGTGGAAACTGAACAGCAACACCAGGAATACGAATCCCATGCTTATCCACTGAAGAACATTGAAATCTTCGTTGAGCTGACGCAACGTATCGCGCGTATAATAATAGGTATCGAGCACCATGAGATTGTCATCCTTGGTGACAGCATCACAGATGCGCAGGAATGTAGCGTCCAAACTGTCTGGTTTATATCGCACACTGGAGAGCACCAGATACTGACCTCCATAGGTCTCCTCGATAAGCGTGGAAAGATAGCCGTAGGGGATGATATCCGCGTCGTAGAGAGCATCCGGTTCGTAATCCCTCGTAGCAGCCTCGAAGAAAGGAGCAAAGCCGTCCGCAGAAAGACCGGCCTGTGGAGCTGTGGCATCAACAAGACGCTTCACTTTGGAAAGACGCTCCTCGTTCCAGAACTCCTTCCATGCCTCAATGCGCTTCTCCTGCACTTCGAGCGGGACAAAGAGAACACCCGTGTGAGTGTAGCCGCTCACGAGGCCCTCATTTTCAAGCGAATCAAGTTTTGCCTCCAAGAGAGCGAATTTCTCAACCGCCTCCTCAGCTGTCGCACCTTGAGATGCAAAATATGTGGACTCGTCGCCGGTAGCCGTTTTCTCGCTCAGGAGCTCTTTGCTCTTGGATGTCATCTCAGACACATATCCGAGATTGTTCATATCGGCATCGAAGTCCGTGCCTTTAATCAGATATGCCAGCACACAGACGGCGGATATCGTACCGATGACACAGGCAAGCGTCTTACTCCTGTCGAAAGGATAGCCACTCAACTTGTCCATAATAGCAAAAGCCCTTTCACCCTTGCGCGTCTTGCCGATATCCAAAAGATGCGGGAGATATATCAGCGAGAACAATGTGGTGCCGACGATGGCAAAAGCTGCAAAAAGGCCGAAATCCTGGAGAAGGTCGGTCTTCACGAACAATAAGCCCATGAAACTGCCAATCGTTGTGATGCATCCAAGAAGTACCGGCTTCGTCTCCTCGCGGAGCACCATCTCGCTGTTTCCGGAATACTTGAAGTGGGTGATGACATGCAATGCATAACTCATAGCCACACCCAGCACGATAGCACCTATACCGAGAGCCATCAGAGAGAACTGGCCCTTGATGAAATACATCATCGTGAGACCGAAGAATGTGCCGAATGCAACCGGCAACACCAACAGGGGCAACGCAGACCATGAGCGCAGACAAAGACCAAGGACTATGAGCACCAAGACCAATGAGCCCAATATCGTTGTCAACAGGTCGCCCTTGATTGTGGAAGAGTTATAGTATCCGTTCGCGGGCGTACCATGATATGATATATTCACCTGCGGATGCGTCGTGCGGAATTGTTCTATCCGTTTATTGAGAGTCTCAAAGAGACTACTGCCCTGCCCCGTATTTGTTGCAGAGAATTTCGGTGTGATGATAGCCAGACAGACGGTTGAATCCGGAACAAATATATGACCGTCTACCGTACTGTAGCCTCCCCCGGTACTGCTTAGCAGAGGAGCGATCTTCTTCTCCATCACAGAACGCATACCGATGGGATCCATCTCCAGAAGCTGCGGGAATATGTCAGCCACATCGCTCTGCATATCCTCCACATTCTTTGCCATCTGGGAACGCATATGTTCCTCTGTGAGCAGCGTATCGAATGCCTCGTAGCAGGACTCGTCCACGTATGCCGGCAAATGCTCTGTGAGATAGTCGACAGCATCAAACATCAAATCCTCATTAATCTGATAGAACACATCGTCTATCGTGCGTTCTTCCTCTGGCAGATTCTCTTGCGGAATCAGCAAGGAATCAACAAATTCATCACAAACACTGATGAGTTCGTCTTTGTCTTCACCCTGGAACAGCACAAACGTCTTATCCTTGATACGTAAGGACGAGAATGCAAGTTTGATACTGCCGTCTTCATTACGAGACGATGGCATCAATTTGTTAAGGTCTTCCTCAAGATATATCTTCGAGGAGAAATATCCTAACAGAAAAAACAAAAAGACCATCGACAGCCACATGAGGAGGCGATGGTTCTTGAAATAATGATATATACTAACAAACAGTTGTGTCACACTAATACCCCTTTCAGTTCCATATATGTTTGCTGCTCATCGCGGATAACTCCTTGAACCACGTAGCCGCTACCCTTAGTCTCTGCAGACACTTCGACTGTAATTCTGGGACACACCATAGGTGTGGCGACAGCCGTCAGACGACACAGTTTAATGCTCTCATAGCGCAAGTCGTCTTTCTGAAGTACCATGCATACACATTCTTTGATGGTCTCCATATTACAAACTCCGGGACAAACGGGTTTGCCCGGGAAGTGACCATCGTAGACACTGCATTCCGGAAGAAGCTCCAGACACACACTGCCCTTCATTTCCTCCTCTCTCTCAACGGAGATAATCTTGTAGAAGTTATTATTCAGGAACATATATTTTCATTTGAGTGTCCGCAACCACTTCATCTCCCACTTTTGTTTCCCCGCGCATCAGAGTGACGCCCTGCACCTCCGGTCCCATTGAAACCACAGTCTCAAGCACATCACCCACTTTCGGACGCTGGTATAGGTGGAAATTCTTCACCTCACCGATATATCCAATAGGTGCCTCTGTAGCACCAGTCTCTCTTGCCTTCCAACCGGCATGAGCAGAAGCACTCTGAGCGATATGCTCAACAAGCGCCACCTCAGAGAGGCGGCCGTCGGACTCGATGAAGAAGTTGCCTTCCTTTACGGTGTAACGGCAAACTGCTTCATCTTCCGAGGCACGCACCAAAACGTCCACCATCTGAATGGGGGCACGCTGAGGTATCAGTTCTTCTATTGAATAGGGCATTCCCTCTTCTTACTGATGAGATTCAATGTAATCGTACAGATCCTTGAAGGTCTTAACCTTAGGCAGATCCTCAACAGGAATCTTAACTTTGAAGGTGTACTGAATAACAGCAACGAGGTCAACCAAAGAGAGGCTGTCCAACTGGAGAGTGTCGTAGATGACAGCGTCATCGGTGATAACACTTTCTTCTACTTCAAACTCTTCTGCCAAAGTAGATTGTACCTTTGCAATAATGTCTTCGCGTGTCATAATTCAATTTTTTTGTTTGGTTTATAAATTATTGTTTTTTCTATATTGTTTAGTCCACATTCTTGACAATCAGGGTGGAGTTCGTGCCGCCAAATCCGAAACTGTTGGACAGGAACATATCAAAATGCTTCTCAACGGTCTCGGGAATAACATTCACGCATGCTGTCTCTTCGTCGGGCTCTTCGAAATTCAGGTTGCCGGCAATGAAACCGTTCTTCATCATGAGCATGGAATAGATACACTCTGCTGCACCTGCAGCCCACATCTCGTGACCGGTTTGAGACTTTGTGCTTGTCACAGGAACCCTGTAGTCGCCGAATGCCTGAGCAATAGCCATTGCCTCACGTCCGTCACCGGCGTGTGTAGACGTTGCATGGGCATTCACATAACCTATCTCCGTTGGGCTTACTCCGGAAAGACGCAAAGCCATTTCCAGACTCTTGCGAGGACCCTCTACATTGGGTGTAGAGATATGGTCGCCATTACCGCTGAATCCCCAGCCTACAATCTCTGCCAAAATCTTGGCACCACGCTTCTTGGCATGCTCCTCGCTCTCAAGAATCAATGTTGCGGCACCACCGCCGGGTACCAGTCCGTTGCGGTTCTTATCAAACGGACGACAAGCCTTGAGAGGCTCATCCTCTCTTGTAGAGAATGCCTGAATACCATCAAAAGATGCTACGCAGTACATATTGTTCTCCTGTCCGCCGCCGCAAATAATGCAATCCTGCAAACCGTTCTTAATCAACAGATAGGCATTACCGATTGCTATTGAAGAAGATGCACAGGCTGCAGAAGAAGTCAGATTGATACCACGCAGCTTGAACAGACATGCAAGATTCATCGTAATTGTGGAGTTCATCGACTGGAAGATAGCGCCGCTACCACAGCTCGCTGTGTCACCACACTGGCGGAATTTATCCAAAGCAACCATTGTTGCTTCTGCAACACTGTCATTGCCGTAAATGATACCTACATCATGCTTGTCAAGATAATCCTGGTCAATACCGGCCTGCTCCAAAGCATCCTTTGTTGCCATATAAGCATACTGTGCCTCCTCCGGCATGAACATACGCATGTTACGAGGAACAAACGGTTTCAAATCTGGCTTGGGAACATTGGTACAAAGGCCGCTGCGAAATCCCGCAGCCTTTCTCTCCTCGGAGAAAATAATTCCGCTTTTGCCATCATATAGGCTCTGACGGACATCATCCAACGTCTGGCCCAGACAGGACCATATTCCCATACCTGTAATAACTACTTTGTTTTCCATTTCACTATTATTTCATTTTCCACTTATGATACTCATTTTCCTATTTCTTTGCACCAGCATCTGCGCCTCTTGATTTTCTCCGGCCCGAGAGGCTTCCACTGGGAAAGTTCTTTGACGTTATCTTCCAATTGAGGACCCGTCTCTGCATATCTAAATCCCTTGCGATTAAACACGGGAATTAAATCATTGAATATAAGAGCATTCACGCCCATGCCCTGAAGATCCGGACGGACGGCTATCAGGAGCAACTGCACCGTATCCTCATGCCTCCACTTCAACGCACGCATAATGTGCCACCAACCCAATGGCAGCAAGTGACCGTTCACTTTCTTCATTGCCTTGGAAAGTGACGGTATTGTCACCGCTGCAGCAACCAATTCGTCATCTTCGTTGACAACACAAGGAATAAGTTCTGTGTCGATAATAGGCACATATTGCTTAAGAAAATCATTAATCTGATTCTCCGTGAATGCTGTGAATCCGAACAACGGCTCGTATGCCTTATTCATCAGGCGAAACACCTCATGTCCCTTTTCTCCCAGCAATTGCGTGCTGTTATATTTTACCACATGCAAGCCGAACATCTCTCCCGAAAGCGCCGCTACACGAGCATACTTAGCAGGCACTTCTGCGGGAACAGCCACACGGATGTGCAACCAGTCTGCCTCTTTTTCAAAACCAAGCGCCTTCATGTGCTCCGGATAGTAGGGATAGTTGTATATCTCCGTCATCATCCCTTCTCTTTCAAAGTCCTCCACGAGCATTCCCTCTTTGTCAAAATCGGTAATACCCATCGGACCTTGAATACGCTCCATACCCTGCTCCGCTCCCCATTTCTCCACGGCTTCTATCAATGCACGGGAAACGTCCAAATCGTCTATGAAATCAATGAATCCAAATCGAACATTCTTTGTACCCCACTTCTTATTCGCATTCTGGTTTATGATACCCGCAATACGACCCACCACTTCACCATTCTGCCAAGCAAGGAAAGGCTGCACCTTGGCAATAGTCAATGCACTGTTTTTCTTTGGATTAAACGTATCGTAGACATCACGATTCAAATCCGGGACAAACTGTTCACAGCCCCTATACAGGGAAAAAGGAAAGCGCACGAAGAGAGTCATCTCTTCATTCGAACTAACCTTTTTAACTTGCACCTTTGTCATATACGCACGTTTTTCGCGTGCAAAGGTACGAAAATAATTTGATATTGATGATAAAATAATTAAGAAAAGTGGACATATGTTGCGATGTTGTCTCTCGCAGCCATCATTTTTGCCCTTTCATTCGCATGAGTAAGCAAGAAAATACGTCCTCTCGTCCGCTTAATTCTTGACCACATCCACCACTCAAACCTGCCAATCGGGACCCACAGTAAAATCCACAATACAGCCAGCCACCACATTCCAAATATTCCTCCCACTACAGACAAAGTAACCACTATTACAAAAGGCACCAGCAAAAGGCTATTCACAAGCACACGATACGTATTCGTGTACATCAAGTTGTCACTTAACAGGAGTGTTGGCAACCAATAGAACAATCCAAAAGGCCAAAGTCCTACCAGCCAGAGAGGCAACAACAAAAGCTCGATGACAGCATCCAGAACTGTTCTCGTCCAGCTCGCAGATTCTGCCACCCATTGATCCTTCAGTTTGTACTTTTCCTCCAGCATTTTCAATTCTGCAACCTTCTCATAGATATCCCTTTCTTCACAATTCTCTATGAGTTCCACAAAACGCTGATCTTTTTTCAAACGTTCCGGAAGAGGCAGTTTTCCTCCGGCAAACGAATCTCCAAAGGCGCTGTTTCTAAGAAAATCTATCTCCTCATAGTGTCCGACATCATCAACATGCAGCATCATCTCTCGGACACGCTGGAATAATATCTCATTTATTTCCCTTACAGTTGTGCGGGGCTTCTCCTGATAACGTTTGTAGTATGGCCTGAGAGAAAACGGAGGTGCTATACGTATCATAAACTCCGTCTGGACGTCAAAATAATCGCTATAATGATTTGCCGCAGGCAGCACTTTGATATCATACTTCCATCCCTCAGCTTCTGCAGCCTGAAAAGCGAGGTGCAGATAATTGGGAATGAAACGACCTATATAATGGCCGAACTGTCCCGTACCCTCAGGATAAATTATAACCGGATGCCCCTCTCTCAACCTACGTTTCATCTCCTCCATCGAGGCTTCATTTTTCTCTACATTCTCCAGCCCCTCATAGTCAGCCCTGTAAGCTGGGAGCATGCCCAAACTGTAAAAAAAATTACCCAAGAAAGAAACCTTTGAGAGGAAAACTCCGCTCGTAAAAGTCGTAGGAAACTGTTTGTTCTTAAAGGCCAAAATTAGCCCTATCGCATCGTTGGCATTATTCTGATGATTACTCACCACCATCAATCTGCCTCCGCTTTCAGGGATATTTTCCTTACCGAGGAGATAGACCTTACGATAGAGTAATTTATTGTTAAGTAGCTTAAAATAAGCCTTGAATATCCTATATGGCCAACTAGCACTACTCATCACACCTTCATGTGTCGAGCCTTTTTCTCTTCGCTCATCTCATCCACAGCGACAAGTATCGCACTTTCTATTGCACCGGCAAAATCTTCATCTACAGTACTTCCGAAATACTGCATTGTAGGAGCAAGCATCATGTAAGAATTTATCATAGGAGGTATTCTCTCTCCCAACGCCTTTATCTCACGCTTCAACACTCTGTAGCCGTCTTCAAAACCAAGGCCATCAAACAGCGCTTCGAACTCACTCTCAGGGACACTCTTCTCTATCGGCACATGAGGTACAATGAGAGGCTTCTTTGCCCGGAAATACTTCTTCAGGAAGAAAAGCATCATCTCCATCGCACGATGGTTGAATCCTGCTGATATAGTAACCTTTCCAAAGAGATATTTTATCTCGGGATGACTCACAAGAAATGCTCCTATTCCATCCCAAAGATTATCCATAATATAGATACTCTTGTTGCGAGGTGCATTGCGCTGATAACCGGTTGTAACATACGAACGTGCAACCTCAAGGGTACTGTCTTTGTAGTCGCGAAGAAATTCCTCCGAGAAACTGAAGAGATGACTTGTTGCCAGATCCGGCTGTCCGTCTGCCTTCATTGGCCATCTCTCACCTTCTATCATACGATAACCGCCCGCAATCTCCTCTCCTTCCGGATTCCACACGAGCATCTGCAAACACTCCTCATCTGCGTGAGTCACATCCGTTTCAAGTCCCGTCCCCGTGCCACCACGACGAAAAGCCTCCTCTCTCACCCTGCCTATTTCACGCATCACACAAGGACAATCACTCGCACGTATGAGATATACCTCATTATCGCCATGATTTGTCTTGCGTAACAAGTGTTCTGGAGCAAGTTCCCTTTTGAGGTCACTCACATCCACCGGTGCTATGAGCTGTTTCACTGACAAGCTAATTCTCTAAAGTTTACGCAAAGGTACGTATATTTTTCGACATATGCACCATTCTTGCACAAAAAATCTTGGAAGTATAAATTATTTGGCCTCAGAGCAATATGGAAAGAACAAAAGGAAGTCCCCCTCTCCCGTGATGGAGAACGATGTGTCTGTCACCCTGTTCAGCGTGCCCTGCCACCAGTTGGTGAAATCACACAGAGGATACATAAGTCCCTCACCTTTCAGCCCTTTTGCCCCAAATGAGAATATACTTATTGTCTTTGCTCCCGCAAGACATTCCGGAAGCATTCTGTCCGAGAAATAATCCTTGACCGGAACAAACACCCCGTCGTCTGTATACATCTTAACCCGAAGTCCCATCTTCATATACTCCATAAGCAAGGAAACATTACCTATCGTATGGTCTTCCCTACGCCCTGTCGCCCCGAGATATACAATATCACAGATACCATGTTCCTTCAGATAGAGCGTTGCCTTTGTCTGGTCATTGTTTTCCTGTTCGCTGTAGCTGCGGACAATATCATGATAGCGTTCCCGCAGTTCCAGCGTCAGCGAGTCCCCGTCGCCCACAATGCGCCAAGGCAGACGTCCCTCTTTTTCTATGTACGTCTTTGCTGCACCGTCACAGCAAACCACTCTCTCAGCCTCCCGAAGCAGGCGAAGAGGTATCGGGTGCTTCGGAAAATCACCCGCACCTAAGACAACTGCATTTTCTTTTTCCATGCAAAATACCCAATTATAGCCACAACGGTATACAATCCATACAGAATGGCATAAAAATATATATCCTTATATATGTAAAGAGCAGAGGACACAGCATCCACCACGATCCAGGGAATCCATTGTTCCACCCACTTGCGTGCCAGCATCCATAGCCCCACAACCGACAGTGCCGTAGTGAACGAATCCCACCAGGGGACATCGCTCGGTGTATAGTTATCCAATATAAATCCCGTAGATATGAATACTACCATAAAGGCCGCCAGCAGAGGAATGAGAATTCTTGCGGGCATCGACGTAATCGGGGCATACCGTGCATCCCCCTGATTCTTTCGCCACAGCCATAAACCATACAATGCAGCGACAAGATAATACACGTTTATCCCGAAGTCGGCATAGAGTCCTGATTTCCAGTACACCCAAAGGGATATCGCAGGCATGGCAATACCGGCATACCACACCTTGCGGCTTGCCTTGTACTCCCAGTAGAGATATAAAAGCCCTACCAGAGTACCGGAGATTTCTATGACAGTGTCTATATCCATTTAAAATTGCAGGCAGACATTACTCAGCACGTTCGTTCCCGCCTGCGCTGCATATCCCGAATAATTCACTCGTCCCTGATCCACACCATTCACGTATGCACGCTCCGAAGCAGCCCAACCGTTATTATCGTACTCTGCGTTGAAAATATTATATACGGTACATCCTATCGTGATACCTTTGATACGACGCAAATTCTTCCAGCTGTAGCTCAGAGCCAGATTTGTCGTACAGTAAGCATCCAGAGTGCAGTCTTCCTGGTCTGCATTACTCATGTACTGCTTGGAGACGAAGTTCGTCTGGGCCGACACATCAAATCCCTTAATAGAATAGCGGAACACATTTACGAATGTGTAATCCGGTGAAAACGCGAGATGTGTATCGCCATGGTAAACCAATTCTGCAGGGCGGGAACCTATATAGTTCCAATCCGCATCGTAATCGTTTACAGCAAGCGTCTCCACGAAATTCTTCACACGATTGCGGGAAAGGGTTGCAGAAACATCCCACGAGAATCCCACTTTTGTCTTCAGGCCGAAACTCAGTTCCACACCCATACGATAACTCTCCGGCACATTCTCCGACAATGGTTCTCCTATTTCGTTTAGTTTACCCGTAAGAACGAGCTGGTCTTTATAATCCATATAATACAGGTTCGCACCGGCATGCAACCATTCGTTGCTGAACTCATAACCGGCTTCATAGTCAAAGAGTCGTTCGCTGACCGGTTTCACGTTAAGGTCGGTAATGAAGTTGTTGCGGGTAGGTTCCTTGTGAGCCACGCTCCACGAAGCATATACCCTGTGATTCTTCCTGAACTGATAATTCAAACCGACTTTCGGATTGAAGAAGTCGTACACACGTGTGATATGCAAATCCTGCGGTGCGCCGATGTTGTAATCCCAACGCTCATTCTCTCCACGCAGCCTATAGTCGATGTGTCGCCACTGCAAATCGAGGTATCCGTTCAACCCCTTACAGAAATTGTAGTCGGCTTTTGCATATAGATTACCGTCCCACTTCTCACCTCTGTAGCGATAGAACTCATGATTTGCGTTCACAAACTGGTTTTGGGTGTTTTGCACGGAAAGCACCTGACCATAGTTCCATCCCGTATACTTGTTCACACCGCCCCCGAAAGTGGTTTGCAGACGGTCGTTTTTATATGTCACGTCAAACACACCGCCTCCGAAACCGTTATCCATAGATTTCTTGCGGGTCAGATCCGACACTGCCGGCAAAAGTTTATATATGGTAAGATCGGCATCCTTGATGTATTCTTGATAATATCCGTCACCTTTCGTGAAGTGTGCCGCAGCATTGAAATACCAGTTACTGTTGAACTGATGGGAAAAGAGCAGCTGATAATGATGCTGGAAATAGTTATCCGTCTGGTCATCGTAGAAATGCATGCGTCCCCTGCTGTCTGTAAACATGTATCCGCATGAATTATAGCGACGTCCGTAGAGAGCAGTTTCTTCTTTAGTGGGATAGTTCCACGCGTGATATGTACGTTCTTTTCCTCCGAAAGTGAGCAGTTTAATGCTCGTTCCGCCATTATAATAACCCACTTGTGCATAGTAACTTAAGAGCTGTACGGAAGCACGGTCCAAATAGCCGTCCGAGCCTATATGGCTAAGACGCACATCAAAGGTCCAGTGATCATTTATCAGACCGGTCCCCAGTTTCAGGGTTTGTTTGTTGGTGTTGAACGAACCGTACGAGCCCGCCAGTTCCGCATACGGTTTTACATTGAAATCCGTCGTCACCATATTCACCGTTGCACCGAATGCTCCGGCACCGTTGGTGGACGTACCCACGCCTCTCTGTATCTGTATGCTCTTCAGACTGGACGCAAAATCCGGCATATTCACCCAGAACACATTATGGCTCTCGGCATCATTTATGGGAATGCCGTTTGCCGTCACATTGATGCGGCTGCCGTCCGTACCTCTCACTCTCATCGTCGTGTAGCCTATTCCGGCTCCGGCATCGCTGGTTGTCACCACCGACGGTGTCACAGAGAGAATCTCCGGCAGGTCTTTTCCCAGATTTGCTTTCCGGATTTCTTCCTTGGCCATATTCGTGAAGGCCACAGGTGTTGTCTTCGTGGCGCGGGTAGCTATCACCTGCACCTCATCCATTTCCTCGTAATCGAGGCTGTCCACACTGATTGATTTCTGCGCCCAGGCGCCACTTGCTACAGCCGTCACGGCCACAGCCACAAAAATTTTCTTCATGCTACTTTGCATTAAAAGTTCATACTCTCTTGCGCCGGTATTGTCCGGATCAGATCAGGAAGGGTATATTCTCAGCAAAATCCAACGGATTCGCACCCCTGATGATTCTTTTGCGGTGCAAAGGTATCACTTTTTTATGAATTATGCCGCGCTTTCAAGAAAAAAGTTATATCTTTGCCCTTAAAATTTAAGAAAACAATGACTATTGATGTAGACAAACTGCTTCAGACCAAGCTTCCCAACCACTATAAGAAGATTCCCCGCCTGGCTATCAGTTTCCTCAAATGGCTTATCTGCCAGAAGGATATGAATGAATTTGTGCTGCCTCCCATACGTCAGTGCGAGGGTGTGGAATTTGCGCAGGGCATGACAAAGGTGCTTGATGTCACGTTCGATGTACACGGTCTTGACGACATCGACCCCGACGGGCACTATCTCTTCGTGTCAAACCATCCCCTCGGGGCCTTCGACGGCATCTGCTATATCAGCATCCTCGGAAGGAAATTCAAGAATATCAAGGTCATCGTAAACGACATGCTGATGCATATCGAAAACCTGCGACCCGTCTTCCTTCCCGTCAACACGCTGGGACGTCAGAAGCGTGAAGACATGGAAGCCATCTCGCAGGCATATCTGTCCCCCGACGTCCAGTTAATGACATTCCCCGCAGGTCTCTGTTCTCGCTACATAGACGGACGCGTGCAGGATACGGAATGGAAGAAAAGCGTCATAACTCAGGCCGTTGCCGCAAAGCGCGACATCGTACCCATGTATTTCGACGGACGCAACAGCCGCACCTTCTATGCCGTGGAACTGCTCCGCCGCAAACTGGGTATCAAGTTCAACATAGGTCTGCTGCTACTTCCCCGTCAGATGGTGAAGACATCGCGCGGCAAGCACTACAACATCTTCATCGGCAAGCCCATCCCCTACACCGCTTTCGACAATTCCCGTACGGCAAAGGAATGGACGCTGTGGCTCCGCGAGCAATGCTACGCCCTGCCTAAGTCGAAAGGATCTGAAGCGCCTCGATAGAAGCCGCCGACACAGGTTTGTCGCTCTTTATCGCCGCATTGAAAGGCACATGCACAATAGAACTGTTGTGTATGCCCATCATCACGTTGCGCAAGCCGTCCTGCAAGGCCTTGACGGCACCTACGCCGAGCACCGAAGCCAGTATTCTGTCGCCTGCCACCGGTGAGCCGCCTCGCTGCAAGTGACCGAGAATCGACACCCTCACGTCAAATTCCGGATGTTCCTTCTTCACCTTCTCGGCATAGTACATTGCGCCGCATTTCGGGCTCTCCGACACTATCACAATGCACGACTTCTTCGATTTTCTGATACCGCGGCCTATGAACGTTTCCAGCTGGTCAGCACCCGTTGAGTCTTCCGGGATGATGGCTGCCTCCGCACCTGCCGCTATGGCGCTGTTCTGCGCCAGGAAGCCGGCATCCCTGCCCATCACCTCCACAAAGAAGATGCGCTCGTGGGAATTGGCCGTGTCGCGTATCTTGTCCACGCATTCCATGATAGTGTTCAACGTCGTATCGTAGCCGATGGTGAGATCCGTACCGTTGAGGTCGTTGTCAATAGTACCGGGAAGACCGATGCACGGCACGTCGTGTTCCTCAGCAAACAGCCTTGCACCGCTCAGACTTCCGTTGCCGCCTATCACGATGAGAGCGTCAATGCCGGACTTCTTCATATTCTCGTAGGCCTTGGCCCTGCCCTCTTCCGTGCGGAATTCCTCCGAGCGCGCAGTACGCAGTATCGTACCGCCCCGTCCGATGATGCCCGACACGTCTTCCGTGTGCAGCTCCTTAATCTCTCCGTTGATGAGACCCTCGTATCCACGGTAGATTCCATACACTCCGTAACCGGCTGCAATACCTGCTCTGGTCACCGCACGGATGGCCGCATTCATTCCGGGTGCGTCTCCACCGCTTGTCAACACACCGATATTCTTGATTCTTCCCATATCAAATATGTTATAAAGTCATTATTCACACCACAAAATTACGTTTTTTTCACAATTCCTCAAAAGTTTTTCCTCATTTTCTTGTCGTTTAGAGAAAAAAATGTATTTTTGCAGCGTCATTAGTGTGAGTTCCATGGCTCACAATTTTAAATTATGGACATAAATGTATAAAAAAAGAACTAATTTTAAATCTCAATAGACTAATGAAACATCTTTTCTTTTCCGTCATCGCGGTGCTTATGAGTGCTTTTGTGGCATCCTGCTCCGATGACGAAGACAGTGTCGTCAGCAAGTTATCCAGCGACAAGACAGAGGTTACTTTCAGCAGCGAACGCTCCGTAGAGAGTGTACTTGTGTCTGCCACCGCCGATTGGAACATTATTACCGACGTATCAGACTGGCTGCATCTCACCAAAACTTCCTACAAGGCACAGGAAAACAGAATTGCCTTCATATTGGATGCCAACCCCTCCGAAGATGCCCGCGTAGGTCACATCGTTGTAACGAGCGGCGACAAGAAGCTGTTGTTCACCATCACTCAGGAAGGCTCCGTTGTGGTGAAACTGAGTCAGGAATATTACTACGTTAACAACGCAGGCGGCCAACTCAACATACGCATCTCCACCAATGTTAATCTCGATGTGACTGTCGAGAGCGACGACGACTGGCTCACATTCGACCAGCTCAAAACCGACACACAGTTCCCCGTTCTGCAATTCACTGCTACGGAGAATGATACAGAGAGCGAGCGCACGGCCATTGTTACCGTCAAGGCTGCCGATTCCGATGTAAGCCAGACACTCGCCATCGTCCAGAAGGAGAAGGATATCTTCGAAGTTATAGATGGCGAAACACGCGAGGTGCCCGGTAACGAGACATCCACTATATCCTTCACCATCGAGGAGAATATCGACTTCGTAGAGTTCGTATCCGACCGCAGTTGGATTACAGCTCACGTCGATGAAGAAATTCCTCCCGTCACCACCAAGGACAAAGACGCTAACGCCGTCATCGAGCAGATTCTCAAATATGACGTCATCGAGAATCCTAACTACGAGGAGCGCGTGGGCACCATCCTGCTGACCGACGCAGCCACTGGCGATGAACTCGTGAGAATGACTATCACACAGGCCGGCAATCCCAAGTTGGAACTCGGTTCCACTTCTCTCACAAAGGATAAGGATAAGTACAGCGCCGATGCTGTCAACAAGTCATACTGGGTGGAACTCAACACCAATGTGGAGAATATCTCTGTAAGTTCCAGCGCTGACTGGATTAAATACGAAAAGTCTGTCGGCGGTTATACCCTGAAGATTGAACCTAACCCCGGCCAATCAACCCGCGACGCAACAGTCACCTTCTCCGACGAGAACGGTAAGGCCACTCCTCTCGTGATGAACATCACGCAGAAGAAGCCTTAATCCTATTTATATATAGATTACCGGGACCGCTGTACTCCAGTTACAGCGGTCTTTTTTTTGTTGCTACTAAACTTTTACGAAAAAAAAATGTCATATAACAAGAATCTGTAAATAAAAATAGCGTACCTTTGCTCGCGGAAAAACCAAAAACACCTACAATGAAACATCACTCACACATTCTCCTCCTCACGTTCCTCTCCCTTGTCTTCTCCTCTGCCGCCATGGCTGTCGAGGACAACACCGTGGAGGTGTTCTACAACGGTCCGTCCGCCATCGTGAGCATAGCGGCCAACATCAGCCAGTATGTCACCGTGGAAAGCGGCACGTCGTCCCACGTGAGAATCGTCCAAAGTGAAGACTTCGCCGGAGTCGATGCCACCACAGACAATCCCGACGGTGAGATATTCTATTCCCTCTCAGGCACGTCGTCCGACGGGGAGTTCTATCTTGAGGGCTCCTACAAATGCACCGTCGAACTCAGCGGCATCACACTCACCAATCCCTCCGGGCCTGCCGTCAACATACAGAACGGCAAGCGTATCGCCGTCAGTGCCAAGAAGAACAAGGTGAACACCCTCTCCGACGGTCCTGACGAGAACTACAACGGCTGCTTCCACTGCAAGGGACACACAAAGTTCAAGGGCAAGGGCGTACTCAATATCACGGGCAACACCCGTCACGCCATCTACAGCAAGGAATACGTCGAGGTGAAGAATCTCGAGCTCAACATCAAGGGAGCCGAGAAGGACGGAATACATTGCAGAAACTATTTCTACATGGAGAGCGGCACCCTGAATATTGAAAGTGCCGGAGACGATGCCATACAGGTGGAACTCGACGGCGACACCTCCACGGGCGAGACAGCCGAGCACGAGGATGAGGACAGCGGCAACTTCTATCACGAGGGCGGCAGCATCACTGTGGGCATCTACGCAGACAAGGCCGTGAAGGCCGACGGCAGTGTGAACCTCAGGGCCGGCACCCGCAATTTCACCATCAACGACACGGAGCAGTATGCCGACGTGTCAGCACTGGAATCCGTTGGCAATGAGGCAGCTGTAAGCGAAGTCTACGACCTCTCGGGACGCCGCGCAAAGACCGCCCGTCCGGGCATCTACGTCGTCCTGGAGGGCAAGAAAGCCAAAGTCGTGCTCCGCTGACACTACTGCTCGCGGGAATACAGGAAGGCGTCTACATCCACGTAGCCGCCTTTCTTTTTTGTGGCGTAGCAGAATATGCCGAACTTCGCTCCCATGAAGAATCGCTGCCAGTCGAAGAGCAGACGGTAGTCGCCTCCCATCTTCGTCCAGTTCTCGCCGTCGATACTGTAATAGAACTGTGCTACGTCTCTCCCTGCATATCCTCCGTTCTCTGCAGGACGGAAATCGGCATCGATGCGGAGCCATACCTTCGTCTGCTGCAGCGCCACGCTCTCCACGGTCTTCTCTTCAACGCCGGTCACCTCTTTGTCTCTATCGGACAGCGTCACACTCTGTTCGCTCATCTCCAGCGTGAGTTTCTTGCCGGTCTTCTTGATGAGGAGAGCACCCGTGTTGCTGTTGAATGCCGCAAAACCGGCTCTGTCGCCGTCGCGCATCTTCGACAGATCCATCACGGCCACCCCGCTGCATCCCGGACCTTCCATGCGCTGCGTCAGTGTGTTGGGTGCCAGGTAGAGGTTGTCCACCACGCGCGACGTCTTCAGTCTGAGCCAGCCCTCGCGCTCCGTGAGCGACCACGCATCGTTCACCGGATTGTGGTTCCACTGCCAGTGCAGACCCAACTTGTCCGAAGAGAAATCGTCCGACTTCACTATTGCTCCCTTCGGATGTCCGGCCACCACGGGACGCACCCTCTCGGGCACCTTGCCGTCCTCATCGCCCAGCATCGGCCATCCGTTTATCCATCTGCAAGGCATCACTGTCGGCACACGACCCACTCCTCCGCGGTCCTGGAATATGATGCCGTACCAGTCGCCGTCTGGACTATCCACGATGGTGCCCTGCGCCTCGTAGGAAAAGCCTCCGAAGGGACTTTCCAGTATCACCTGCTTCTCATACGGACCCTGCACATTATCAGAGCGGTAGCACACCTCTCTGCGATGCTTCCCGGGTGCGTACACGTGCGAAATCATAAGGAGGTAGTAGCGCCCTCCGTGCTTTATCATACGCGAACCTTCCAGAATACCCCTCTCGTCCGCTTCGCGCTGGAAGATACGGCGGTGCGTACCCTCTATCACGTCGGAGAGGTCGCTCTTGAGTTCCATCATCTCGCCCGTACCGTAGAAAACGTACACGCGCCCGTCGTCGTCGAAGAAGAGCGAGCAGTCGTGGAAATGACGCATACGCGAGACGAGCGTCCACGGTCCCTCCGCCTTCTCGGCAGTGAAGATATACGTGCGTCCCATCTCCCCGCCCTCGTTGGGCGCCATCAGGGCATAGAATCTGCCGTTGTGGTATTTCAGCGATGTGGCCCATTGTCCGCGTCCGTAGACGGTGCCCTGCAGCAGGTCGTACTTGGGCGAGTCGGTGAGCCGGTCGAAGATGTATCCCACAGTTTCCCAGTTCTTAAGGTCTTTGGATGCCATCACCGGTGCGCCCGGCATCTGATGCATCGTCGTGGACACCATGTAGAATGTGTCGCCCACTCTCACCACGTCCGGGTCGGGCACGTCGGCCCACAACATGGGATTCTCTATCTTCTCCATCGACAGCGTCTCATAGTCGGCAGCCTTCACCTCCTGCAAGAGCGGCAGCAAGGTCATCACAGCCAAAAGGCAAAACAATGTTTTTTTCATCTCTTTTAGCGTTTATTTTTGCGTAAAGTTACACTTTTTTTTGCACTTACGCCGTCTCACGGACAAAAAAGGTTCTTTTTACCAATCTTTCTGCAAATAAAATTTGGCCACCTTGGTAAAATGTTGTACTTTTGCGCCCGTGTTTGTCTTAACACGCGAGTGATTTTATAAATTTATTATTAACCCTTTAACAAAAACTATCTGTACCAATTATGGCAGATTACAAGAACATTGCCCCCGTTGCAGACTTCGATTGGGAAGCATACGAGAACGGGAGCGTCGCTTCAGAGCAGAGCCGTGAGACTCAGGACGAAGCTTACAACAAATCTATGAACAACGTCGGTGAGCACGACGTAGTGGACGGCACCGTCATCGCCATGAACAAGCGCGAGGTGGTGGTCAACATCGGCTACAAGAGCGATGGTATCATCCCCATGAGCGAGTTCCGCTACAATCCCGACCTCAAGGTAGGCGACAAGGTAGAGGTCTACATTGAGAATCAGGAGGACAAGAAGGGCCAGCTGCTGCTCTCTCACCGCAAGGCACGCGCCAGCCGCAGCTGGGATCGCGTTAATCAGGCTCTTGAGTCTGAGGAGATTATCCAGGGCTACATCAAGTGTCGCACGAAGGGCGGCATGATTGTCGATGTCTTCGGCATCGAGGCCTTCCTCCCCGGCAGCCAGATCGACGTGAAGCCTATCCGCGACTACGATATCTTCGTGGGCAAGACCATGGAGTTCAAGATCGTCAAGATCAACCAGGAATACCGCAACGTGGTGGTTAGCCACAAGGCCCTCATCGAGGCCGAGCTCGAGAAGCAGCGCATGGAGATCATCTCCAAGCTGGAGACGGGTCAGGTGCTCGAGGGCGTGGGGAAGAACATCACGCACTACGGCGTCTTCATCGACCTGGGCGGCGTGGACGGTCTGATCCACATCACCGACCTCTCCTGG
>JAGDCM010000077.1 GCA_017958545.1 Bacteroidaceae bacterium | reverse complement strand
GGTGAAGACCGTCCAGGGCTCACCGCAAGCATCATGAGCATACTTGCTCAATATGATGCAGACATTATGGATATCGGACAGGCCGACATCCACAAGACTCTGTCCCTCGGACTTCTCATTCGCGTGGACGACCAGAACAGCGGTCCCCTGATGAAGAACGTGCTGTTCAAGACGGCAGAACTGGGTGTCAACGTGCGTTTCTTCCCCGTCACCGACGACGACTACAACGCTTGGGTGGGACGTCAGGGCAAGAACCGCTACATACTCACCGTGCTGGGCAGACGCCTCGAGGCACGCCAGATAGAGGCCGTGACAAAGGTGATTGCAGCACAGGATTTGAACATAGACTCCATACGCCGACTCACCGGTCGTCCGCCACTTGATGAGAACGCGGAGGACCCGAACGCCACGCGCAACAAGGCCTGCATAGAGTTCTCCCTGCGAGGCACACCGCGCGACCGCGGCGAGATGCAGCGCGAACTGCTCAGGATGAGCAGCAAGATGGCAATGGACTGCTCGTTCCAGCAGGACAATATGTATCGACGCATGCGCCGACTCATCTGCTTCGATATGGATTCCACGCTGATTCAGGCAGAATGCATCGACGAACTGGCAGCACGTCACGGTGTGGGCGAAAAGGTGGCAGCCATCACAGAGAGAGCCATGCGAGGCGAGATAGATTTCAAAGAATCATTTACAGAACGCGTGGCACTGCTCAAGGGACTGGATGTGTCCGTCATGCAGGACATCGCAGAGCATCTGCCCATAACGGAAGGCGCAGAACGACTGATGGCCGTGCTTAAGAAATACGGTTACAAGATTGCCATACTTTCCGGCGGATTCACCTTTTTCGGCGAATATCTGCAAAAGAAACTCGGCATCGACTACGTATATGCCAACGAACTGGAAGTGGGAGAAGACGGCAAACTCACGGGACGCTATGTGGGCGACATTGTTGACGGTACGCGCAAGGCCGAGCTCCTGCGCCTCATCGCCCAGGTGGAGAAAGTGGATTTGGCACAGACCATTGCTGTTGGCGACGGAGCCAACGACCTGCCGATGCTCTCTCTTGCAGGTCTGGGCATCGCTTTCCATGCAAAACCGCGCGTAGTGGCAGATGCAAAACAGAGCATCAACACCATCGGACTTGACGGTGTGCTCTACTTCCTCGGATTCAAAGATTCGTACCTCGATATATGAAGAAAACCATAATAGATGCCTTCGAGCATTCTGTATCCACCTTCCCGGACAATACATTTCTCCTGGAAAAAATAGGGAAAGAGTGGACGCGAACCACATACAGGGAAACACAGTGCGAGGTGTACCGCCTGGGCGCAGGACTGCAGGCTCTCGGCGTGAAACCACATGACAATATGGCGTTGCTGTCCGAAGGACGCAATTTGTGGATTATATCCGAACTGGCAATGTTCTATGCCGGCGCGGTGAATGTACCCCTCTCCATAAAACTTGAGGAGGCCGGCGACCTGTTGTTCCGTTTGGAGCACAGCGAATGCCGCTATATCATTGTAAGCGGCAACCAACTGCGCAAGATACGCGGTATCATCGCAAAACTACCCAAGGTGGAGCGTGTCATCGTGCTTGACAAACAGAGCGAATACGAACCGAAAGAGGTTTTCGTGGGCGACGTGATGCACAAAGGTGACGAGTTTCTGGAAAAGAACGGCCTTGAGAAGTTCCTGTCTGTAGGGAGAGCCATCGAGAACGACACATTGGCCACCATCACCTACACCAGCGGTACCACCGCTGACCCCAAAGGCGTATGTCTCACACATCGCAACTATACGGCAAATGTGGAGCAATGCCTCTCGCGCATTCACATTGATGACAAATGGCGCACACTTATCATTCTTCCGCTTGACCACTGTTTCGCCCATGTTTGCGGTTTTTATTGCATGATGGAGCGCGGTGCTTCCTGCGCCACCGTACAGGTAGGACGCACACCTATGGAAACGCTGAAAAATATACCCGTCAACATCAAGGAGATTGCTCCCGACTTCATTCTCTCCGTGCCCGCTCTGGCCAAGAGTTTCAAGAAGAATATCGAGGGCGGCATACAGAAACAGGGAAAGACTGCCGTAAGACTCTTCGAATGGGGCAAGGCTGTGCGCCAATGCTACTTCGGCGAGAGCAACCTCGACGGGAAAGGACTGAGATGGTTGCTGCGCCCCCTCGTCTGGCTGTTCGACCAGATACTTTTTAATAAGGTGCGAGCCGGTTTCGGCGGACGTATGCGTTTCTTCGTAGGCGGCGGAGCTCTGCTCGACAAGGACCTGCAACACTTCTATATCGGCATAGGACTGCCGATGTTCCAAGGATATGGACTCTCCGAGGCCACTCCCGTGATATCCACCAACACCAGTTACTGCTATCGTTTCGGCTCTTCCGGTCGACTCGTAGAACCTATTGAGGTGCGTATCTGCGACAGTAACGGCAAGACCCTCCCACAAGGAGAAATGGGCGAGATAGTGGTGAAGGGAGAAAATGTGATGGCCGGATATTGGAAGAATCCTGAAGCAACGGCTGATACAATAAAAGACGGATGGCTCTATACCGGCGACCTCGGATATATGTCTCACGAGGGACTTCTCTATGTCAAGGGTCGCTTCAAGAGCCTGCTCATCTCTTCCGACGGCGAGAAATACTCTCCTGAGGGGATTGAAGAGTCTCTGGTGCAGCACTGCGAAGCCATAGAACAGATAATGCTTTACAACAATCAAAGTCCCATCACTTCAGCCCTTATTGTACCAGCTAAGGACAAACTAAAGAAGATGGGCTTCGATCTCACTACAGAGCAAGGACGCCGCGATGCCCTTCAGGAAATAGACAAGGAGATACGGCAGTTCTTAAAAGGCGGTGCCTTTTATGGCCAGTTCCCCGAACGTTGGCTGCCAGGCACATTTGCTGTTCTCAGTGAACCTTTCTCGGAACAGAATCACATGATAAATTCCACCATGAAACTCGTTCGTCCAAAGGTGGAACAGATATACAAGGAGCGACTGGAATACGTCTATACCAGCGAGGGACGTAAAATCGACAATCCATTAAACCTCAGCGCTCTTGGCTAATCGAGTTTCACTTTCTCACGTACTCAAGTACACTGGGGTTTTCGGCAGCGTACAAGCTCTGAAAGCCCTCGCAAGCCTCATACGTAACAAACTTGCGGCCATTCTTCTCGGCTCTGCAGGTATGGGACTGAATGCTGTATTCCAGAATATCGGAGAGATTATATACTCCTCCACCAATCTGGGTGTCCCCTTCAGCAGTACACGGAATCTGGCGGAAGCATACGAGAACGAAGACCAACAGTCTGTGTCCAATCTTGTCATGATTATCCGCACGTGGGCCTTTGCAGCTTCCATTCTCGGTGGTTTGCTGTGTCTGGGCGGAGCATGGCTTCTGGATTGGTATTTCTTTTCAAAAACCGGTCATAGTCATCTGCTCGAGATTATGCTCTTGAGTCTTTACGTGATGAGTTTACCTATGGAGGCTGCCGAATGCGCAATTCTTAAAGGCACACGCCAACTCAAGAGTGTTGCCACTGTGGAAACTCTCGCTGCTTTCGGTACAATATTATGCACAGCACCATTCTTCTGGCTTTGGGGTGTGCGTGGTGTTGCCATTTCGCTTGTAATATGCGGATGGATGGTTGTTGGTGTGCACGCATACTATTCCTTGCGCTTATTCCCGTATAAAGTGCGCCCCACACGTTTGTCGGTTTTCCACGAAGGACTGCCTCTCATCTATCTAGGCGTGCCATATATGCTGGCATCCGTCACGACAGCCCTCTGTACCAGTTTCATTTATCACATACTCTCAACAGAAAGTGAGATAGGTCTCTACAAAGCCGCATATAGTATGATTCTTACTTATGCAGGTGTTGCCTTTGTTGCTTTGGAAAATGATTACTTCCCTCGCCTCTCTGCTATCAACAACAGTCTTGAAAACCGCAATTACGCCGTCAATCAGCAAATACAGGTATGTTGTCTGATTGTGGGACCTCTCCTCTGTCTGATGACAGTCTTCATGCCGTGGCTCATCCGCTTGCTGTTTTCTTCGGATTTCCTACTCGCGATTCCTATGGCCACTGCAGGAATATTCTTCGTCTATCTGCGTTCCATAAACCTACCATTGGCATATCTCCCACTTGCTCGTGGGGAAAGCATCGTTTACCTCATTATGGAAATTATCTCCAACTTCTTTGCTGGTCTTTTCGTCTGGCTGGGATATAAATGGTACGGACTCTTGGGTTGCGGCATTGCACTGTCAGCCTCCGGTATTGTCGACGCCCTCATTTTACTTACAACATACGGTATACGTTATAAATTCCGTCTGGAAACCAAGACCGCATTCTACTTGCTGATGATGGCTCTCCTGCTCGGTCTCACCGTTGCCCTTACAATTTAGACCAGCAAGTTCTTATACAACTTCTCGTACTGTCGGGCAACAGTGATATAGTCGTGGTGACGACGTACGTATTCTACCGACTGCTGTTGCATGGATTCTATCTTTTCGGGATGAAATACAAGATATTCCAAAGCCTCGAAGACACTCTCCTTTGTCGGTTCCACATTAACAATGGGACGCAGTTCGCTTTCGCCTAAAAGCTCGTAATGTTCCGGTTCTCCTCCGCCGACCACGATGATACCTTTTGACATTGCGAGCAGGGCATTCATTGCCGGAGTATAACCATAGAGCTGGTCAATGAGTACATCGCTGTCATCCATTGCCCGCTGATATTCCGTAAAAGGCAATCCCTCTACAACACGCAATATTACTCTATCCGGATATTTTTCTTCTATCTCCCGAGCTGCAGAAAGCATAATGTCGGTTCCCTTATATGCAGAACGGCCCTTACTGATTCCCAAGAACACACGCAATTTCTCACTCTTCCGCTGCACAGGCATCTGCTCAGGAAACTTTATTGGAAGTGGAATATATGTCGTTTTTGACAAAAAAACTCCGTGTTCAGCAATTCCATAGGTAACATAATACTCATAAAGACCTGCAGCGATGGCATCTGCATCATGAGCTATCTGACGTGTAAGCTTTTCATGTGTCGTTCCTACCCACGTATTATAGTCACTCATCGCCACAGCATCTGTGCGCGGAGCATCTCCGATATTAAAATCGCTGTAGCGCAACGGACGCACGTCGTGATTCACACTCGCCCAGTAATAATCCAAACCGTGAGCTCCCATTATCATTTTGCCGTTGTGGCGACGCAGATAACGGTATATCGACATCATACGTTCTGCTTTCAGGGGAAGGAACATCGGATTTATAATCTGCACAATATCATATCCGCGCATTTTGGACAGAGCCGTCAGAAGTCGCCACAGAAAAGAAATACGTCCAAAGAAACCCTGTTCTCTATGAAGGTCTATATCTCTGGGATAATCCTTCCACCCATCACCGTCGGAAGCCACACACACCTCATGACCCAAAGTTCGCAGCCCTTGTGCCAACGTCGCGTGCACATTACTGTATTCACCAAGAAGCAGTATCCTCATCGCCATAAACGCAACAGGTTTCTTAATCCTAATATATCTATAATGACAGCTTTCACCATCACTCTCCACCCAACAAGACGTAGTGGATTTATCTTGCGCGAAGGAAGTAATATGGCACTTCCGCCCGACTGCCACAACGTGATATGCATATTGACAAGAGCCATATACCACGCTTCATCGGGTTCAACACCCAACATACGGGCTGCACGGAGGTGATTGTTGATTGCCAATGTCATACTGTCAACAGACGGTGTGCGACATATTCCATCCGGATTTGGCATATAGTGATAGCACCCGTAGGGGATTGTTGCCACAGAACGTATTCTCAGCATTAGTGAGGGTAACATATATATATCCTCATGATTCTCTCCTTCCGGGAATCGCAGTCCATCGAAAAGTGTGCGTCTGAAGACTTTACACCACACAGCACAGCGTTCCCACTGACGATGTTCTATCCAGTACCTGCTCACATCTCCATTCAGTTTAAAGACACCTGTTGGGACGGGATCCTTCATTCGCTTTCCGCCATACTCTACTGGAAACTCCACCATATCTATCTGGTTCGAATCCGATGCTTCGCCCAAGAAACGAAACACCGCCTCATAGGTGGTCTCATCGATATAGTCATCACTATCGACAAAGGTCACCCACTCCCCATGAGCCGCATCAAGTCCTGCATTGCGAGCAGAGGAAAGTCCTCCGTTCCTTTTATGTATCACGCGCACGCGTGCATCCTTTCTCGCCCATTCGTCACACATAAGGGGACAAGCGTCCGGACTTCCGTCATCTACAAGGATAATATCCAAGTCGCGATAAGTCTGACGAGTAACACTCTCCAGACAACGGTTCAACGTATTCTCAACGTGATAAACCGGTATTATGACAGAAAGTGTTCCCATTCGTCTATTATCTTGTTTTTATCAAAACGATGTGAGAGCCGCATTGCTTCTTTTCCCATACGACGTCGCAGAGACTCATCATCCATTAAACGTGTGAGACGTTCGATGAAAGCCTCATCATCGGAATAAGGTATCAGATAACCCGTCTGCCCGTCCACTATGATTTCCGCAGGACCGTATTTGCAATCAAACACCACACAGGGCAAACCGCACTTCTGGCCCTCTATCAAACTCATCGGGAAACCTTCGCTGCGGGATGTCATCACTTGAATACTGGCTTGTCTGTATGCCGACGCTATGTCTTCCGTATCATGATGGCAATCAAGTTTCCATTCAGGATGTGTTTGCTGTATTCGGCTCCATAGATTCTCCAGTCGCTCGATATTTTTCTCCGGACATCTCCTGCCCACAAAGATGACGCGGCGGGCTGTGTAATCCGGTTCACCGGCAGGAACAATCTCCGTAAAATTTGGAATCACCGCCACACGACGTGCCTTCTTGTATTCCTGTGCATCTCCCTTAGTGAGACACACAACACTTTCAACGCGTTGTTCCATACGGGGATACAGCCAAATATGATTATTGCTCCAGCGCGCACCGTGCGACTCGAAAATCATACGTCCCTTCCACGATGTCCATCCTGCTATCCACGCTCCCATCGCACGGAACAGAATCGTGACATCCGGTTGTATCGTTTTCATTATATTATTGAAGCGGCGAAGCACCCGAACCAGCGTCAGCGGATATGCAAACATACTGCCAGGACGGTTTATATCCAGACAATAGTGCTTCACCCTGCCATCTATCGGGAAAGCCGTTGCCTTATCTTCCTTCCACACCGTCAGCAGCACCACCTCGTGTCCTCGCTCCGACAGAGCGTTTATCTTCGATGTGAGGATGCGCTCCAACCCACCCTTTACCGACAGATGTTCTATGACGTACAATATTCTCATCCGAGTGACAGATAGTAGGCAAGTTTATAATAAGCAAACAGCTTCAGATTCGGATTCTTCCCCAACAGATTGCGCCTGACAAGCGGTCGCAGGAAGAATGAGCATCTTACCACCCATGCCGCATGATTTTTTCTAAGACGCATTGCCGTTTGTCCCAGCCGCGTATGAGGTTCCAGTAAAGCAGCATGTGTATGATGGGTACGCAGAGACTCTTCCGTCTTCTCAAGAAATCTCCCACTTTCCTCCGTATCATCATGAAGAAGAGGATTATTGATTGAATATACCGTGACACCTTTTTCCTGCAGGCGCAAACCGAGAATCACATCTTCCCAGCCGTATGTTGTCAATGCCTCGTCAAAACGCACAGAAAGGAATGTCTCACGATGTACGAGAAAATTGAAGGCACTCAGCTGAGTCGAAACCAATCCCACACGCAACTCGTATTCCCTGTCGTATTTCCAACGCAACACACAACTGGGAGCGGGAGACTTCTCTGTATGCGTGATACCTCCGCACACAAGCAGATGTCCCTCTTTTGCCGCTTTGATATATTGATGAATAAAATCTTCGCGCACCACCTTGGCATCTGCATCGACAAAAAGCAACCACTCCCCTTTAGCCTCCTCTGCAAGTCTGTTGCGGATAGCAGAACGTCCCACGTTGTCTGCACGTCGTTCATAGCGACAATGACTGAGTTCGTTGATTTTTAGATTGGCGATATGTGACACCTGATTATGTCCGCCGTCCTCGAAGACAATGATCTCGTAATCTGCTGCACAGGCATCCAGCTGCGCATGAATATCTTCCACCAGTTTGTAGCAGGTGCACTCGTAGGTCGGTATGAGGACAGACAGCATCATCTCTTTCTCAGTTCCCAAAAAGCCACAGCAGAGGCTGCAGCGACATTCAACGAATCCACTCCGTGGTGCATCGGAATACGCACCGTGTAATCGGCGGAAGATATAACATTCTTGGACAAACCGTCACCCTCCGTACCCATGATAAGAGCGATGCGATTCACATCGCGGAGCACGGGACTGTCGAGCGAAATGCTTTCGTCCGTCAGCGCCATCGCAGCTGTTTTGAATCCGTACTCGTGCACTTCCTCTATATCATCTATCCACGTCCAGGGCACCAGGAATACCGTTCCCATCGACACCCGCACAGCACGCCGGTTGAGAGGGTCGCACGCATCGCGTGTCAGCAATATACCGTCCATCCCCAGAGCTGCAGCACTGCGGAAGATAGCACCCACATTGGTGGAATCGCACACAGCATCTATTATGCAAAGGCGATGCGCCTTCTCACACACTTCGCGCACAGACGGCAGCGACGGACGACGCATTGCTGCCAACACACCGCGCGTGAGAGTATAGCCCGTGAGTTTTGCCAAAAGTTCGCGCGAACCGGTATACACCGTGACACCATCCAAACGCCCGATAATATCCTTTGCATCTCCCTCTATATGACGTTCCTCGCAAAGTATGCTCTCAGGCACGTAGCCCACCTCCATCGCCACGCGTATCACTTTGGGACTCTCCGCAATAAAGAGTCCCTGCTCCGGGTGCAACTCATTACGAAGCTGCGCCTCCGTGAGACGTGAATACACCGCGATGTTTCCGTCTTCTATAGAACTGATGTGGCAGATATTAGCCATGCGCGGTCGTCAGAATCTGTGAGTCGTGGAAGTAGCGTCTCCCGCACCTTCTCATGATATGCATTCAGCCAGGACATTTCCTCCGGCGTAAGAAGTTCTTTCACTATGGGACGTTTGTCATAAGGACACATCGTCAGAGGCTCAAAACACAGGAACCGTCCTCCCTGTCCTCCGGGATAGGTTTCCACCTCTGCGGGGCGTATGAGCATTGTGTTCTCGTGGCGCACTCCGAAACGTCCGGCAAGATAAATACCCGGTTCGTCTGTCATCGTCTGTCCTGCATAAAGAGGGGCTACGGTGTCGGGGCGCACATTCTTGCGAAACTGGCAAGGTCCCTCGTGTATCTCCAGTCGGTGCCCCACCCCATGACCTGTGCCATGACCGTAGTCGTGGCCCTCGCGCCACATAGCCATTCGAGCCAGCGTGTCGAGCTGCAAACCGCACGTTCCTTCCGGGAAAATAGCGTTCTGGAGTTGCAGATGTCCCTTCAGCACGAGGGTGTACACACGACGCTCCTCTTCCGTAAGAGGTCCGAGAGGTATGGTGCGCGTGATGTCCGTACTGCCGCAGTCGTAGTGTCCTCCGCTGTCGAGAAGCAGGAAACTCTTCGGCGCAAGCGGTATGTCCGTTTCGGGAGTGGGTTCGTAGTGTACCACAGCCCCGTGAGCACCGTACGCACTTATTGTTTCAAAGGAGAGTCCCCGGAAACCCGGTTGCCCCGCCCTGAGTGCTGTCAGCGTCCTGTCGGCAGACATCTCCGTCCACTGCGTGACATCCGCCCCGTCTATCATACGCAGGAATCTCACCATCGCAATGCCGTCCCTGATATGTGCTTCGCGATAACCCGCCTGCTCCGTTTCGTTCTTCACCGCCCTCCAATATGGAATCGGTGTCTCGCCCTTGAGATGCGCCGGTGCCTGCTCGTAGGGCATCACAGAAATACCAAGCCCCTTCAAGTAAGTTCTCACTTCGGGAGTCACCTGCTTATCGCTCACATAGAGCACATGAGCACCGCTCTCTCTCACAAGGAGATAACTCACAAAGACCGGTGTATAGGGGATGTCGTCGCCTCTCATATTGAGCAGCCATCCTATCTCCGCCAGCGACGAAACAAGGCATTCATTCCGACCGTTCTCCTTCATCCATGAAAGCAGACGCGAGAGTTTGCTTTCCGCACTCTCTCCAGCCAGTTCCAATGGTACAATCTCTATCTGCGAGAGCGGCAAAGCCGGGCGTCCTTCCCACAGAGCGTCTGTTTCCTTCTCTGTGAGGTATTGCGCCGTGAGTCCGCGCTGCTGCAGCCATTCGTCAATCGTTTCGTCCACGAGGTCCTTCTTCAGGGCAAAACCGCTTCCCTCCAACTGCTCCTCCGCTGCGAGCCAGTAGCGCGAATCCGTCCAGAGATAAGCCTCCTCCTGAGTCACCACCGCCGTACCAGCACTCCCCGTAAAACCCGTGAGCCACTCCCTTGTCTTCCAGTGAGCCGGCACATATTCCGAACCGTGCGGATCCTCCGTAGGAACCACGATGACCTGCCGTCCCTGCTCCTTCATCCAGGAGCGCAGCAGCGCCAGTCTATCCGCCGATGATTGTTGCGATGCCATACCTGCTGAATATTTCCTGCGCCTGAGCGAGTTGCTCCTCTGTGGGAACACTCATCTCATAGCCCTTCGGATTGTATTTCGTACCCATACGGGTGTGTTTCGCCTTCCCCACATCGTGATACGGCAGCAGATTCACCTGCTCCGGCACCGACGACAGCGAGGATATAAAGAGGGCCGTCTTCTCCAGATTCTCCTCATCGTTGTTCACTCCCGCGATGAGCGGAATGCGTATCCACAGCTGCGGACGCTTCTCCGCCTTACAGAATCTGCGGATATTGTCAAGAATCAGTTCGTTGCCCACACCCGTGTATTTCTCGTGCTGCACGGAGTCCATGTGTTTCAGGTCCACCATGAAGAGTTCGGCATGCGCCGCCACGTGCTCCACCGTCTCCCACGAAGCATACAGCGTAGTGTCCACAGTGCGATGGAAGCCACGCTCCCCGAGTGCTTTCAGCAGTTCTACGAGAGCATCCGGATGCATGAGCGGTTCGCCTCCGCACAGCGTCACGCCGCCGCCCGATTCCTCCATCACCTGCCTCTCCTTCTCCACCGTCTTGAGTATCTCCTCCAGCGTCCAGTCCTTGCCGGCCACCTGCAGCGCCAGTGTGGGACAGGCATCCACGCCCTCTGTCTCGTGCGCTCCGCAGTGTATGCACTTCGATGCTGTGAAGAGCCGCGTGGGTTCGTAGCTTATCCCTTCCGGATTGTGACACCACACGCAGTGCAGGGGACATCCCTTCATGAACAGCGTGGTGCGTATTCCCGGTCCGTCGTGGATGGCGAAACGTTTTACGTCAAAAAGCCTCATTCTCCGTACGTGCGATAATCTCGTTCTGCAACTGCGGTGTCATATCGTTGAAGTAGTCGCTGTAACCGGCCACGCGCACCAGCAGGTCGCGATAGCGCTCCGGATGCTTCTGTGCATCGTGCAGCGTCTCTGTGTCCACCACGTTGAACTGTATGTGATGACCTCCCAGATTGAAGTACGTGCGGATGAGGCTGCCCAGTTTCCTGAGGTCCTCCTCGCTCTTCATCATCTCCGGCACGAAACGCACGTTGAGCAGCGTGCCGCCCGACTTCGTCTGGTCGAGTTTGCCCAGACTCTTCACCACGCTCGTGGGTCCCTGTGTATCTGCTCCGTGTGCCGGCGATGTGCCGTCGGAGATGGCGAATTTCGCCATACGACCGTTCACACTGGCACCGCACACCGAACCGAAATAGTTGTGACACGTGGTCGACAGCATGTTGAGCTGCGTCTTGCCTCCGCGCGTATTGGGATGACCCTCGATGGCGTCCACCAGGTCGTCGTACACCTTCACCGCAATGGCGTCGGCCTCATCGTTGTCGTTGCCGAAAAACGGCGTGTGGTTGATGATATACTGACGCATCTTCTCCTCGCCTTCCCAGTTCTTGGCAACGGCCTTGAGAAGCTCGTCCATCGTGTAGCGCCCCGTGTCGAAAACGTGCGTCTTGATGGTGGAGAGACAGTCCGTCGTGGTGCCGAGTCCCGTGCACTGTATGTATGTCGTATTGTAGCGCGCACCGCCGCTGTAGTAGTCCTGTCCCTTCTCGATGCAGTCGTCGATGAAGAGCGAGAGGAAAGTGGCGGGTGCATAGAGTGAGAACATACGTTCGATGTAGTTGTTCACCGCCAGCTTCATGTTCACGAAATAGAGCATCTGCCTGTGATATGCCTCATAGAGCTGCTCGTACGATGTGAAAGTGCGCGGGTCGCCCGTCTCCAGTCCCAGTTTCTTGCCGCTCACGGGGTCGAGACCGTTGTTGAGCGTTATCTCCAGTATCTTGGGTGTATTGAGATATCCCGTGAGGATATATGCCTCCTTGCCGAAAGCTCCCACCTCGATGCATCCCGAGCAACCGCCCTCGTTGGCATCCTCCCTGCTCTTGCCCTGACGCATGAGTTCCTTGGTGTAGGTGTCGGGGTTGAACACCGACGGATAACCGTGTCCCTGACGTATCACCTTCGTGGCTGCCAGGATGAAATCGTCCGGCGTCACCTTCGCGATGTGCACCGAGAGTCCGGGCTGCAATTCGTGCAGTTCCTCCTGCACCTCCAGTATCATATACGATATCTCGTTGACGGCGTTGCGTCCTTCGCGGTCGATACCTCCGATATTGATATTCGTGAAGTCGTTGTACGTACCGCTCTCCAGTGCCGTCACTCCCACCTTCGGGGGTGCGGGCTGGTTGTTGAACTTAATCCAGAAGCAGCTGATAAGTTCCTTTGCCTTCTCGCGTGTCAGCGTACCGTCCTCGATACCCTTCTTGTAGAACGGCCACAGATGCTGGTCGATATGTCCGGGATTCATGCAGTCCCAGCCGTTCAATTCCGTCACCGTGCCCAAGTGCACAAACCAGTACATCTGTATTGCCTCCTGCATGTCGCGGGGCGCATGTGCGGGCACCCAGCGGCACACGTCGGCTATCTTGAGCAGTTCCGCCCTGCGCTTCTCATCCTTCGTCTCCGCAGCCATCTTCTCTGCCAGTTCGGCGTGACGTTCCGCAAACAGTATGGCGGCATCG